>DATIFV010000244.1:0-21863 GCA_035455085.1 Candidatus Methylomirabilota bacterium | reverse complement strand
CCCGAGCTGCGCGAGCGCCTCCGGACCGTCCTGAAGGACGACGGCCCCGCCGACGGCTACGCGATCCCGCGTCGCAACATCTTCTGGGGCGCGGGGGTGCGCCACGGCGGGCTCTACCCCGACTACCAGCTGCGCCTCTTCCGGCGGCGGGCCGGGCGCTTCGTGGAGAACGCGGTGCACGAGTCGGTCACGGTGTCGGGCCGGGTGGAGCCGGTCGCCGAGCCGCTGCTGCACCACTCCTACCGCGACCTCGAGGACTTCGTGCGCCGCTCGAATCGCTACTCGACCCTGTCGGCCCAGGACTGGATCCGGCGGGGCCGGCCCGCCGGGCTCCTGGGCCTGGTGAGTCGTCCCCTCGGGCGCTTCTTTTCCATGTACATTGTTCATCGGGGCTTCCTGGACGGCTGGCGGGGCTTCGTGCTGGCCGTCCTCTACGCCGAGTACGTCTTCCTGCGCATGGCCAAGGTGTGGGAGGCCGCGCGAGGCGGCAGGCCCCGGGAGGATGGCTAGACCGTCATGACGGGATCGCGGGATCGCGTGCTGTCCGGGATGCGGCCGACCGGCCGGCTCCATCTCGGCAACTACCTGGGGGCGCTGGAGAACTGGGTGAAGCTCCAGGACGCCTACGAGTGCTTCTACTTCGTGGCGAACTGGCACGTGCTCACCACCGATCCGGGCGGCACCGGGGACGTGCCGGGCGACACGATCGAGATGGGCGCGGACTGGCTCGGGGCCGGGCTCGACCCCGATCGGTCCACCCTGTTCATCCAGTCCCTGGTGCCCGAGCATGCGGAACTGCACCTGCTCTTCTCCATGGCCACCCCGGTGGCCTGGCTCGAGCGGGTGCCGACCTACAAGGAGATGGTGGAGCAGCTCGGTATCGAGTCGCCGTCCTACGGGCTGCTCGGCTACCCGCTGCTGCAATCGGCCGACATCCTCATGTACAAGGCTCAGTGGGTCCCGGTGGGCGCCGACCAGGTGCCGCACATCGAGCTGACGCGCGAGGTCGCGCGCCGCTTCAACAACACCTGGAAGGCGGTGTTCCCGGAGCCGCAGGCCAAGCTCACCCAGATCCCGAAGGTGCCGGGCACGGACGGGCGGAAGATGTCGAAGTCGTACGGCAACGCCATCTACCTCTCGGACACCAGCGAGGACATCACCGCCAAGATCAGGCCGATGGTCACCGACCCCGCCCGCAAGCGCCGGGCCGACCCCGGCAATCCGGAGGTGTGCCCGGTGTTCGACCTGCACCGGATCTTCACGCCCGAGGCGGATCGCGAGGCCTGCGCGACCGGCTGCCGCACCGCCGGCATCGGCTGCCTCGACTGCAAGGGGGTCCTGCTCCACCACATGCTCCCGCCGCTGGCCGGCATCCGGGACCGCCGCCAGCGCTTCGTGGAGAAGCCGGGCGAGATCGTCGAGATCCTCCGCGAGGGCTCCAAGCGTGCCCGCCGCGTCGCCGAGCAGACCATGGCCGAGGTCCGCGACGCGGTCAAGCTCGAGCCATGAGCGCGCCGGAAACCGCCACCCAAGGCGCCGTCCCGGAGTCTGGCCTCACGATCAAGATCGAGTCCTTCGTGGGGCCCCTGGACCTGCTGCTCCATCTCTGCCGCACCAGCGAGGTGGACGTCTCGCGCCTGCGCCTGCGCACGATCACCGATCAGTACCTGGCCCATCTGGAGGCGGTGCAGTTCCAGGACCTGGAGACCGCGGGATCCTTCATGGTCATGGCCGCGACCCTGATCTACCTCAAGTCCAAGCTCCTGCTCCCGGTCAATCCGGACGACCAGGACGAGATCCTGGACGAGGAGGGCGAGCTGCTCAAACGCGAGCTGGAGGAACGGCTGCGCGAGTACGCGCGGGTCAAGGCCCTCGGGGTCTGGCTCGCCGAGCGGGAGGCGGAGCAGGCGCTCATCTTCGGCCGCACCACCGCGGAGCTGCCGCCCCCCGAGGACATCCCGCTCGAGGACCTCTCGGTGCACCTGCTCCAGCGCGCCCTGCAGCGGATGATCGAGGAGCAGAAGCGCCGGGCGCCGCGGCAGGTCGAGCCCAACCCCATCTCGGTCCTCGAACGCATGAACGAGATCCTGGAGCTGCTGCGCAGCACCTGGTCGCTACTCTTCTCGTCGGTGGCGGGGGCGGAGCGGCTGCGGGCCGAGTGGGTGGTGACGCTGCTCGCGCTGCTCGAACTGGTCCGGCTCGGGCAGGCCCGCGCGCGCCAGGCCGACCTGTTCGGCGAGATCGTGATCGAGCGCAACGCGGTGAGCGTGCGGGAGCCCGCGTCACCGGAACCGAGAGACGAAGCGGGGGAGACCCTGGATGCCTGAGCTCATCGACGTCGTCGAAGCGCTGCTCTTCGCCTCGGACACCCCGGTGGAGGCCTCCCGCATCCAGGAGGTGCTCGACCTCGAGTCGGCCACCGCGGCCCGGGAGCTGCTGGAGACGCTCCGGCGCCGCCTGGACGCGGAGGCCCGGGCCCTGCAGGTCGTCGAGGTCGGCGGCGGCTTCCGGCTGGTGACCCGTCCCGAGATCGCGCCTTGGCTCGTCAAGCTCGCCCGCAGCCGCACCCGCTCGCGGCTCTCGCGCCCGTCGCTCGAGACGCTCGCCATCATCGGCTACCGCCAGCCGGTCTCCCGGCCCGAGGTGGACGCCATCCGCGGCGTCAACTCGGACGCGGTGCTGGACAACCTGCTGGAGCGGCGCCTGATCCGCATCGCGGGACGCAAGGACTCGCCGGGGCGGCCGTTCCTCTACGAGACCACCCGCGAGTTCCTGGTCGCCTTCGGCCTGCGGGATCTCGGTGACCTGCCGAAGGTCGAGGGCGAGCTGATCGTGCCCGAGCTCGCGGAGACCGCGGCGGCCCAGCTCGCCGAGCCCCAGCCCGAGGACGAGGAGACCACCGCTGCCGCCGATCCGGCTGAGCAAGATCCTGGCCCAGGCGGGGATCGCGTCCCGGCGAGCAGCTGAAGGGCTGCTCGCCGAGGGGCGCGTCACCGTCAACGGCCGGGTCCGGCTCGAGCCCGGGGCGCAGGCCGATCCCGCCGTCGACCGCATCACGGTGGACGGCCGGCCGCTCCCGGCCCGCGCGCCCCTGCAGTATCTGCTGCTGCACAAGCCGCGCGGCTACGTGACGACCCGCCACGATCCGGTCGGCCGACCGGTGGTGCTCGACCTGCTCCCACGCACCGCGCGCGTGGTCTATCCGGTGGGCCGCCTCGATCTCGACGCGGAGGGCCTCCTGCTCCTCACCAACGACGGCGAACTCGCGAACCGCCTCCTCCACCCGCGCTACGAGATCCCGCGCGTGTACGAGGTCGAGGTGCGCGGCCAGGTGGGCGAGGCAGACCTGCCGCGCTGGCGCCGCGGTGCGGTGCTCCCGGACGGGCCCGCGGTGCCGAGCCGCGTGACGCGGCTCGCCGCGGGCCCGCGGAGCACGCGGCTGCGCGTGACGTTCGCGGAAGGGCGCTACCGCGAGGTGAAGCGCTACTGCGCGGCGCTCGGCCATCCGGTCAAGCGCCTGAAGCGCGTGCAGTTCGGCCCCCTGCGCCTGGGCGACCTGGCCCCGGGGGCCCACCGGCCCCTCACCGCCGCCGAGCGGGCCGCCCTTGATCGCTTGCGTGGGGGGTAGGCTTCCGCTATAGTGCCTGGGGTTACGCGACCGACGTGCTTCAGGAGCCCTCGATGAACCTGGACGATTGGCGATCCAGGATCAACAACCTCGACGAAGAGATCCTCAACCTCCTCAACCAGCGCGGTGACGCCGCCCTCCGGATCGGCGAGCTCAAGAGGCAGCAGGACCTCCCGTACTTCATCCCCGAGCGCGAGGCCCAGGTTCTCGACCGCCTCGTCGCGCTGAGCAAGGGACCGCTCGGGCCGGCGGCGATCCGCGCCATCTGGCGCGAGATCCTCTCCGCCTCGCTCGCGCTGGAGCATCCGCTTCCGGTGGCGTACCTCGGTCCCGCGGGCACCTTCGCGCACCAGGCGGCCACCCGACGCTTCGGCTCCTCGGTGCGCTTCCGCCCGGTGCGCACCATCGGCGACGTCTTCGACGAGGTGGAGCGCGACCTCGCCGAGTTCGGGGTGGTGCCGGTCGAGAACTCCACCGAGGGTCCGGTGAACATCACGCTCGACCGCCTCATCGACTCCGAGGTGATCATCACCGGCGAGATCACGCTCGACATCTCGCAGCACCTGATCTCGCGCGCCACCGAGCTCGCCGAGGTGAAGGTGGTGTGCTCGCACCCGCAGGGGCTCGCCCAGTGCCGCGCCTGGCTCGCCGCGCACCTGCCCGGGGTGGTGACCGAGGAGACCGCCTCCACCTCCGCGGCGGTGGAGCGCGCGCGCGACGACAGCACCGCCGCGGCGATCGCCTCCGACATGGCCGCGCACGTGCACGGGGTGCCGATCCTCCGCGGGCGCATCGAGGACAACCCCTCCAACTCGACCCGCTTCCTCGTCATCGGGCGGCGGGCGGTCGCCCCCACCGGCCGCGACAAGACCTCGATCCTCTTCTCGATGAAGAACGAGCCGGGCGTGCTGTACCGCATCCTGCAGCCGTTCGCGGCGGCGCGCCTGAACCTGACCAAGATCGAGTCCCGACCCACGAAGCGCCGCCCCTGGGAGTACGTCAACTTCCTCGACTTCGAGGGGCATAGCGAGACCGAGAACGTCCGGCACGTGCTGGCCGAGGTCCGGGAGCGCTGTCAGTTCCTGAAGATCCTCGGCTCGTACCCGGCCGCGTAAGGAGCACCCGAATGAGCGTGTCCTGGGAGTCTCTCGCCAACGACCACATCCTGGGCATCGCGCCCTACGAGCCCGGGAAGCCCATCGAGGAGCTCGAGCGCGAGCTTGGCATCAGCGACGTCATCAAGCTCGCGTCCAACGAGAACCCGCTGGCCCCGTCGGACCGCGTGATGAAGGCCATGCAGGCGGCGCTCGCCCACATCAACCGCTACCCGGACGGCAGCGGCTACTACCTCCGCCAGGCCATCGCGCGCCGCCACGGCCTGTCCTCCGATCACATCATCCTCGGCAACGGCTCCAACGACCTCATCGAGCTCGTGGTGCGGGCCTTCCTGCGGCCGGGTGAGGAGGCGGTGATCCCGCACCCCTCCTTCGTGGTCTACCCGATGATCGTGCAGGCGGTGGGGGGGATCCGGGTGGTGGTGACCCTCAAGGACCAGCGGCTCGATCTCGAGGCCATGGCCCGGGCCATCACCCCGATGACCAAGATGGTGTTCATCGCCAATCCCAACAACCCCACTGCCACCATCGTGACCGCCGACGAGGTCGAGCACTTCATGGCGCGGGTGCCCGACAAGGTCATCGTGGTGTTCGACGAGGCCTACATCGAGTTCGCCCACGGGCCGGATTTCCCGGACTCGCTGGCCTACCTCAAGCAGGGGCGCAAGGTGGCCTCGCTGCGCACCTTCTCCAAGGCGGCGAGCCTCGCCGGCCTGCGGGTGGGCTACGGGGTCGCCGACCCCGACTGCGTCTCATTGCTGAACCGGATCCGGCAGCCCTTCAACGTGAACTCGGTGGCCCAGGCCGCCGCGCTCGCCGCGCTCGAGGACGACTCGCACGTGACCGAGTGCCTGCGCATGATCGAGGCCGGGCGCGCCTTTCTCACGGAGGAGTTCACCGCGATGAAGCTCAAGTACGCGCCCTCGCGGGCCAACTTCATCCTGGTGGACGTGGGGCGCAGCGCCAGCGAGGTCTTCCACTGGCTGCTCAAGGAAGGCGTGATCGTGCGGCCGATGACGAGCTTCGGGATGGAGAGCGCGCTCCGCGTGACCATCGGCACCCCCGAGGAGAACCGGCGGTTCGTGAAGGCGCTCAAGAAGGTCCTCGCGGGAGCCAAGGGCGCGTGATCCGACGCCTGAGTCTCGTCGGGCTCGGCCTCCTGGGCGGATCGGTGGCGAAGGCCGCGCGCGCCCAGGGGCTCGCCGACGAGATCGTGGCGGTCGGCCGCGACCGGGCGCGCCTCGAGCCCGCGCTGCGCGACGGCACCGTCGACCGTGTCAGCACCAGCCTCGAGGACGGCGTGGCCGGCTCGGACTTCTGCCTGCTCGCCACCCCGGTCGCCACCCTCACCGCGCTGCTGCCTGCGGTCTGGCACGCGCTGCCCGCGGAGGCGCTGCTGACCGACGTGGGCAGCACCAAGGCGGGGATCGTGCGGGCGGCGGAGGAACTCGGCCGGACCCGGCCGCTCGGCTTCGTGGGCAGCCACCCCATGGCCGGCTCCGAGCAGAGCGGCTACGACGTCTCGCGGCATGACCTCTTCAAAGGGGCGACCGTGATCATCACGCCCACCGAGCGCACCGACCCCCACGCGGTCAAGCGGGTGGGGGCCTTCTGGGAGGCGCTCGGGGGGCGGCTGGTGACCCTCGATCCGGTGACCCACGACCGGGCCACCGCCGCCATCAGCCATCTGCCGCACCTGGTCGCCGACGCCCTGGTGGACGCGGTGATCCGCATGGACCCCGGCTTCTTCGAGGTCGCGGGCCGCGGCTTCCGGGACACCACCCGGATCGCGGCGTCCGACGCCCGCGTCTGGCGCGAGATCTTCCAGGAGAACCGCACCGCCCTCGCCGAGGCCCTCGGGGCTTTCCGCGCCGCTCTCGACGAGCTCACGCGGCTGATCGACGCCGGCGACGTGACCGCCATCGAGGCGGCCCTCGATCGCATCCGGCGCACCCGCGAGACCTGCGCGTGAGGAGCGGCCACCACGAGATCGTGATCACCATCGACGGCCCGGCCGGCGCCGGCAAGTCCACGGTGGCCTCGGCCCTGGCCCGGCGGCTCGGGTTCACCCTGGTCGACACCGGGGCGCTCTACCGCGGCGTCGCGTGGGCGGTGCAGGAGGCCGGGGTGGTGCCCGAGGACGGCCCGGCGCTGCGAGCGCTGCTGGAGCGCACGAGCGTGCGGCTCGACGGCGGGCGCGTCCTCGTCGACGGCCGGGACGTGAGCGCGGAGATCCGCGCCCCCGCCATCAGCCGCCTCACGTCGCGGTTGACGACGCTGGGTGTGGTGAGAGATAAGATGACGCCCATCCAGCGGGGCCTGGCCGCGGCGGGCGGAGTGGTCCTCGAGGGCCGCGACACCGGCAGCGTGGTGTGGCCGGAGGCGGAAGTGAAGTTCTACCTCGACGCCGACCTGGACATCCGGGCCCGCCGGCGGTGCGACGAGCTCGCGGCGCGGGGGCAAGAGGCGGAGCTGGCGAGCGTCCGCGAGGAGGTGGCCCGGCGCGACCGCCAGGACATGGAGCGAGCGCTGGCTCCGCTGGTGAAGCCGGCGGGGGCGGTGGTGGTCGACACCACCGGGCGGAGCATCGCCGAGGTCGTGGATGAGCTGGCGCGCGTGGTCGAGCAGGCGAGATGCTGTACGCGATCCTGAAGCCGATCGCGGTGGCGCTGATGCGCCTCCTCTTCCGGCTGGAAGCGGTCGGCCGGGACCTGGTGCCGGCGACCGGCCCGCTCCTGCTCGTGTCCAATCACGTGAGCGTGCTCGATCCGCCGCTGGTCGGCGGGGCCGCGCCCCGGCCGATCTGCTTCATGGCCAAGGAGGAGCTCTTCCGCATCCCGCTGTTCGGCCGGTTGATCCGGGCGCTCAACGCGCGCCCGGTCCGTCGGGACGGCTCCGACATGCGCGCCCTGAAGGGCGCTTTGGCCCTGCTGCAGGAGGGGCGGGCGCTCCTGGTCTTCCCGGAGGGCACGCGGGGTCTGGAGGGCGAGCCGCTCCGCGCGGGCAAGCCCGGGGTCGGCATGCTGGCGGTGCTGAGCGGCGCGCCGGTGGTGCCGGTGTACGTGTCCGGGAGCGGGGCGGCGCTGCCGCGGGGGCGGGCGCTCCCCCGGCCGACCAAGGTGCGGGTGACCTTCGGGCCGCCGGTGGTCTTCAAGGCCGAGGGCAAGAGAGCGGGTGACGAGAGGCGCAAGGAGGCGTATCGTGAAGCGGCCCGGGAGATGATGCGCGCCATCGCGCAGCTCCGGGAGCAGCAGCCGCGGTCCTGACGGACCGCCGCAATGCCGGGCGCGCCCCGCGGGGCGGCCGGCAAATCGATCCAAGGAGAGGTGCAGTCATGGACAGGGACAACCAGAAGTCGAGGACCCTCGTGGGCAGCGCGAAGGAGGTGGGTGATGCCTCCGAGGAGAGCATGGAGTACTGGTTCAACCGCGGGGTGAGCGACGTCGAGGAGGGCGAGGTCGTCCGCGGGCGCGTGGTCGAGGTGCGGGGCAGCGAGGTCCTCGTGGACATCGGCTACAAGAGCGAGGGCACCATCCCCATCGAGGAGTTCGCGCACGCGGGGAGCCTGCCCAAGGTCGGCGAGGAGATCGAGGTCTACCTCGAGTCCAAGGAGGACAACGAAGGGCTGATCGTCCTCTCCAAGGACAAGGCGGACAAGATCAAGGTCTGGGATCAGATCTCCAAGGCCCACGACGCCGGCACTCCGGTGGAAGGCCGGGTCGCCGAGGTGGTCAAGGGCGGGCTGGCGGTCGACGTGGGCGTGCGGGCCTTCCTGCCCGGCTCCCAGGTGGATCTCCGCCCGGTCAAGAACCTGGCCGCGATGGTCGGCCAGTCCATCCGGGCCAAGGTGATCAAGCTCAACCGGCGCCGCGGCAACGTGGTGCTCTCCCGCCGCGCGATGCTGGAGGAGGAGCGCGAGGAGAAGAAGAAGCACACGCTCTCGGTGCTCGCCGAGGGCATGGTGCTCACCGGCACGGTCAAGAACCTGACCGACTACGGGGCCTTCATCGACCTGGGCGGGATCGACGGGCTCCTGCACGTCACCGACATGTCGTGGGGACGGGTGGGGCACCCCTCGGAGATCTTCCAGATCGGCGACCAGGTCGAAGTGGTGGTGCTGCACTTCGACCGGGAGACCGGCCGGGTCTCGCTCGGGTACAAGCAGAAGTCCTCGGACCCCTGGGCCAACGTGGACGACCGCTATCCGATCGGGGCCCGGGTGAGCGGGCGCATCGTGAGCCTGACGAACTACGGGGCCTTCGTGGAGCTGGAGCCGGGGGTGGAAGGCCTCGTGCACGTCTCCGAGATGTCGTGGACGCGCCGGGTGCGTCATCCCTCCAAGCTGGTGAACGTGGGGGACACCGTCGAGGTCATGGTGCTGGAGGTCAACAAGGCCACCAAGCGGATCTCCCTCGGCATGAAGCAGGTCGAGGCCGACCCGTGGGCGACCATCCAGGAGCGCTACCAGCCCGGCATGCGCGTCTCGGGCAAGGTGCGTAACCTCACCGACTTCGGGGCCTTCGTGGAGCTCGAGCCGGGAGTGGACGGGCTGCTGCACATCTCGGACATGTCCTGGACCCGGAACATCGGGCACCCCTCCGAGCTGCTGAAGAAGGGGCAGGCGATCGACACCCAGATCCTGAACGTGGATCGCGAGAACAAGCGCATCTCGCTCGGCCTCAAGCAGATCCAGCCCGATCCGTGGGACACCGTGTCGCAGCGCTACCTGATGGGCTCGCGGGTCACCGGCAAGGTCGTGCGCCTCACCGACTTCGGCGCCTTCGTGGAGCTCGAGCCGGGAGTGGACGGGCTGCTCCACATCTCCCAGATGTCCAACCGGCCGATCGCGACCCCGGCCGACATCCTGAACGTGGGCGACGAGCTGACCCTCATGGTGATCCGGGTGGATCCCAACGAGCGGCGGATCGGGCTGTCGCTGAAGGAGCTGGCCGCGGTGATCGAGGAGCCGGTGCAGACCGACGGCGGGCGCCGGCACAAGGGCCGCAAGCGCCGCGGCGGCGACGACTACGACGACGAGGAGTAAGCGCGCGTGACCTCACGCGGCCGGATCGCCCTCGTCGCGCTCGGGGGCGGTGCGGGCGTTCTCGTGCTCTTCGTCCTCACCGTCTGGCTCCTGCTGGCGGTGAGCGACGACGGCCTCCCCGGCGGCTCCAAGGTAGCGGTGGTGGAGGTCGTGGGGGTGATCGGGGTGGCGACCGACCGGAGCCACGAGCCCGAGACGATCGTCCGCACCCTCGGCGAGTACCGGGACGACCCGGCGGTGCGCGCGGTGGTGCTGCGCATCGACAGCCCGGGTGGCGTGGTCGCCCCCACCCAGGAGATCGTGGCGGCGGTCCGCCGCCTGCGCGAGGCCAAGAAGCCGGTGGTCGCCTCGCTCGGCTCGGTGGCCGCCTCCGGCGGCTACTACGTCGCGGTGTCCGCGGACCGCATCTTCGCCAGCCCCGGCACGCTCACCGGCTCGATCGGCGTGGTCATGCAGCTCGCCAACGTGGAGGGGCTCCTGAAGAAGGTGGGCGTGGAGTACGTGGTGGTGAAGGCGGGTGCCTACAAGGACGTGGGTAACTTCGCGCGCGCCATGACCCCCGAGGAGCGGCGGATCCTCCAGAACCTGCTCGACGACGTCTACGAGCAGTTCATCGCCGCGGTCGCGGAGGGGCGCGGGCTCGAGCCGCAGGCGGTGCGCGCCTTCGCGGAGGGCCGGATCTACTCCGGCCGGCAGGCGCACGGGCTCAAGATGGTGGACGATCTGGGCGGTCTCGAGGACGCGATCGAGGCCGCGGCGCGGATGGCGGGCCTGCCGCCCAAGCCGAAGGTGGTCTACCCGCGGCGGCCGTTCTCGCTGCGCGAGCTGCTGCGCAACGACCTCGGCCTGGGGCCGGTCTCGCGCATGCTGCCCGCGCTCGAGACCCTGCGGACACCGCTCTACCTGATGCCCTAGTCGCCGGGCGGGGCGGCCGGTGCTCTCTAACTACCCAGGTTGCTTGACAAAGTTTGACCTGCCGTGGTACGGTCTCGTGGTCGACAGGCTCTCAGTGAAGGCCCTCTGAAGGGAGTCGCCATGACGAAAGCGGAACTCATCGAAGAAGTCGCCAAGATCGCGAGCTTGACCAAGAAGGAAACCGAGCTCATCGTCAACACCGTCTTCGACAACATCACGGACGCGTTGAGCAAGGGAGACAAGGTCGAGCTGCGCGGCTTCGGCAGCTTCCGCATCCGCCACCGGAACTCCCGCAAGGGACGCAACCCGAAGACCGGCGACAGCGTCAGCGTGCCCGAGAAGCGGGTGCCCTTCTTCAAGGTCGGCAAGCGCCTCCGCGAGCTCGTCAACACGTAAGCCGAGTGGAGCGGCTCTGGGCGCCCTGGCGGATGTCCTATGTGTCGACCGCGGGGGGCCCCGAGGCCGCGTGTGTCTTCTGCGCGGCCCTGACCGCGGGTGATGACCGGCGCTCCCTGATCCTGCACCGCGGGCGCCTGGCGTTCCTGATCCTGAACGCGTTCCCGTACGCCTCCGGGCACCTCATGGCCGCCCTCACCCGTCACGCGGGCTCGATCGAGGCGGCGACCCCCGAGGAGCTGGCCGAGGCGATGGCCCTCATCCGCAAGGCCACGGTCGCGCTCGGCGCCGCCTACCACCCCGACGGCTTCAACGTGGGACTCAACCAGGGCCGTGTGGCCGGGGCGGGGGTGCTCGGCCATCTGCACATCCACCTCGTGCCGCGGTGGAACGGCGACACCAACTTCATGCCGATGATCGCGGAGACCCGCGTGCTGCCCGAATCGCTCGAGACCACGTACGAGCGGCTGGCCGCCGCGCTCGCCTCCACGTGAGGGACCGCCCCGCCGACCAGACCCCGATGATGCGGCAGTACCGGGAGCTCAAGCGCCGCTTCCCGGACTACCTGCTGCTGTTCCGACTGGGCGACTTCTACGAGCTGTTCTTCGAGGACGCCCGGACCGCCTCCCGGCTCCTGCAGCTCACCCTGACCTCCAGGCAGAAGGACGTCCCGATGGCCGGCATCCCCCACCACGCCGCCGACGGCTACATCGCCCGCCTGATCCGGGCCGGCCAGAAGGTGGCGGTCTGCGAGCAGCTCGAGGAGCCGGGCCGGACGCGAAAGATCCTCCGTCGAGAAGTCGTGCGGGTCATCACGCCCGGCACCATCACCGACACCCAGTTCCTCGACGGGGCCCGCAACAACTTCCTGCTCGCCGCGCACGCGACGTCGAGCGCGGTCGGGCTCGCCCTCGTGGACGTGTCCACCGGGGATTTCTGGGTGGGCGAGGAGCCCGGGGCGGGGGAGGCGCTGCTCGAGGCCGCACTGCTCCGGCGTCCCGCCGAGCTGCTCCTGGCCCAGGAGGCCGACCCGGGGTGGGTCGCCCGCTGGGCCCCCGCCGGGGTGCCGATCACCCGCGTGGACGGCGGGGCCTTCGGCGCCCGGGCGGCGCGCGCCACCCTGGAGTCGCACTTCCGCGGCGTGAGCCTCGACGCTCTCGGGGTGAGCGCCCTGACCGCGGGGCTGCAGGCGGCGGGCGCCGCGCTGGCCTACCTGCAGGAGACCCAGGGCGACGCGCTCGCGCACCTGGCGCGGATCCAGCGCCTGGTCACCGGGGAAGCGATGCTGCTCGATCCGACCGCGGTGGCCACCCTCGAGCTGTTCGAGACCGTCCAGGAGCGCAGTGCGCGCGGCACGCTCTTCGCGACCCTGGATGCCACCACGACCCCGATGGGTGCCCGCCTGCTGCGCCAGTGGATGCTCCGCCCGCTGCTCGACCGCGAGGCGATCGCGCGCCGGCAGGACGCGGTGGCCGCGCTGGTCGACGCGCCCGCCGCCCGCGACGCCCTGCGCCGCGGGCTCGAGGGCGTCGGGGACCTCGAGCGGCTCACCAGCCGCGCCGCCCTCGGCCAGGCCCACGCCCGCGACCTCGTCGCCCTGCGGGGCTTCCTGGCGGGGCTGCCCGGCCTCGCCGAGGCGCTGGCCGGCGTCGATGCCGCGCTGCTGGCCACCCTCGCCGAGGAGATCACTCCGCTGCCCGACCTTCAGAAACTCCTTGAAGAGGCCCTGGAGGACGAGCCCCCGCTGGTCCTCAGGGAAGGCGGGCTGATCCGGGAGGGCTGGAACCCCGAACTGCGCGAGCTCAAGCAGGCGGCGCGACAGGGCAAGGCCTGGATCGCCTCGCTCGAGCAGCGGGAGCGGGAGCGCACCGGCATCCCCTCACTGAAGGTGCGCTTCAACCGGGTCTTCGGCTACGCGATCGAGGTGAGCAACGCCCACGGGGCCCGGGTGCCGCCCGACTACCTCCGCCGGCAGACGCTGGTGGGGGCGGAGCGCTACGTCACCACCGAGCTGAAGGAGTACGAGAGCCGGGTCCTGGGCGCGGAGGAGCGCGGGGCGCGCCTCGAGTTCGAGCTGTTCGGCCAGGTGCGGGCGGCGGTCGCGGCGGAGGCGGCCCCGCTGCTGCGCACCGCCCGCGCGGTCGGGACCCTCGACGCGCTCGCGTCGCTCGCCGAGGTGGCCCACCAGCGCGGCTACGCGCGGCCCGAGGTCGACGAGGGGCTGGGTCTCGAGATCGTGGACGGGCGCCATCCGGTGCTGGAGGCGGGCGGCGCACCGTTCACTCCCAACGACGTGGCGCTGGATCCGGCCGGCTGCCAGATCATGATCCTGACCGGCCCGAACATGAGCGGCAAGAGCGTGTACATGCGCCAGGTCGCCCTGCTCACTCTCATGGCCCAGATGGGCGGCTTCGTGCCGGCGCGCCAGGCCCGGATCGGGCTGGTGGACCGGATCCTCACCCGGGTCGGCGCGCAGGACAACCTGGCGCGCGGTCAGAGCACGTTCCTGGTCGAGATGGTGGAGACGGCCAGCATCCTCCACCACGCCACCGAGCGGAGCCTCATCCTCCTGGACGAGGTCGGGCGCGGCACCTCCACCTTCGACGGCCTCGCCATCGCGTGGGCGGTGACCGAGGAGCTGCACGAGCGCGGGCGCGGGGCCAAGGTGCTCTTCGCCACCCACTACCACGAGCTGACCGCGCTGGCCGAGCGGCTGCCGCGGGTGCACAATTTCCACGTGGCCGTGCGCGAGTGGAACGACGAGATCATCTTCCTGCACAAGGTGCGACCGGGCGGCACCGACCGCTCCTACGGCATCCAGGTGGCGCGGCTGGCCGGGCTGCCGCCCGCGGTGATCGCCCGGGCCAAGGGCATCCTGGGGGAGCTCGAGCGGGAGCGCAGCGAGCTGCAGGCGGCGGTGGCCCCCGAGGCCCCCGCCGCCGCTCCGGCCCAGCTCGGGCTCTTCCCGCCCGCCCACGACCCCCTGCTGCGCGAGCTGGCCGCCCTGGATCTGGGCGGGGTGACCCCGCTCCAGGCGCTGAACCTGCTCGCGGAGTGGCAGCAGCGCCTGCGGTCGCGGCCGTGAGCGCCTCCCGGATCCGGCGGCTGCCCGATCGCCTCGTCAACAAGATCGCGGCGGGCGAGGTGGTGGAGCGGCCCGCCTCGGTGGTGAAGGAGCTGGTGGAGAACGCCCTCGACGCGCTCGCCACCCAGGTGACGGTGGACCTGCGCGACGCCGGGCGGGCCCTGATCCGGGTCACCGACGACGGCATCGGCATGTTGAGCGAGGAGGTGGATCTGGCCCTGCTGCGGCACGCCACCTCGAAGCTCTCCACCGAGGCCGACCTCGAGGCGATCACGACCCTGGGCTTCCGCGGGGAGGCGCTGCCCGCGATCTGCGCGGTCACCCGGTTCTCCGTGCTCTCCTGCGCGCGCGGCGCGGACACCGGCACCCTGCTGCGCGGGGAGGGCGGCACCGTCGGCCAGAAGCTGCTCGTGCCCGCACCCGGCGGCACCACCGTGGAGGTCCAGGACCTCTTCTTCAACACGCCGGCCCGGCTCAAGTTCCTGAAGAGCTCCCAGAGCGAGATGGCGGCCGCCCTGCGCCTCCTCGAAGCGACCGCGCTCGCCCAGCTGGAGGTGCACTTCCGCGTCTCGCACAACGCCCGGTCCGTCCTGGCGGCGCCGCGGGCCCGGAGCCTGCGGGACCGCATCGGCGCGCTCTGGGGCTTCGAGCGCGCGCCGCGCCTCCTCGAGGTCCTGCGCAAGGACGGTCCGCTCACCGTCTCGGGGCTGATCGGCCCGCCCCAGCTCGCCCGCGGCAACCGGGACGAGATCGTCCTCATCGTCAACGGCCGCCCGGTGCGCGACACCCAGCTCTCCCAGACCCTGATCGAGGCCTACCGGCCGCTCCTGGCCCGCGACCAGTTCCCGATCGCAGTGCTGCGCCTCGAACTGCCTCCGCAGGAGGTCGACGTCAACGTCCACCCGACCAAGGCCTGGGTCCGGTTCCGCGCTCCCCGTCAGATCCAGGAGATCGTCTACCGCGCCGTCCACGATGCCCTCCGGCAGGGGCAGGTGATCGCGCCCCAGCGGGGGTTGGGAGGTTTGGCGGGTCGGGGCGACGCGCCAGGCGATGCGACCGGAAGCTTCTCTGTTCAATGCGGGGGCCCAGAAATGGCCCCCGCACTCCCCCAGGCCGCGGACATTCCGGCTCCTGCCGGCCAGGCACTGCTCTTCCGCGAAGCGCCGGCGGCCTACGCGGCCCTGACTTTCGGCGCCGTCGTCGGCCAGCTCCAGGACACGTTCATCGTCGCCGCGACCGACGACGAGGTCTTCTTCGTGGACCAGCACGTGGCCCACGAGCGCGTGCTCTTCGAGCGCCTGCTCGGCGAGCTCGACGCCGGCGGACCGCTCGCCTCGCAGGAGCTGCTCTTCCCGCAGGCGGTCGAGCTGGGCCCCGGCCAGGCCGATCTGGTGCGGGAGTGGACCGCGACGCTCGAAGGCCTCGGCTTCGCGCTCGAGGGCTGGAGCGGCTCCACCGTGGTGCTGCGCGCGGTGCCCGCGTTGCTCAAGGACCAGGAGCCCGGGCGCCTGATCGAGGCCCTGGTGGAGGACGTCAACCGGCCGCGCAAGGGCGAGCCGGTGCCGCTCCTGCACCGGGCCCTGTCCTTCGTGGCGTGCCACGCGGCCATCAAGGCCCACGTCCACCTGCAGCGCGAGGAGATGGCCCGGCTCCTCGCCGATCTCTCCGGCACGCGGACACCGTACTTCTGCCCTCACGGCCGCCCGATCGTGAGCCGCCTGGCTCTACGCGACATAAGACGGGACCTCGGGCGCACGTGGTGAGCCGCCCGCCGCTGCTCGTGGTGGTGGGCCCGACGGGCGTCGGCAAGACCGCGGTGGCGGTGCGGCTGGCCGAGCGGATCGGGATCGAGGTGATCGGCGCCGACTCCCGCCAGGTCTACCGCGGCGTGGACATCGGCACCGGCAAGCCCACCCCTGCCGAGCGCGCGGCGGTCCCGCACCACCTCCTGGACGTGGTGGATCCTCCCGAGCGGTACCACGCGGCCCGCTTCCGGGCGGACGCCCTCGCCGCGATCGCCGCCGTCCAAGGACGCGGGCGGCTCCCGGTGGTGGTGGGCGGCACCGGCCTCTACGTGCGCGCCCTGCTCCGGGGCCTGGCCCCCGCGCCGCCCGCGGACCCCTCGTTGCGGGCCACGCTGGAACGCTTCGCCGCCGAGCACGGCACGCCCGCGCTGCACGCCCGGCTCGCCGCGGTGGCGCCAGAGTCGGCGCGACGCCTGCACCCCAACGACCGCGTGCGTATCGTCCGCGCCCTCGAGGTCCAGGCCGGCCGCGCCGGGGTCGGGGGAGACACCGGCACCGGCGACTGGGCGGCGGCGCCCGCCCGCTGGCGGCTGGCCGTGATCGGGCTCGGGCGCGAGCGCGCGCGCCTGCACGCGGCCATCGCCGAGCGCGCGCGCGGGATGCTGGCCCGTGGCATGATGGAGGAGGTGCGGGGACTGCTCGAGGCCGGCCACGACGAGAATCGCCCGCCGATGGACGGCATCGGCTACCGCCAGCTCGCCCTCGCGCTGCGCGGCCGGCTGACGGTGGACGAGGCTCTGCGGCTGATGATCCGCGACACCACCCGCTACGCGAAGCGCCAGATGACGTGGTTCCGGCGCGAGCCGGAGCTCTGCTGGCTCGACGTGGACGCGATCGGCGGCGTCGAGGGGGCCGCGGAGGCGGTGCACAAGCACGTCACCCGGGAGGGGCTGGTCGAGTGAGGTCGCGCGAGAAGGCGGTGCTGGCGGCCCTGCGGCTGCCCACCCAGCCGCGGGTCGAGGTGGAGGAGAGCCTGGACGAGCTGGGCCGCCTCGCCGAGTCGGCGGGCGCCCTGGTGGTGGCCCGCGCCACCCAGGAGCGGCGGGCGCCCACTCCCGGCCTCTACTTCGGCAAGGGCAAGGTCGAGGAGATCAAGACCCTCTCCCGGCGCGAGGGGGCCGATCTCATGATCTCCGACGACCCGCTCTCGCCGATCCAGGAGCGCAACCTGGGAGGCTCGCTCGGGGTCCGGGTGATCGACCGCACCGCGCTCATCCTCGACATCTTCGCCCAGCGCGCCCGAACGATGGAGGGCAAGCTCCAGGTGGAGCTGGCGCAGCTGTCCTACCTGCTCCCGCGCCTGGTGGGGCAGTGGAAGCACCTCGAGCGCACCGGCGGCGGAATCGGCACGCGCGGACCGGGCGAGATGCAGATCGAGTCCGACCGGCGGATCATCCGCCAGCGCATCCAGAAGATCCGGGACGAGCTGCAGCGCGTGCGCGTGCACCGGCGGCTGCTGCGCGACCGCCGCAAGGCGGCCGGCGTGCCGGTGGTGGCGCTGGTGGGCTACACCAACGCGGGCAAGACCACCCTGCTCAACCGCCTGACCGGCGCGGACCGGGTGGCGGCCGACCAGCTCTTCGTCACCCTGGACCCGACCGCCCGCCTCGTGGCACACCCGGCCCACGCCTCCTTCATCCTGACCGACACGGTGGGCTTCATCCGCAAGCTCCCGACCCAGCTTGTCGCCGCGTTCAAGGCCACTCTCGAGGAGCTGACCGAGGCGGACGTCCTGGTCCACGTGGTGGACGCCAGCCACCCCGGGCTCGACGACCAGGTGCAGGCGGTGGAGGCGCTGCTGGGGGAGCTCGAGCTGATGGGGCGGCCCATGATCGTCGCGCTCAACAAGGTGGACCGCCTCGAGCCGGCCGCCGCGCGCGCCCTGCTCGCCCGCTTCGACGGCGTCGCGATCTCCGCGCGGACCGGAGAGGGGGTCGAGACCCTGCTCGCGCGCCTGGACGAGGCGCTCCGGCCGCGGGTGGCCCGCCTGACCCTGCGGATCCCGTACGCCGACGGGCCGGCCCTGGCCGCCTGCTACGAGCGCGGCCGCGTGCTGGCACGCCGCGACGAGCCCGACGGGATCCGTCTGGAGGTGGAGCTGCCGCGGCGCCAGCTCGCCGCGCTGGAGGGATACCGGATCACCTCGCCGTAGGGGGTCCCGAGTCGGTGCTACAATCGGGCCTCGGCCCTCGCCGACCTCGTCATGGGACTACCGAACTGGCTCACGATCCTGCGCATCCTGCTGATTCCCGTCTTCGTGACCCTGCTGGTGTACCGGCGGGCGGGATGGGCGCTCCTGATCTTCTGCCTGGCGAGCCTCACCGACATGCTGGACGGCTACATCGCGCGCACCCAGGGGCGCCAGACCCGCCTCGGGGCCTTCCTCGACCCGATGGCCGACAAGCTGCTGCTCACCTCGGGCTTCGTGACCCTGACCTGGCTCAAGGTCATCCCGTTCTGGATCACCGCGGTCGTGGTGAGCCGTGACGTGGTGCTGAGCCTGGGCGTGCTCGTCATCCACGTCGCGGGCGGCACCGTGCATCCCGCACCCACCTGGGTCGGCAAGATGTCCACCGTCTTCCAGATGGCCACCGTACTGGCGGCCATGGCCGCGGTGTACTTCCACGCGGTACCGGCCCTCGTGACCAAGCTCCTGGCGTGGGTGACCGCCGGCTTCACGATCACCTCGGGGCTGCAGTACCTCGTTCGCGGGCTCCGGCAGCTCGAGACGTCCGGCTCGATGAGCGGGCGAGACTGACCGTGCCTCGCCGTCCCGCGCCGGCGGAGGAGGGCGTGGTGGTCGCCGCGGTCCGGCCGCGGACGCCGGCGGCCCGGGCCGGGCTGCGCCCGGGCGACCGCATCCTCGCGATCAACGACGCCCCGCTGCGCGACGTGATCGACTTCCACTTCCACGCGGGCGACGAGCGGCTCGAGCTCCGGGTGCTCCGGCAGGGGCGGGCCCGGACCGCGCGGATGGTCCGCGGGGGGGTGGGGCTCGGGCTCGAGCTCGAGGCCCCGCGCCCGGCCGAGATCTCCACCTGCGCCAACAAGTGCGTGTTCTGCTTCATCCACCAGCTGCCCCGGGGCATGCGCAAGAGCCTCTACGTGAAGGACGACGACTTCCGGCTCTCGTTCCTGCACGGCAACTACGTCACGCTGACCGATCTCGAGGAGGCCGAGCTCGCGCGGATCGAGGCGCAGCGGCTCTCGCCGCTCTACGTCTCGGTGCACGCCACCGACCCGGAGCTACGCCACGCCCTCCTCGGCGGGCCGCGGGTGCGGCGGGAGCTGCTCCCGGTGATGGAGCGGCTCGCCAAGGCCGGCATCGCCATGCACGCGCAGATCGTGCTCTGCCCGGGCTGGAACGACGGGCTCCACCTCGAGCGCACCGTGCGCGAGCTGGCCGCGCTCCATCCGGCGGTGCCCACCGTCGCGGTGGTGCCGGTCGGGCTGACCCGCCACCGCGAGCGGCTGCCCGCGCTGCGCGCGGTGACCGCGGCGGAGGCGGGAGCCCTCGTGCGCACCATCGAGGGCTGGCAGCGCGGGTTCCGGGACCGCCTCGGCACCCGGTTCGTGTGGGCCGCCGACGAGCTGTACCTGCAGGCGGGGGCCCCGCTGCCGCCGGCCCCGGCCTACGAGGGCTTCCCGGTGGCCGAGGACGGCATCGGCCTCGTCCGCCGCTTCGAGGATGCCTGGGCCCGCGGGCTGGGCCGCCGGTCCCGTGGGCCGACGCAGCCTCGGCACGTGACCGTGGTGACCGGCGAGATGTTCGCGCCCCGCATGGGGGCGCTGCTCGCGCGCCTGGCGGTGCCGGGCCTGACCGTGAGCCCGGTACCGGTGGCCAACGAGCTCTTCGGGCGCGGCATCGGGGTGGCGGGCCTGCTCGCCGGCCGCGACATCCAGATCCAGCTCGAGCAGCGCCGGGCCGCCGGCCAGGCGCTCGGGGACGAGGTGCTCGTCCCGGCGGTGGCCCTCCGCGACGGGGCCGGCGTCTTCCTCGACGACCTGACGCCGGCCGACGTGGCCGCCGCGCTCGGGACGCCCGTCACCGCCGTCGAGCCCGACGCCCCGGCGCTGCTGGCCGCCCTCGTCGGCCGGTAGGCGGAAAGGACACCGTGCTGCGCCCCATCATCGCCATCGTGGGCCGCCCGAACGTGGGCAAGTCCACGCTCTTCAACCGCCTCATCGGCCGCCGCCGCTCGCTGGTGCGCGACGTCCCCGGCGTCACCCGCGACCGCCTCTACGGCACGGTGGTGTTCGAGCGGTGGCAGGCCACGGTGGTGGACACCGGCGGCTTCGATCCGAGCAGCGAGTCGGACCTCGTCCAGGGCGTGCGGCGGCAGGTGCTGCAGGCGGTCGAGGAGGCCGACCTGCTCGTCTTCGTGGTCGACGGGCGCGCGGGCCTCACCGGGCTCGACGAGGAGATCGCGGGCATCCTCCGCAAGGCCGGGCGCCCGGTGCTGCTCGTCCTGAACAAGGTGGACGCGGCGGGACAGGACACGCCCCTGGCCGACGCCTACCGGCTGGGCTTCGCGCCCGTCCTGACCGTCTCCGCCGAGCACGGCCGGGGCGTGGCCGAGCTGCTCGAGGCCTGCCGGGCCCACGCCCCCGCGGGGGCCCCGGAGATCGCGGTCGAGGGAACCCGGGTGGCGATCATCGGCCGCCCCAATGTCGGCAAGTCCTCGCTGGTCAACGCGGTGCTCGGCCACGAGCGCGTGCTCGTACACGAGCTGCCCGGGACCACGCGCGACGCGGTGGACACCCCGGTCAGCTTCCGGAACCGCGACTACCTTCTCATCGACACCGCGGGCATCCGCCGGAAGGGCAAGGTCACCGAGCCGCTCGAGAAGCTGGCGGTGGTGATGGCCCTCAAGAGCCTCGAGCGGTGCCAGGTCGCGGTGCTGGTCCTGGACGCCTCCGAGGGGGTGACCGCACAGGACGCGCACATCGCGGGCTACGCCAACGACGCGGGCCGCGCGGTGGTAGTCGCGGTGAACAAGTGGGACCTGGTGCCGCCCGGCATGGTCCAGCGCGCCGACGTCACCGGGCAGATCCACGAGCGGCTGCCGTTCCTCGAGCACGCGCCGATCTGCTTCACCTCGGCGGTGACCCGGCTCGGGCTGCGCGATCTCTTCGACCAGGTGGACCTGGTGGCCGCGGAAGCGCAGAAGCGGCTGGCGCCGGGCGAGCTGCTGGCCACCGTGCGGCAGGCGGTGGAGCGCCGGCCGATGTCGGCCCGCGGCGTCCCGCTGCGCGTGCAGTCGGCGCAGCAGGTCGCGGTGTCGCCGCCCACGTTCGCCCTCGCGGTGAACCTGCCCGAGAGCATCCACTTCTCCTACGAGCGCTACCTGGTGAACTCGCTCCGCCACGCCCACGGCTTCGCGGGCTCGCCGCTGCGGCTCCTCTTCCGGAAGGCAACCGGCCGCGGCGCTCGCAAGGCCGCCGGCCGCGGGACCCACCGGCGGGGGCAGGCGCGCCGCCGGGCCTGAGCCGGTAGCGCCTAACTAGGCAGAACCCCTAGTGATTTCGGTTGAGCCCCCCGGGCACTGGTGCTAACATTGCGTAGCCTTTCACCACCGGACAGCCAGCGAGGACTGAGCGCGTGAGCCCAGAGCGCCCCGACCAGGACGATTTTCTCGAGGACGAGGAGCAGGAGGAATACGGCCAGCGCAGCATCTTCGCGACGGGCTGGTTCCGCGCGGTGCTCGCGCTGCTCGTGCTCGCGGTGATCGCCGTGATCGCGGTGCCGCTGATCGGCGGCTGGTTCGAGCCGACGCCTCCCGCGAAGATGACCTCGAAGCCGAGCGAGCCGGCCGCCCCCGCGGCGCCGGTGCCGACGCCGAGCGCGCCGGTGACGCCGCCGGGCCAGATGCCG
>DATIFV010000243.1:0-2492 GCA_035455085.1 Candidatus Methylomirabilota bacterium | reverse complement strand
ACGTACTGGATCGGGGGCGCCACAACCGTCGTGTACAGCCGATGTGCCGCTCCGTCAAGGCATCCGGCGGCGCTCGGCGACCGACGCCGTCACCGGCGTGAGTAGCACGCTCCTGTCGACGAAGTCGCGAACCAATTCCTGGGTGAAGTCTGGGTAAACGAAAGGGGCTAAATTAGCGGCTGCTGCGTCCGCTAACCCCTCGTCGTCAATGGTTGCGGGGGCTGGATTTGAACCAGCGACCTTTGGGTTATGAGCCCAACGAGCTACCGGGCTGCTCCACCCCGCGGTGACGCACGTAATGTACCTGACGCGTTTGCCGGAGTCAACCGCCCGTCGGCCGGCCGCCCGGCTCGGGGCGACCCGCGGTATACTCCGCGGCATGCAGTTCCAGCTCCGCAAGATCGGCCACGTCGTGCTCAACGTCACCGACCTCGACCGCGCGGTGGCCTTCTACACCGGCGTCCTGGGGCTCGCGGTGAGCGACCGCTACCCGGACTCGATGGTCCCCGGCGGCATGGTCTTCCTCCGCCTGAACCCCGACCACCACGGCGTGGCCCTGGTCGGGGGGGCCACCCGCGGCGAGCGCAGCAGCCTGAACCACTTCGCCTTCGAGGTCGGCTCGCTCGACGAGGTCTTCCGGGCCCGCGCCTGGCTGCGCGAGCAGGGGGTGCCCATCCACTTCGAGGGCCGGCGCCGCGCCGGCTGCCAGATCGCGATCGAGTTCCAGGATCCCGACGGCAACAACCTCGAGATCTACTGGAACATCGACCAGGTCGGGACCGAGGGCGCCGTGCGCCCCGCCAGCGAGTGGCGCCCCGCCAAGACGCTGGAAGAGGCGGTGGCCAACCCGGTCAAGGGCCAGACCCTGCCGCGGCGGGAGTGATCGGCGTCTCGCCACTCGAGCCAGGCCGAGCGCGGCCCCCACGCGTCTGGCGAGGGGAGAGGGGAAAGACTAGGACCCCTCGCCCTGCCCTCTCCCCAGCGGGGAGAGGGACATGGATGCTCTCCCCGGCGAGGCGAGGGCCGAGGCAGAGGGGTGAAGAGCTCGGCGGGCGATGCGGTCGGTCTTGGCGGGCTCGAAGCGGCCGGTGCGGGCCAGGGCCCACAGCACGCGCCAGGCCCCGCGCGTGGCCAGCAGCCAGTAGGTCTGGCAGCGGAAGGTGCCGAGGAACTTCTCCTTCAGGCTCTTGCGGCGGAGGTCCACCGGGCGCGGCAGATAGGGGCGCAGGTCCTCGATCAGCGCCTGGGTCATGATGCCGCCAACCCACACCGTCAGCAGCAGGGACACGGTGGGCGCGCCGGTGGCCATGTAGAACCAGAAGCGATGGCCCTCGTGATGGTAGGCCAGGTACCAGCCGAGCCAGCCGGTGACCGGGTAGACCAGCGCCGCGATCGGCCACTCCACCATCTTGTTGCCGACGTGACGCACGAGCTGGGCCAGGTTGAAGGCGGTGGGCTCGGTCCGCCACACGCGCCAGAGGTACGGGATGTCGTCGAGCACGCCCCGGTACCAGCGCGCGTTCTGGCGGATCACGCCCTCGGAGGTCTCGGGCAGGTCGGTCACCTCCACCATGGGCAGGGCCTGGATCAGCACCCCTCGACGCCCGAGCTCGTAGCCGAGGGTGGAGTCCTCGGTGGCGCCCGAGGTCGGGAAGCCGCCGATGGCCTGCATCAGGTCGAGGCGCACGAACTGGTTGTGCCCGAGGCAGATCTGCGAGCGGCGGAAGCAGAGCTCGAAGGCGGGGCGGATCAGCCAGGCCAGGCGCGGCAGGCGCCCCGAGAGGCGGGCCAGCAGCCGCACGCGCTTGACCTCGTTGAGCAGCCGGGCGATGGACACGCGGATGAAGATCGACGACTGCTGGATCGCGCAGATCTTCCCGCGGATGGGCAGCCGGTCGTAGTTGGCGAGCGACAGCGGGATGCCCTGGTAGGCGAGGCTCCCCTGCCCGCCGAGCTCGCGCCGGGCGATCCAGCGGTAGGTGTCCGGGTCCGGGATCGAGTCGGCGTCGCTCACCCCCACGAAGACGCGTGCGGGATCCGTCTCCTCGCCCAGGACCTCGCGCAGCACGTCGGGCCGCAGGGCCCAGTTGAGCTGATGCGCCTTGCGACCGGGCCCCGGCATCACCACGTGCGAGAGGCGCTTCTGCTGGTAGGGCGGCAGCGTCTCCCGAAGCCGCCGCACCAGCTCCCCGGTGCTCGCCCCCATGGCCGGGTGCGGGGCGCGCTCCTCCTCCTCCTTGGTGACCACCACTACGTGCAGGCGGCCGTGCGGGTAGCGCGAGGCGGTGAGCGCGCGCAAGGTGACCGCGATGTCCGGCTCCTGGTAGGCGGGCACCAGGTGGAGGAACACCGGCACCGCCGGCTCGCGCTCGAGCTGCTCCTCGGTGGGCAGCTCGCTGAGGCGTGCGTAGGCCTCCCGCACGAAGCGGGTGGTCACGAGCATGCCGCGCCAGTCGAGAGCCAGC
Organism: Candidatus Methylomirabilota bacterium; assembly: GCA_035455085.1. Taxonomy (GTDB): domain Bacteria; phylum Methylomirabilota; class Methylomirabilia; order Rokubacteriales; family CSP1-6; genus CAMLFJ01. The sequence goes on along the minus strand of DATIFV010000243.1, from coordinate 27 downwards.
TTGATGGAGGCGCGGATGTTGAAGAAG
>DATIFV010000242.1:0-5540 GCA_035455085.1 Candidatus Methylomirabilota bacterium | reverse complement strand
GGAGCCCCCTCGGAGTTCCTACCGCAGGCTCGAGTAGTAGGCGGCGAGGTCGCCGAGCGTCTCGTCCGGGATGGTCTTGAGCAGGGCCTTGAGGGCCGCGAGCGCGGGGTCCCCCGGGCTCCGCCGGTCCTGCTTGAACAGCAGGAGCTGCTCGCGCAGGTAGCCGGGCGCCTGGCCGGCGAGGCTCGGGATCAGCTTGGCCGGATCGCCCTGGCCCTGCGGCCCATGACAGATCACGCACTGGGCCGCCGCGCTCCGCCCGCGCTCCACCGCATCGGCGGGCGCCGGGATCGGCGTGGGCTCGCGCCGGCGGGCGGCGAAGTAGGCCGCGACGTCGTCCACGCCCATGTCCAGCACCTGCTTGGCGTAGGGCTCCATCTCGGGCGAGAGCCGCTTGCCCGCCGCGTAGGCCTCGATCTGCTTCTTGAGATAGGCCGGGTCCAGGCCGGCGATGATCGGCATCGCGCTCGAGCGGCTCTGGCCCGCCTGACCGTGGCACGCCGCGCAGGTGACGACCTTGGCCGCCCCGCGCTCGTCGAGCGGGCCCGCGGCCTCGGCGGAGGTGGCGGCCAGCGCGCCCAGCACGAGCGCGGCGGCGAGGGCGAGGCGAGGCGGCACGAGGGGCATGGCAGAGCTCCTTCCGATCCGGCGGCCGGCGGCGCTCATGCCAGGATGTCCGCCCAGATGGACTGGGCCCAGCCGACCGCGCGCTCGGCCACCAGCGGGCTCTGGGCCGGGGTGAGCTTCTGCTCGATCTGCACCACCTTGCCCTTGTCGACCCGGTAGGCGTTGACCACCGCGATGGCCTCCCGGTCGCTCACCCAGCTGTAGCAGGTGTTGCCGGGGGCGAGCGCCGGGGGCTGCTTGCCGTTGATCAGGCTCACCACCGCGGCCGCGGTGATCTTGCCCATCGCGTTGGCGACGTTGCCCGACTTGGGCACCGGCAGGCCGATGGTGGCATCCCCGATCACGTGCACGCCGGGCTGCTTCGCCGACTCGTAGGTCACGTGGTCGACCTCGCACCACCGCTTGTCGCCGCCGACGAGGTCCGCCTGCACCGCGATGGATCCGGCGCGCTGCGGCGGGATCAGGTTCAGCACGTCGTACCGGAGCTTGTCGAACTCGGTCCGGACTTCCCGGTTGCCCGGGTCCACCGCCACCACCCGGCTCGCCGGCCGGTAGTCGATGTTCGGATACGCCTGCCAGGCCGCGCGGAAGAGCGCGGTCTTGGAGATGATGTTCTGGTTGGCGTCGAGCACGATGAGCTTGGCCCGCGGCTTCCTGGTCTTGAGGTACCACGCCACCATCGAGGTCCGCTCGTAGGGGCCGGGCGGGCAGCGGTAGGCCGCGGGCGGGATGGTCAGCACGAACACCCCGCCGTCGGGCATGGCCGCGAGCTGCCGGGCCAGCTCCACCGTCTGCGGGCCCGCCTTCCACGCGTGCAGGACCTTGTCCTGGTTCTGGGCCAGCCCCTCCACCTGCTCCCACTGGAAATCCACCCCGGGCGAGACGATGAGGCGGTCGTACTGCAGGTACCCCTCGCCGACGCGGACCCGCCGGGCACCGGGCTCGATCGCGGTGGCCGTCTCGTGGATGATCCGCACTCCGTGCCGGCGCAGGCCGTCGTAGCCCATCGTGATGGAGTCGATCGTGCGCAGGCCCGCCAGGACCAGGTTGCTGAAGGGGCAGGAGACGAACTGGCGGTTGGGCTCGATCAGGATCACCTCGACCGCCGGGTCGAACAGGCGCGTGTACTTGGCCGCGGTCGCCCCGCCCCAGCCGCCACCGATGACCACCACCCGCGGGCCTCGCTTCGGCGCGAAATCCCCCTTGACGGACGCCGCGCACCCGCCCAGCCCCACGGCCGCGAGCACCCCGAGCCCCACCCCGGACTTCCTGAGGAACCCCCTGCGGGTGACTGCGCTCATCGCCTGCCCTCCGTCGACGCGGAAATATCAGTTCTTGACCGGGATCGACGAGAATCTACAGAGGTGCTCTCCCCCTGTCAAGCGACCCGGGAGGGTCGGAGCGCCTCCCGGACCCGGGCCAGGATCTCCTCGGGCGACCCGTCCAGGTGAACGGCGGCCGGGAACGACGGCGGCGGGTACTTGATCCCCGCCCCGGTGAGGACCAGCACGACCCGGGCGCTGGCATCGACCAGGCCCTCGTCGAGCATCCGGAGGAGCGCGGCCAGGGTCGCGGCGGCCTCGGGCGCGGTCCAGATGCCCTCGATGCGGGCCAGCAGGCGCTGCGCGTCCACGATCGCCTGCTCGCCGACCGGCCACGGGAATCCCCCGGTGTCCCGCATGAGGCGCAGCATCTGGCGCCCCGCGAACGGCCCGGGCACGCGCAGGCCGGGGGCGTTCGTGAACGGATTCTCCCACATCGTCGTGGTCTCGGCCTTGTCCTCCCAGGCCCGCACGAGCGGGGCGCAGCCCTCGGCCTGCACCGCCACGAAGCGCGGCTGCGCGGGCTTGATCCAGCCCATCGCGGCGAGCTCCTCGTACGCCTTCCAGATGCCGACCAGGCCGGTGCCGCCGCCGGTGGGATACACGAGGTAGTCCGGGGTCTCCCACCCCAGCTGCTCGGCCAGCTCAAGCCCCATCGTCTTCTTGCCCTCGAGGCGGTACGGCTCCTTGAGGGTGGCCAGGTCGAACCAGCCGATCTGCGGCGCCACCCCCGCGATGACGCGGCCGGCGGTCGCGATCGTACCCTCGACGGTGAACACGTGCGCCCCGGCCAGAGCCGCCTCCGCCACCGCGGCCTCCGGCGTGTCCCGCGGGACCACCACCGCGACCGGGATGCCGGCGCGGGCCCCGTAGACCGCGGCGGCCCCGCCCGCGTTGCCCGCGGAGGGAATCATGAGCCCCTTCACGCCGAGGGTCCGCGCGCGGGCGATCGCCATCCCGAGTCCGCGGGCCTTGAACGTGCCGGTCGGGTTCTGCCCCTCGTCCTTGGCCCAGAGATGGCGCAGCCCGAGGTGCGCGGCCAGCCGCGGGAGCGGGAGCAGGGGCGTGCCGCCCTCGCCGAGCGTCACCGGCTCCTCGCAGGCGCCGAGGGGCAGCAGCTCGCGGAAGCGGTACATCCCGGGCGGGCGCCGGGCGAGCGCCTCCTTGGTGACCGCGGCGGCGGCGCGGGCCAGGTCGTAGCGCACCGCGAGCATCTGCCCGCACTGCTCGCAGACGGTGAGCAGGCGCGCGGGGTCGTGCCGCTGCCCGCAGACGGTGCACTCGACGTGGGTGACGAACAAGCGGCCTAGTGCTTCTCTTTCTCGGCCCGGTACGCGGCCACCACCTTCTCGGCGAGGTTGCTCGGGAGCTCCTCGTAGTGCGAGAACTCCATCGAGTAGCCGCCCCGGCCCCCGGTCATCGAGCGCAGGCTCGACTCGTAGGTGAGCATCTCGGACATCGGCACCTGCGCGCGCACCGCCACCACGTCGCCGTCGGGCTCCATGCCCACGATCCGCCCGCGGCGGCCGTTCAGATCGCCGATCACGTCGCCCGCGCCCTCCGCGGGCGCGGTGACCTCCACGTTCATCACCGGCTCCAGCAGGCAGGGCCTCGCCTCCATGAACCCCTTCTGCAGGCCCATCGAGGCCGCGATCTGGAAGGCCATGTCCGAGGAGTCCACGTCGTGGTACGAGCCGTCGTAGAGCGTGACCTTGAGGTCCACCACCGGGTAGCCGGCCAGGATGCCGCGCTTCATGCAGTCGCGCACGCCCTTCTCCACCGAGGGGATGAAGTTGCGCGGGATGGCGCCTCCGAAGATGTCGTCCACGAACTCGAAGCCGCCGCCGCGCGCGAGCGGCTCCACGCGGAGCCAGGTGTCGCCGTACTGCCCGCGCCCGCCCGTCTGCTTCTTGTACTTGCCCTGCACCTCGGAGCGCCCCTTGACGGTCTCCCGGTAGGGAATGCGCGGCGGCAGCAGCGAGACGTCCACGTTGTACTTGCGCTTCATCCGCTCGACCACCACCTCGACGTGGAGCTGGCCCATGCCCGAGACCAGGAGCTGCTTGGTCTCCGGATCGTAGTGGTGGTGCAGGGTGGGGTCCTCCTCGGCCATCCGGTGCAGCGCGGTCGAGATCTTGTCCTCGTCGCCGCGGCTCTTGGGCTGGATCGCGAAGGAGATGACCGGCTCCGGGAAGGCGATGCCGGGCAGCCGCACCGGGCTCCCCTCGTCGCAGAGGGTATCGCCGGTGAGCGTGTCCTTGAGCTTGGCCACCACCCCGATCTCGCCGGGCCCGAGGGACTCCACCCCCTTCTGGGTCTTGCCCGACAGCCAGCCCAGGTGGCCGATCCGCTCCCGGCTGTCCCGGCTCGCGTTGAAGACCTGGCTGTCGGACCGCAGCGTCCCCGAGTACACGCGGAACACCGAGAGCTTGCCCACGTGCGGGTCCGAGATGGTCTTGAACACCACCGCGCAGAGCGGCGCCTTCGGGTCGGGCGCCCGCGTCACCGCGGCCTTGGTGCGCGGGTCGACGCCCTCCACCGGGGCCGCGTCGGCGGGCGACGGGAACTCCTTCGCCACGAGGTCGAGGAGGGGCGCCACCCCGATGCCGCGGGTGGCCGAGGCGCAGAGCACCGGCACCACGTCGCCGGACATGATCGCGCGGCGCAGCGCCTGCAGCATCGCCTCCTCGCCGATCGCGCCTTCCTCGAGGTACTTGGCGAGCAGATCGTCGTCGGTCTCCGCGACCGCCTCCGTGAGCTTCTCCCGGTAGGACCGGGCGCTCTCGGCGAGATCGCCCGGGATCTCGGCGTCCCGGGCCTTGCCGTCGGCCCACACGAGCGCGCGCATCGCGATCAGGTCCACCAGCCCCGTGAAGCCGCTCTCGCTCCCGACCGGCAGCTGCAACGGCACGATGCGGCCCTTGAGCCGCTTCTGCAGCGACTCGAGCGTGCGGAAGAAATCGGCGCGCTCCCGGTCGAGCCGGTTGACCACCACCGCGCGCGGCAGGCCGTAGTCGTTGGCGAACTTCCACACCTTCTCGGTCTGCACCTGGACCCCCGCCACCGCGTCCACCACCACCACCGCGGCCCCCGCCACCCGCAGCCCGGCGCGGGCGTCGGCGACGAAATCGCCGTATCCCGGCGTGTCGATCAGGTTGAGCCGGTGGCCCTGGTGATCGCAGAAGGCGACCGAGGTGTTCAGCGAGATCTTGCGCTTGATCTCGTCCGGATCGAAGTCGGTCGTGGTGGTCCCGTCGTCCACGCGGCCCAGGCGGGTGGTGGCCCCGCAGCCGAACAGGATGGCCTCGACGAGGGAGGTCTTTCCCACGCCGCCGTGGCCGACGAAGGCAACATTGCGGATCTTGGCGATGTCGAGAGCCATGCCCGCCTCCTGAGGAGGAGAAGGTGTGGGCGGGATGCTATCACAGCGTCCAGGGGCCTTCCAGCCCCGGTTACCGCCCCGCGATTCGCGTCATCGCGCGAGGCGCTCCACCGCGGGTCCTGTCGTCGGGTGGCGCCCCACCGGCTCGGCCTCCGTCACCCACTCCCCGGATTCGCCGCTCTTCGAGCGGCGCACCGGTGTCGGGGGGA
>DATIFV010000241.1:0-6907 GCA_035455085.1 Candidatus Methylomirabilota bacterium | reverse complement strand
AGATGGGCCCTCACGGCATTTCCCGGGCGGGGCTACCTGGGCAGCCGCACGCTCGGCCTGGGCAGCGGCACGGTCGGAAGGCAGCGGCGGGACCACGAAAGAGAAAGGTGCGGCATGGAAGCGGTGATCACGACGGGCGGCAAGCAGTACCGCGTGGCTCCGGGACAGGTCATCCGGGTCGAGCGGCTCGGCAAGGACACGGGGACCGCGGTGGAGTTCACCAGGGTCCTGATGGTCAACCAGGACGGGCAGGTGACGGTGGGGCCGAAGGCGCTGGCCTCGGCCAAGGTGACCGGCCTGGTCGTGGGCGAGCGCAAGGATCCCAAGGTCCTGGTGGTGAAGTTCAAGCGGCGGAAGAACTACCGGCGGCACCGCGGGCATCGGCAGACCATGACCGCGGTACGCATCACGAAGATCGAGGTCTAGGACGATGGCCCACAAGAAGGGTGTCGGCAGCTCGAGAAACGGCCGCGACTCCAATCCCCAGATGCTGGGGGTGAAGCGCTTCGGCGGGCAGTTCGTCACCGCCGGCAGCATTCTGGTTCGTCAGCGGGGGACTCGCTTCAAGCCGGGCGCGAACGTGGGCCTGGGGGTGGATCACACTCTCTTCGCCAAGGCCGACGGCTACGTGCGCTTCGAGCGCAAGGGCGACGACAAGTACGTCAGCATCGCCCACCAGCAGCCCGCCTGAGCCGGTCCGGCCCCGCCGGATTGCCGTCACCGCGCCATGTTCATCGACGAGATCGACATCTTCGTCAAGGGTGGCGATGGCGGTGCCGGCTGCATGAGCTTCCGGCGTGAGAAGTTCGTCCCGCGCGGCGGCCCGGACGGGGGAGACGGCGGCAACGGCGGCAGCGTGGTCCTCGAGGCCGATCCGGCCGTCACCACGCTGCTGGACTTCCACTACCAGCGTCACTACACCGCCGAGCGCGGCCAGCACGGCAAGGGCGCCAACAAGCAGGGCGCGAGCGGTGCCGACACCGTCCTGAGGGTACCGCTGGGCACCACCGTGTCCGAGCGCGACGGCGGGGCGCCGCTGGGCGATCTCACCGAGCGCGGCCAGCGGCTGGTCGTGGCCCGCGGAGCCCGGGGCGGCCGCGGCAACGCCCGCTTCGCCACCTCGACCAACCGCGCGCCCCGGCGCGCCGACCTGGGCCGCGCCGGCGAGGAGCGGTGGATCCACCTCGAGCTGAAGCTCCTGGCCGACGTGGGCGTGGTGGGCTTCCCGAACGCGGGCAAGTCCACCCTGGTCTCCCGCCTCTCCGCGGCCAAGCCCAAGATCGCCGACTACCCGTTCACCACTCTCGTCCCCAGCCTCGGGATCGTGCGGGCCGGGGAGGATCGGAGCTTCGTCATCGCCGATCTCCCCGGGCTCATTCCGGGTGCGGCGGAGGGCAAGGGGCTGGGGCTCCGCTTCCTGCGCCACACCGAGCGCACGCGGCTGCTCGTGCACCTGATCGACCTCGATCCCGCGACCGGCCGCGATCCTCTGGCCGACTACCGGGCGATCCAGGAGGAGCTCGGCGCGTACTCGGAGGAGCTGGCCGCCCGGCCCCAGATCGTGGCCGTGAACAAGATCGAGCTGCCGGGCACCGCCGACCGCCGCCGGGCGGTCGAGCGCATGTGCGCGGCCCGCGGGCTCCCCTTTCACGCCATCTCCGCGGTCACCGGGGAGGGCCTGCCGGCGCTGGTCCACGACATCGCGCGGTGCCTGGCGAGCGAGCCGTGGGTTCCCGCCGCCCGCTGAGGCGCGCCCGGCGCGTGGTGGTGAAGGTCGGGAGCGGCCTGGTCACGACGCCGGGGGAGGGCCCGTCGAGCGAGCGGATCGCCCGCCTCGCGGCCGATCTGGCCACGCTGGTCCAGAGCCATCACGAGGTCGCGCTCGTGTCCTCCGGGGCGATCGCCACCGGCGTCGCCCGGCTCGGCCTCAAGGGCCGGCCGCAGTCGATCCCCGAGAAGCAGGCGGCGGCGGCGGTGGGTCAGTCCGCGCTCATGTGGGAGTACGAGCAGGCGTTCAAGAAGCACGGGATCCCGGTGGGCCAGGTGCTGCTCACCGGCCAGGACATCAGCGATCGGTCCCGCTACCTGAACGCCCGCAACACGCTCCTGGCCCTGCTCGAGTACGGCGTGCTCCCTGTCATCAACGAGAACGACACGGTGGCGGTCGAGGAGATCAAGGTTGGCGACAACGACAACCTGGCCGCCCTGGTCGCGCATTTGATCGACGCGGACCTGCTCGTGCTCCTGACCGACGTGGACGGCCTGTACACCGGGGACCCGCGCCGTGATCCCGCCGCCCGGCGTCTGGAGACCGTCGAGGCCGTCACCGAGGACATCCAGAAGATGGTCTTCGACGCCTCGGCCGAGGTCTCGGTGGGGGGCATGAGCACCAAGCTCGAGGCGGCGCAGAAGGCGGGGGCCTCCGGGATCCCGATGGTCATCGCGAGCGGGCGGGAGCCGGGCACGCTCCCCCGGCTGCTCAAGGGGGAGCCGGTCGGCACGTACTTCCAGCCTCGCGACGATCGGCTCGCGGCGCGGAAGCGCTGGATCGCCTTCGCGGTGCCGCCCCAGGGCCGGCTGACGGTTGACGCGGGCGCGAAGAAAGCCTTAACTGAGAGGGGCACGAGCCTGCTGCCCTCCGGCCTGGCGGAGGTCGACGGGGAGTTCCGTGCCGGGGACGTGGTGGCGGTCTGTGGCCGGGACGGCCAGGAATTCGCGCGCGGCCTCGTGAGCTACGACGCCAGGGAGCTGCGGCAGATCCGGGGCGCGAAGACGAAGGACATCGAGAAGACGCTGGGGTACCGGGGAGTGGACGAGGTGATCCACCGGGACAACCTGGTGATCCTGTGAGCGAGGGAGCAGGCGACCTGAGACGGGGTGAGGGAGCGAGCATGGACGCGGCGGTGCACGTCGAGGCGAAGGCTCGGGCGGCCAAGGACGCAGCGCGGGTGCTCGCGCTGGCGCCGACCCGGGTCAAGAACGAGGCCCTGGCCCAGATGGCCCGGGGCCTCGAGGAGAAGGCGGCGGCGATCCTGGACGCCAACCGCCACGATCTCGAGCGCGCCCGCGTCGCGGGTCACCCGCGCGCCTTCGTGGACCGCCTCACGCTCACCGAGAGCCGCCTCGAGGAGATGGCGGCGGGGCTGCGCCACGTGGCCGGCCTCCCCGATCCGGTGGGAGAGACCGTCGAGGTCTGGCGGCGCCCCTCCGGGCTGGAGATCGCGCGGGTGCGCGTCCCGCTGGGGGTCATCGGCTTCATCTACGAGTCGCGGCCCAACGTCACCGCGGACGCGGCGGGTCTCTGCCTGAAGTCCGGCAACGCGGTGCTGCTGCGGGGCGGCAGCGAGGCGATCGAGTCCAACACGCTTCTCGCCCAGATCCTGGCCCGCGCCGCCGAGAAGGCCGGCCTGCCCGGCGAGGTGATCCAGGCGATCGAGACCCCGGATCGCGCCGCGGTGCTCGCGATGCTCACCCAGGACCGGTACCTCGATCTGATCATTCCCCGCGGCGGCGAGGAGTTCGTCCGGCTGGTGGCGGAGCGCTCGACGGTGCCGGTGCTCAAGCACGACAAGGGGCTCTGCCACCTCTACGTGGACGAGGGCGCCGACCTGGACATGGCGGTGGCGGTGGCGGTCAACGCCAAGGCCCAGCGGGTCAGCGTCTGCAATTCCCTGGAGACGTTGCTGGTGCACGCGGCGGTCGCGCCCGACCTTCTCCCGCGGCTGGCCGCCCGGCTCGCGGAGGCCAACGTCGAGGTGCGCGCCGACGACCAGGCGCGGATCCTGATGCCGGGGGCCCGGCCGGCCGAGCCTGCCGACTGGGACACCGAGTACCTGGACTACATCCTCGCGGTGGCGGTGGTCGAGAGCTTCGAGGCCGCGGTCGCCCACATCCGGCGTCACGGCTCGGGGCTGGCCGAGGCCATCGTGACCCGGGACGTGCGGCGCGCCCGTCGCTTCACCCAGGAGGTGGATGCGGCGGCGGTGCTCGTCAACGCCTCGACCCGGCTCGTGGACGGCAGCCAGTTCGGGATGGGCGCGGAGATGGGCATCTCCACCTCCCGGGTCCACGCCCGCGGCCCGGTGGGAGTGCGCGAGCTGACGACCACCAAGTTCGTCGTGTGGGGCGACGGGCACATCCGGGAGTAGCCGCCTGCAGCCGCGCGTCGGGATCTTCGGCGGATCGTTCAATCCGATCCACTTCGGCCATCTCCTAATGGCCGACGAAGTCTGCGAATCCCTCCGCCTCGACCGCCTGCTCCTGGTGCCGGCGGCACAGCCGCCGCACAAGCCCGCGAGCGAGCTGGCCCCCGCCGCGGACCGCTACCGGATGACCGTCCTCGCCGCGCGCGGGCACCCGCGATTCGAGGTGTCGGACGTCGAGGTCACCCGCAGCGGGCCGTCCTACACGGTGGACACCCTCGTCGCCCTGCAGCCTCGTGGCCGCCTGTACCTCATCATCGGCTCCGAGACCTTTCTCGACCTGCTCAGCTGGCGCGAGCCGCGTCGCGTCGCCGGGCTCGCCCGGCTCGTGGTCGTCCCGCGGAACGGCGGGGCGTTCGATCCGGACATGCCCGCCGCCCTCAAGGTGCTGCGCGAGCTCGGGCTGCCCGGCTTCGCCCGCGACCTGACCGACGCCTCCGACGGCGCCGCGCCGATCCTGCTGCCCGCCGCGTCCCTCCCCATCTCGGGCTCGGACCTGCGCCGGCGCGCCCGCGAGGGCCGGAGCCTCGCCTTTCGCATGCCGGACTCGGTGGTGTCCTACATCCGCGAGCACCGGCTCTACCACCCGGAGGCGTGATGGCCAGCCTGTCCGCCGAAGCCGTCGTCCGCGTCGCCGCCCGCGCGGCCCTGGACAAGAGCGCGATCGATCTGGTGGTGCTGAACCTGGAGGGGCTGTCGAGCGTCGCCGACTTCTTCCTCGTGTGCAGCGCCCGGTCCACCACCCAGGCCGAGACGATCGCGGAGGCGGTCCGGGGCGCGCTGCGCGCGGAAGGGGTGCGGCCGCGTCACGGCGAGGGAAGCGCGGAGAGCGGCTGGCTCCTGCTCGACTACACCGACGTGGTCGTGCACATCTTCCTCGAGGAGACGCGCGGGTTCTACGCGCTGGAGCGGCTGTGGGGCGACGCCCCGCTGGTCTCGATGGAGGGAGGACGCGCTCGGGATTGAATTCCCTATGACCCCATGGTAGCCTGCCCGATTATTATTGGTGCCGCCACCGCACGGAACACGGGCGGTGTTCGCGACGAAGGAGGCCACCGATGAAGAAAGACCGTTTGGCCCAGTTCCGCAAGAAGCTGGAGGAAAAGCATCGCCAGCTCGTGGAGGAGGTGGGTCGGAACGTCCTCTATGGCAAGGGCCCCGAAGACGACTCTATCAAAGACCTGGGCGACCAGGCCTCTTCCGCCTACAACCGTGAGTTCCTGTTCGAGCTCGGCAACGGCGACCGTCGACTCCTGAAGGAAGTGGCCCTGGCCCTGCAGAAGATCAACGAGGGCGGCTTCGGCGACTGCGAGCGCTGTGGCGAGCCGATCGCGGAGAAGCGCCTGGAGGCGCTCCCGTTCGCGCGCTACTGCATCGAGTGCCAGCGCGCGGTCGAAGAAGAAGAGCGCACCGCCGCCCGGTAGCGCGCTCGCTCCTCCCTGTGTCGATCCGGTTCGGGCTGATCGTCGGACTCGTCTTCGCGATCGCCGTGACCTACCTGACGTCCATCAATCCGACCCGGGTGCGGATCGCCCTGGGGGGTGACTGGACGTTCGAGGTCCCCCTGATGGCCCTCGTCGCGGTCGTGTTCGGGGCCGGCGCCGTGCTGGCGCTGGTGCTGGGCATCCTGCGCGACGTCACCCGCTCCTACGCCGGTCGCGCCGAGTTCCGGGATGCGACGCGGGGCGCGGGCCTGAGCGCCCCCGCCCGCGGGGCGACCGAGGCCGCCCGGGAGGCCGCGCGCCCGGGGTCGGCCCAGAGCGAGCGTGACGCGCTGATCGGACGCCGCCGCTTCGCGGAGGCCCTCGAGATCCAGATGCGCCTGGTGCAGGGGGCACCGCGCCGCGAGCGCGCCGCCGAGGAGGCCGTCCTGGCCGGGCTGCACTACGAGGTCGGCCGCGAGCAGCTGGAGAAGAACGACCGCGCCGGCGCGATCTCACATCTCAAGGAGGCCCTGCGCGCCGAGGCCGACTTCGTGCCCGCCGCGCTCCTCCTGGGCGAGATCCACCTCAAGGCGGGTGATCCGCGCGAAGCCCTCCGGGTCTGGGAGCGGGCCGCCGAGGGGCCTCAGGTTCCCCTGCCGGTGCTGGCGCGGATCGAGCAGCTCCACCGCGCCGAGGGCCGGCCCACCCGCATGATCTCGCTCTACCAGCAGGCGCTCGACCGTCAGCCCGACAACCTGGCCCTCGCGTTCGGTCTGGGCCGCGTCTACTTCGAGCTCGCGATGCTCGACGAGGCGGCGGAGCAGTTCCAGAAGATGGAGGTGCGCGCCCCCGATCTGCCGCTCATCCACGCCTATCTCGGGGCGATCCTCGAGCGACGGGGGCAGTCCCGCGCGGCGATGGAGGAGTACCGGCGGGCGCTCCGGCAGAGCGATCGTATCGAATGGCCGCATCGCTGCACGGCGTGCGGGGCCGCCCACCCGCGCTGGGTCGACCGGTGTCCCGCCTGCCGGCGCTGGAACACGTCCCGGCCCTAGACGTCGCCCCTCCCGACCCCGGGCCTTGGCACCGGTGGGCGGGTGCCCTGCTGGACCTCGTCTTCCCCCCCTTCTGCCCGGTCTGTCGGGCGCGCCTCGGCGAGGAGCGCCGGGGCCCGCTGTGTGGCACCTGCTGGTCGGCGGTCGGCCGGCTGGCGCCACCGTGGTGCCGCGTGTGCGGTGTGCCTGTCTTCAGCTGCGGGGGCCCAGAAATGGCCCCCGCACT
>DATIFV010000240.1:0-16962 GCA_035455085.1 Candidatus Methylomirabilota bacterium | reverse complement strand
AACCCAGGCGAGACACCCCGACGAACATCCGGAGGGAGCCCATGCCACAGACGAAGAAGTCCCGGTGGTGGATCGCGCTCGCGCTCGTGCTGGTGGGCGCGACCATGCTGGCCAGCCACGTGAGCCCGGCGCGGGCGCAGGCCCCGCGGGTGACCGTGGAGTTCTGGCATGGGCTGCCGATGCCGCTCGGCGGCATCCTCGAGAAGATCGTGGGCGACTTCAACGAGTCGCAGACCCAGTACCGGGTCAACCCCACCTTCAAGGGCAGCTACCCCGAGACCATGGTGGGGGCCATCGCCGCGTTCCGGGCCGGGAACGCGCCGCACATCGTGCAGATGTTCGAGGTGGGCACCGCGACCATGATGGCGGCGCGCGGGGCGATCAAGCCGGTGCACGAGCTGATGAAGGAGGCGGGGGTCCAGTTCGACCCCGCCGCGTACCTGCCCGCGGTGGCGGGCTACTACGGCCTGCCCGACGGCCGGATGATGGCGATGCCGTTCAACAGCTCGACCGCGATCATGTTCTACAACAAGGACGCCTTCAAGAAGGCGGGCCTCGACCCGGGCAAGCCGCCCCAGACCTGGCCCGAGCTGCGGGAAGCCGCGAAGAAGATCCGGGCGGCCAACGCGGCCCCGTGCGGATTCACCACCGCGTGGCCGACGTGGACCCAGTTCGAGCAGTTCAGCGCGATCCACAACGTGCCGCTGGCCACCAAGGCCAACGGGATGGGCGGCCTCGACGCCGAGCTCAAGATCAACAGTCCCCTGCACGTGCGCCACGTGCAGACCCTGATCGACATGCAGAAGGAAGGCAGCTTCAAGTACGGCGGGCGCGACGCGGCGGGCGACGCCCTCTTCCCGTCCGGGGAGTGCGCGATCATCCACGCCTCGTCCGGCCTGCGGGCCCGCATCGCGCGGGAGGCCAAGTTCGAGTGGGGCGCGGCGACGCTGCCGTACTACCCGGGCACGCCCGACGCGCCCAAGAACTCGATCATCGGCGGCGCCGCCTTCTGGGTGATGACCGCGCCCAGCCGCAAGCCCGAGGAGTACAGGGCGGTGGCCGAGTTCTTCCGCTACATCAGCCGGCCGGAGGTGGTGGCCAAGTGGCACACCGACACCGGCTTCCTGCCGGTCACCTTCGCGGGCTACGAGCGGGTGAAGGCCTCGGGCTACTACCAGCAGAACCCGGGCGCCGACATCCCCTACCTGCAGATGACCCGGACCCCGACCACCGAGAACTCGCGCGGCCTGCGCCTCGGCAACATGCCGGAGATCCGCAACATCATCCAGGAGGAGCTGGAGAAGGCCTTCCAGGGGCAGCAGACGGCGCAGCAGGCCCTGGACAACGCGGTGCAGCGGGGCAACGCGGTCCTGCGGAACTTCGAGCGGGCGAACCGCTCGTAGCCGGGACGGGAGCCGCGGCCGCGGACCGGAGATGCGGCGCCGGGTCGTCTTCGACGGCAAGCTACTGCCCTACCTGCTCGTGGCGCCGCAGCTGCTGATCACGCTCGTCTTCTTCTTCTGGCCGGCCGGGCAGGCGGTCTACCAGTCGTTCTTCCTGCAGGACGCCTTCGGGCTGCGCCAGAGCTTCGTCTGGTTCGACAACTTCCGGGTGCTGCTCGCCGACCCGCTGTACCGGGACTCGGCGGGTCGCACCGCGATCTTCACGATCGCGGTCACCGCGCTCTCCATGGCCCCGGCGCTGCTGCTCGCGGTCATGGCCGACAAGCGCATCCGCGGGGCCACTGCCTACAAGACCCTGCTGATCTGGCCGTACGCGGTGGCCCCCGCGGTGGCGGCGGTGCTCTGGCTCTTCATCTTCCATCCCTCGATCGGCCTGCTCGGCCAGGCGGTGCGGCGGTGGGGGGTCGCGTGGGACTACAAGCTGAACGGGGCCCAGGCCATGTTCCTGGTCGTGGTCGCGGCGAGCTGGAAGCAGGTGAGCTACAACTTCCTGTTCTTCCTCGCCGGGCTGCAGTCCATCCAGAAGCCGGTGATCGAGGCGGCCGCCATCGACGGGGCCGGTCCCGCGCGGCGGTTCTGGAGCATCGTGTTCCCGCTGCTCTCGCCGACCACCTTCTTCCTGCTCGTGGTCAACCTCGTCTACGCCTTCTTCGACACCTTCGGCACCATCCACGCCCTGACCCAGGGCGGCCCCGGCAAGGCCACCGAGACGCTGATCTACAAGCTTTACGTGGACGGGGTGATCAACCTGGACCTGGGCGGGTCCTCGGCCCAGTCCGTGATCCTGATGATCATCGTGATCACCCTGACCGCGGTGCAGTTCCGCTACGTCGAGCGGCGGGTCCACTACTGATGGTCGAGCGCAAGGCGCGCGCGGCGTGGCTGCCCCACGCGGTCCTGCTCGCCGGGGTGCTCGTGTTCGCTTTCCCCATCTACACCGCGCTGATCGGCTCGACCCACGACGCGGCCACCATCGGGCGCGGCGGCCTCCCCCTCTACCCCGGCCCGCACGCCGCGGAGAACTACACCCAGGCCTGGACCCAGGGGAGCGGGCAGCGGGTCAAGGCCTCGCCGGTGGTGCGGATGATGGCCAACAGCTTCGTGATGGCGGTGGTCATCGCGGTGGGCAAGATCGCGGTGTCGCTGATCTCCGCCTACGCGGTGGTGTTCTTCCTGTTCCCGCTCCGGATGTTCTTCTTCTGGATGATCTTCATCACCCTGATGCTGCCGGTGGAGGTGCGGATCATCCCGACCTTCAAGGTGGTGTCGGACCTGCACCTGATCGACACCTTCGGCGGGCTCACCATCCCCCTGATCGCCTCCGCCACCGCGACCCTGCTCTTCCGCCAGTTCTTCCTGACCATTCCGGACGAGCTGGTGGAGGCGGCCAAGATGGACGGGGCCGGGCCGCTCCGTTTCTTCCGGCACGTCCTGCTGCCGCTGTCCCGCACCAACATCGCGGCCCTGTTCGTGATCCTCTTCCTGTACGGCTGGAACCAGTACCTGTGGCCGCTCCTGATCACCACGAGCAGCGGCATGAACACCATCGTGATCGGCATCACCAAGATGATCGGCACCGGGGACGCCCAGACCGACTGGAACCTGATCATGGCGACATCGGTCCTGGCCATGCTACCGCCGGTGGCGATCATTCTGGTGATGCAGCGCCGGTTCGTGAAGGGCCTCGTGGAGACCGAGAAGTGAGAGGGGCGCTGCTGCTCGCGCTGGGGCTGCTCGCGCTCACCACCGTGGTGGGCAGCGTGACCGCGGGCGCCCAGGGCATGATGGCGCCCCGCTTCGCCGCGCACCGCGGCGGGGCGCTGCTCTGGCCGGAGAACAGCCTGCTCGCCTTCCGCAACGCGCTCGCCTTGGGCGCCGACTTCCTGGAGCTCGACGTGCACCTCACCCGCGACGGCGAGGCGGTGGTGATCCACGACCCGACCCTCGAGCGCACCACCACCGGCACCGGCCCGGTGCGCCGGCAGACGCTCGCCGAGCTGGGCGCGCTGCGTCTCAGGGAGCGCGGGGGCGCGGTGCTCGAGGAGCGGATTCCCACCCTGGACCAGGTGGTGGCGCTGGCCGCCGCCGCGAACCGCCAGCTCCTGGTCGAGATCAAGACGGACGAGCGGCGACAGCGCTACCCGGGCATCGAGGAGAAGGTGCTCGCGGTGCTCGACCGCCACCGCTTCGTGCCGCTCACGGTGGTGATGGCCTTCGAGGGCGAGACGTGGCGCCGGGTGCGCCAGCTGCGTCCCGACGCGCGGGTGGCCGCGCTCTACTCGGCGCGCGCGCTGCCGGGCCCCGCGGTGGGGCCGGAGATCGAGGTGCTCGCCCGGGCCGGGGTCGCCTTCGTCGGGCTCGAGCAGGCGCTGGTGACCGCCGAGGTCGCGAAGCAGGCGCGGCTGGCCGGGCTCACCCTCGGGGTGTGGACGGTGAACGAGCGGGACGCGATCGCGCGCTTCATCGCCCAGGGGGTGGGGGTCGTCATCTCCGATCGCCCGGACCTGGCCAAGGAGCTGCTCGGCCGATGACCGCGCGGCGCTTCGTCCTGGCCCTGGATCAGGGCACGACCGGCTCCACCGCGCTGGTCGTCGACCCGGACGGCCTCGTGCGCGCGCGGGGCTACGCCGAGCTGCCCCAGCACTATCCCCGGCCGGGCTGGGTGGAGCACGACCCGGCGCAGATCTGGGCCACCACCGCGCAGGCGCTCGACCGCGCGCTGGCCGCGGCCGGGATCGCGGCGGCGGAGATCGCGGCGGTGGGCATCACCAACCAGCGCGAGACCACCATCCTCTGGGAGCGCGCCTCCGGGCGCCCGGTCGGCAACGCGATCGTGTGGCAGTGCCGGCGCACCGCCGAGCTGTGCGACCGGCTGCGCGCCGAGGGGGCCGAGGAGGAGATCCGGCGCAAGACCGGGCTGGTGCTGGACGCTTACTTCTCGGGCACCAAGATCCGCTGGATGCTCGACCACGAGCCCGCGCTCGCGGGCCGCGCCGAGCGCGGCGAGCTCTGCTTCGGCACGGTGGACGCGTGGTTGCTCTGGCAGCTCACCGGCGGGGCGGTGCACGCCACCGATCCCTCCAACGCCTCGCGGACGCTCTGCTACGACATCCACCGCCGGGCGTGGGACGACGGGCTGTGCCGGATCCTCGGGGTGCCGACGGCGCTCCTGCCCGAGGTGAAGCCGTCGGCCGGCGTGTTCGGGGAGACCGCGAGAGCGAGCGGGCTGCCCGCCGGCGTCCCGGTGACGGGCATCGCGGGGGACCAGCAGGCCGCGCTGTTCGGGCAGGCGTGCGTCGAGCCCGGCATGGCCAAGAACACCTACGGCACCGGCTGCTTCGCGCTCCTCAACACCGGCGAGCGCGCGGTCGCCTCGCGCGAGGGGCTCCTGACCACGGTGGCGTGGACGGTGGAGGGGCGCACCGCGTATGCCCTCGAGGGGGCGGTGTTCATCGCGGGGGCGGCCGTCCAGTGGCTGCGCGACGGCCTCGGGATCATCAAGCAGGCCGCGGAGACCCAGGCCCTGGCCGAGTCGGTGCCGGACACCGGCGGGGTGTACCTGGTGCCCGCCTTCGTGGGGCTCGGCGCCCCCTACTGGGATCCCTATGCCCGGGGCACCCTGGTCGGCGTCACCCGCGGCACCACCCGCGCCCACCTCGCGCGGGCGGCGCTGGAGGCCATCGCCTACCAGAGCCGCGATGTGCTCGACACCATGAAGCGCGAGTCCGGGGTCCCGGTCACGACCCTGCGCGTCGACGGGGGCGCCGCCGCCAACGATTTTCTCTGCCAGTTCCAGGCCGACGTCCTGGGGGTGGAGGTGCTGCGGCCCTCGGTCACCGAGACGACCGGGCTGGGGGCCGCCTACCTGGCCGGAGTCGGCGCGGGGCTGTGGAAGAGCCGGGAGCTGGCCGGCCGGTGGAAGCTCGAGCGGAAGTTCACTCCCGCGATGCCCGAGGGCGCGCGCGCGGCGGCCTACGAGGGCTGGCGCCGCGCGGTCGAGCGGTCGCGGGGCTGGGTCGAACCCGAGAGGAGGAGGTCATGATGCTGCGATCGATCGTCACGATGGCGGCGGCGCTGCTCGCCGCCGCGGGAGCCCTGGTCGGCCCCGCCCGGGCGCAGGCACCCATCGAGAGCGAGCTGCACCTGATCACCCCGGTGTCCAAGTTCATCCACGACGCGGCGCTGAAGGCCTTCGCGGAGTACGCCAAGGAGCGGTGGAACGTCACCGTGAAGGTGAGCGCGATCCCGGCGGGCACGCCGGTGGCCTACGGGCGGATCACCGAGTGGAAGGGCCGGCCCGAGGTGGACATCTTCTGGGGCGGCGAGTCCGCGCTGTTTGAGAAGCTGGCCGAGCAGAAGCTCCTGCAGAAGGTCGAGATCTCGAAGGAAGCCTGGGACGGCATCCCGGCCGCGATCGGCAAGCCCAAGCCGATCCCGCTCAAGGACAAGGACGGCTTCTGGGTGGGCACCGCGCTCGAGCCCTACGGGCTCGTGTACAACCCCAAGCGCCTGCAGCGCCTCGGGGTGGCCCCCCCGAAGGACTGGGACGACCTGCTGAATCCCAAGCTCAAGGGCGAGGTGGCCCAGTGCGCGCCGACCCGGTCGTCGTCGTCGAACGCGACCTACGAGGTGATCCTCTCGCTGCACGGCGAGGACCGGGGCTGGGACTGGCTGCGGAAGCTGGCCGCCAACACCGGACACTTCACCGCCCGGAGCCGCGACGTGCCCACCGTGGTGGCCAAGGGCGAGTTCGCGGTCGGCTTCGCGGTGCCCTCGTACATGGCCTTCGAGGAGAAGCTGGCCGGCTTCGACATCAAGTACCTGGCCCCCAAGAATGCCTTCGTGACGCCGGAGCCCATGGCGATCCTGGCCGGGGCCCGCAACCCCAGGGCCGCGCGCGCCTTCATCGAGTTCCTGCTCACCGAGCGGGGCCAGCGGGTGTTCATGGAGCGCGGCCTCTTCCCGATCACCCCGCGGTACCGGGTGCAGGGCGCGCCCGGCTCGACCGCGGAGCTGGCGGTGGAGTTCACCGGGGGGGTGCGCTCCTACTTCGACGGCGACGTGGCCAACGTCTACGACGAGGCGGTGGCGGCCAAGCGGTCGGAGGCGCTCAAGACCCGCTTCCGGTCCGACATCGAGGCCAAGTGGGACGAGCTCAAGAAGTAGGCGCGGCGCGCCCCCCGGCATGATCATCGAGATCGCCGCGGTCACCAAGCGCTTCGCGGCGGTGACCGCGGTGGATCGGGTGGACCTCTCGGTGCGCGACGGCGAGCTCTTCACGCTGCTCGGCCCGTCGGGCTGCGGCAAGACCACCCTGCTGCGGCTCCTCGCCGGTTTCTACCAGCCCGACGAGGGCACGATCCGCTTCGGCCCCCGCGTGGTCAACGGCCTGCCTCCCTACGAGCGCGGCATCGGCATGGTGTTCCAGAACTACGCGCTCTGGCCGCACATGACGGTGGCCGACAACATCACCTACGGCCTCCGGCTGCGCAAGCTGCCCGCGTCCGAGGTGCGCGAGAGGCTGGTCGAGGGTCTCCGGAAAGTCAACCTGGCCGGCTTCGAGTCGCGCTACCCTGGCCAGCTCTCCGGCGGGCAGCAGCAGCGGGTGGCGCTGGCGCGGGCGCTGGTGCTGAACCCGGACATCCTGCTGCTGGACGAGCCGCTCTCGAACCTCGACGCCAAGATCCGCATCCAGGTGCGCGCGGAGATCCGGCGGCTTCAGCAGGAGCTGTCCATCACCACGATCTACGTGACCCACGACCAGGAGGAGGCGCTGTCGCTCTCCGACCGGGTCGCGGTCATGCGGGACGGCCGCGTGCTTCAGGTGGGACCGCCCAGGGAGCTCTACGAGCGGCCGCGGACCCGGTTCGTGGCCGACTTCGTCGGCACCAACAACCTGGTGCCCGGCGAGGTGCAGGGGGCCGGGACGGGCGAGCTGCTGGTGCGCACCGCCCTCGGGCCGCTGCGCGCGGTCGCCCACGGCGCGGTGTCCGGCCGGTGCGTGCTCGCGGTGCGGCCGGAGAACGTGGCCCTCGACGGGGGACCCGCGGGCGAGGGCAACCGGGTGGCCGGGCGGGTGAGCCTGGTCTCCTACCTGGGCAACACCCTCCGCTACGACGTGCAGACCGAGCCCGGGCTCGTGCTCAAGGCCGACATCCGCGATCCGTGGCACCACGACCCGCTGCCGGTGGGCCGGCCGGTGACCCTGAGCTTCCCCTCGTCGGTGACCCTCGCCGTCTCCGACGATGCCTAGACTTGTGGGAGGGGGTCTCGGCCCCGCGGTGGGGGTGGGGCTGATCTGGGCGTTCCTCGGGCTCTTCCTGGTCTACCCCCTCGGGCGCGTCTTCTACGACGCGGTCACCGACGAGGCGGGGCGGTGGACCCTGGCGAACTTCCACGAGTTCTTCACCGACCGCTTCTACGTGCGCTCGCTCACGAACTCGCTGATCCTCGGCGTGGCCACCGTGCTGTGCTCCTCGGCGCTCGGCATCACGGTGGCGTTCCTGCTCGTGCGCTACGACTTCGTGGGGCGCAACCTCTTCAGCTACCTCACCATCCTCCCGATCATCTCGCCCCCGCTGGTCGGGGTGCTGGGCTTCACCTTCATCCTGGGGCGGGCCGGCACCGTGAACGTGCTGCTGATGGACGTCTTCGACATGCTCCGGCCGGTGAACTTCCTCTACGGTCTCCACGGGGTGGTGCTGGTGGAGACGCTGCATCTCTTTCCGATGATCACCCTGAACGTGGTGGACGCGCTCGGCAAGGTCGACCCCTCGCTCGAGGAGGCGGCGGAGAGCGTGGGAGCGCGCGGGTGGTCCAAGCTGTGGCGGGTGACCCTGCCGCTGACCACGCCGGGCTACGTGGCGGGCGCCCTGCTCGTGTTCATCTGGACGTTCTCCGACTTCGCCACGCCGCTCGTGCTCGGGGTGCAGGATCTCCTCGCCCCGCAGGCCTACCTCAACATCGTGCAGTTCGTGGACCGGCGCATCTTCCGCATGGGCATCGTGATCTCGGCGCTGATGGTGCTGCTCGCGATCCTGTTCCTGCTGGCCGCGCGGCACTACGTGGCGATCAAGGACTACTCGTCGCTGTCCTACACCCGCGTGGCCCGGCGGCGGCTCTCGCCCGCGCGCCAGGCGCTGGTGGTGGCCTTCCTGAGCTTCCTGCTCCTGTGCTCGTTCATTCCGTACCTCGGGGTGACCTTGGCCTCGGTCGGCCGCGGCTGGGCGCTGACGCCGCTGCCGGTGGCCTACACGCTGCAGTACTACGAGCGGGTGATCGTGGAGACGCCCAAGTACATCGTGAACAGCCTCCTCTACTCCGGGCTCGCGGTGGCGATCTGTGTCGCGGTGGGCGTGCCGATCGCGTGGCTGCTCGCGCGCTCCACCGTGCCCGGGCGCGGCGCGCTGGACGCCGTCAACACCCTGATCCTCGCGGTGCCCGGCACCGCCATCGGCATCGCCTACATCCGCGCCTTCCACTTCGACCTGCCGGGATTCGATCGCGGGCTGACCTCGTTCTGGATCGTCATGCCGCTGGTGCTCGCGGTGCGCAGGCTCCCCTACACGGTGCGCGGCTCCTTCGCCTCGCTGCTGCTCGTGCACCGCTCGCTGGAGGAGGCGGCCTCGAGCGTGGGCGCGTCGGGGGCGCGGACGTTCCGCGACGTGACCCTGCCCCTGATCTGGAAGGGCGTCCTGGTGGGCGGGCTCTTCTCCTTCATGACCTCGCTGCAGGAGGCCTCGGCGGTGCTGTTCCTGGCCCTCGGCGGCTGGGAGTCCATCACCAACGGGATCTTCGCCTTCTACATCGCGGGCAGCGCCAACGAGGCCGCCGCCCTCGGCGTGATCCTGATCGTGGTCGCCGCGATCAGCGTGGCCATCATCAACCGCCTCGCCGGCACCCGCATGGGCGGCGTCTTCGGCTGACCCCAGCCCTGCTTGTTCTCTGGCGACATGGTACAGTCATCATATTCAACAATAGAATTGATTAGTTGCGATGGCTTGTCAGGCCTGGAAGCGTGTGATAGTGTTCCTGTTCACATGGCTCCGGCCGAACGGGGGCCGTCGCGGAGTCAGACCGCACAGCTCGTCAACCTGGGCACGATGCTGTTCGCATGCGTGGCCATCGGGCTCGCGGCGGGCTACTTCGCGGATGGCTGGCTCGGGACGAGCCCGTGGCTGCTGCTGGTCGGCCTCGCGCTGGGGATCGCGGCGGCCGCCGTGAACTTCTACAGGACCATCAAGACACTGAGCGAGCAGGACCGAGATGAGCGCTGATCTGGCCGCGCGGGTGATCTGGACAGGAGCCGGCACCGTGGCCGCCATGGCTGCGGGAGCGTGGTGGCTGTCGGGCGCGCCGGCGGCGGCCGGGGTCGGCGGCGGCGGCGGGATCGCGCTGCTGAACTTCCGCTGGCTGGCCCGCGACCTGAGCCGGGCCACCGCGCTGATCGCGGGGGGCTCCGCCGGTGTGGGCCGGCTCAGCCGGGTCGGCCTGCGCCAGCTCGTGACGTTCGGCGCCCTCGGCCTGCTCGTGGCGCAGGGCTGGGCGCATCCGGTGGGGGTGGCGGTCGGCCTCGCGGCCCTGCCCCCGGTGCTGCTGGCCCAGGGCCTGCTCGACGCGAGGAGAAACCCCTGACATGGAGCTGATCGAGCACCCCCCGATCCTGCACATCGCGGCGATCCCGGACCACGTCCTCTACACGTGGATCGCGATGGCCATCTTGGTCGTGGTGGCCCTCGTGGCCTCGCGGCGGGTCCAGCTCGTGCCGACCGGCAGCCAGAACTTCATGGAGATCGTGCTCGAGCAGTTCGTCAAGGAGCTGGACGAGACGATCGGGCACGACGGCCGGCGCTACCTGCCGCTCATCGCGACCCTGGGCCTGTTCATCCTGGTCTCGAACCTCATGGGCCTCGTGCCCGGGCTGGTCGCCCCCACCGCCAACCTCAACACCACCGCGGCCTGCGCGCTGATCGTGTTCGTGACCTACCACGTCATCGGCGTGCGTAAGCAGGGCTTCATCCCCTACATGAAGCACTTCGCGGGCCCGGTGCCCCTGGCTCTCAAACCCCTGATGTTCATCATTGAGATCATCAGTCATTGCGCGAGGCCGCTGTCGCTCTCGCTCCGCCTCTTCGGCAACATGATGGCCGGCCACATCCTCCTCGCCATCTTCTTCTTCATGATGGGCTTCGACGGGATGCTGGGCTGGGCCCTCCGCGGCTCCATCGGGGGCCTGGTGGTCGGGGCGCCGGCCGCGCTGATCATGGTCGTGTTCGTCGTGGGCTTCCTGCTCCCCCTGAAGATCCTGGTCGCCTTCATCCAGACCTTCATCTTCTGCAAGCTGGCCATGCTCTACATCGCGGCGGCGGTCGAGGAAGCCGAGCATCACTGATTCGCAGTCACCCTCAACAAGGAGGAGAGCCGTGCAACGCATTGTCACGATGAGCATGATGGCGATTCTGGCGGTCCCCGGGATGGCCTGGGCGGCCGAGGCCGCGGGCGGGGCCGACATGGCCAAGGCCTTCGCGGTGCTGGCGGCGGGCCTGGGCTTCGGCCTCGCGGCGGGCCTCTGCGGTCTCGGTCAGGGCCGCGCGGCCGGGCAGGCGGTGGACGCCATGGCGCGCCAGCCCGGCGCGATCGCGCGGATCCAGACCGCCATGCTGCTCGGCCTGGCGTTCATCGAGTCGCTGGTGCTGTTCGTGTTCGTCATCGCGGTCATCCTGCTGTTCGTGAAGTCGTAGAGGCGGCGGAGAGCTCGAAGGCACCGTCCCGGGGCACGGCCCCGGGACGGGACGCGGGCATCCCCGCGAGGTGTCCCGGTCGGGCGCGCTGAGCGCCCGGGAACGAACATGGCGCGACGGTCACCGTTCAAGATTCCCCGGATCCCGGAGATGACGGTGCGCCGCCTGTCCGTCTACACCCGTAGTCTCCAGCAGTTAGAAGAAGACGGCGTCAAGACCATCTCCTCCCAGGAGCTCGCGGAGCGTTTCAGCCTCAACTCGGCCCAGGTCCGGAAGGACCTCGCCTACTTCGGCGAGTTCGGGGTGCGTGGCATCGGCTACTACGTCTCCGGGCTCAAGGCGGAGCTGCAGCGCATCCTGGGGCTCGATCGCGAATGGCAGGTGGCGCTGGTGGGCTTCGGCAACCTCGGCTCCGCCCTCTTCCACTACAAGGGGTTCGCCCGGCAGGGCTTCCGGATCTCCACGATCTTCGACGAGGATCCGGGCAAGTGGGGCAAGGCGGTGGACGGCGTGACCATCCACCCCATGGAGGACCTGCCGCGCGAGGCCAAGGCGCGCAACCTCCAGATCGCGATCGTGGCGGTTCCCGGCGAGTCCGCCCAGGCGGTGACCGAGAAGCTGGTGGCCGCGGGCATCAAGGCCGTCCTCAACTTCGCGCCGGGACGGATCAAGGCGGGCAAGGACGTCCGCCTCAAGAACGTGGACCTGGCCATCGAGCTGGAAACGCTGTCCTTCTACCTGGCCCAGGGGTCGCGGTAGCCGGAAACTTTGACGCCGGCCGCGGCCGGTGATACCTCTGATGTGCCGTCCTCAGTGATGACCGTGCCGGCCGAGGCTGTCCTGTCCCGGTGGGCCGCGCTCGACGAGGTCCTCGCGGCCCTCTCCAAGGGGGTCCCCTGCCTGCGGGCCGACGGCCTCTGGGGCTCCTCGCGGGCCCTGCTGGTGGGCTGGCTGCGGGAGCGCACCGGGCGGCCGATCCTCGTGCTCACCCCGGGTCCATCGCCGCGCCACCGGATGGCCCGGGACACCGCCTTCTTCGTCTCGTCGCTCTCCGGCGGCCCCGCGGGGGCGGATGACGACGGCGACGAGGCCCGCGTGCTCGAGTTCCCGTCGGGCAGCGGCGCCTCGTGGCGCGGCCGGCGGCACCGCGAGCCCGACGCGGAGCGCGCGCTCTGCTGCCGGCGGCTGCTCGCCGGCGACGCGGTGGTCGTCGTGGCCACACCCTCGGGGCTGTCCGAGCCGGTGCCGGCGCCGGCCTCCTTCCGCCGCCGCACCTTCACCTTGACGGTCGGCGAGAGCAGCGACCGGGAGATCCTGCTCGATCTCCTGGAGACCGCGGGGTACGAGCGGGTCGAGACCGTGCTCGAGGTCGGGCAGTGGAGCGTGCGCGGCGGCATCGTGGACATCTTCTCGCCGACCCACGACCGCCCGGTGCGGGCCGAGTTCGTGGGTGACGAGGTGGAGTCGCTCCGCCTCTTCGATCCCACCAGCCAGCGCTCGGTCGGCCCCCTCGACGCCCTGACCGTGCTGCCGCTCGGGTCGAGGGACGCGGCCCCGGTCACCCTGGTGGACTACCTGCCGCCCGGGACCCTGGTGGTGCTGGAGGACCCGGCCCTGCTCGAGGCGCCGCCCGACGACGCGCCTACCGCGGTCCCGCTCGCCTCCGTGCTCGGGCCCTTCCAGCGGCTCGAGCTCGCGCTGCTCCAGCGGGTCGAGGGCGGCGCGCCGCGCGTCCAGATGGGGACTCGATCGGTCGGCGGCTACCGCGGCCAGTTCAAGACGCTGGCCGGCGAGATCCGCACCTGGCGGGGCGAGGGCTTCGCGGTGCGGCTGGTGGTGGACGACGACCGCCAGAGCGACCGGCTCCGCCAGATGCTCGCCGAGCACGATCTCGAGGCGTGGCCGAACGCCACCCTGTGGAGCCCGGAGGGGCTCGCGGTGATCGTGGGCGAGTGCGGGGCGGGCTTCCAGATCCCGGCGCTGGGCCTGATCGTGCTCTCGGAGGAGGAGATCTTCGGCGCCCAGCGCCGGCGCCTGCGGCGTCCGCGCTTCCAGCGCGGCGCGGCCATCGCCTCGTTCAACGATCTGGCCTCCGGCGACCTCGTCGTGCACGAGCAGCACGGGATCGGCCGGTACCATGGCCTCCGCACGCTGCAGTCCGAAGGGCACCAGGCCGACTTCCTCCTGCTCGAGTACGCGGACGGGGGGCGGCTCTACGTGCCGGTCGAGCGGCTGGACCTGATCTCCAAGTACATGGGCGCCCCCGAGGGCGCGGCCCGGCTGGACCGGCTGGGCGGCGGCGGGTGGCAGCGCCTGAAGGAGTCGGTGCGGGCCGCGCTGCGGGAGATGGCGGAGGGCCTGCTCAAGCTCTACGCGGCCCGCTCGGTGGCGGAACGGCCCCACTTCTCGGAGGACACGCCCTGGCAGGGCGAGTTCGAGGCCGCCTTCCGCTTCGAGGAGACCCCCGACCAGCTCCGGGCCATCGAGGAGGTCAAGCAGGACATGGCGGGCGGCCGGCCGATGGACCGCCTGGTGGCGGGCGACGTGGGCTACGGCAAGACGGAGGTGGCCCTGCGCGCGGCCTTCAAGGCGGTGGCCGACGGCCGCCAGGTGGCGGTGCTCGTGCCGACCACCGTGCTGGCCCAGCAGCACTACAACACCTTCCTCGAGCGCTTCGCCGCGTTCCCGGCCCGCGTCGAGCTGCTCTCGCGCTTCCGCAGCCCCAAGGAGCAGAAGCAGGTGGTCGCCGGTCTCGCCGCCGGCACCGTCGACGTGGTGGTGGGCACCCACCGCCTGCTGTCCAGGGACGTGACGTTCAAAAACCTGGGGCTGCTGGTGGTGGACGAGGAGCATCGCTTCGGGGTCGCCCACAAGGAGCGCCTCAAGCAGCTGCGGACCTCGGTGGACGTGCTGACGCTCACCGCCACCCCCATTCCGCGCACGCTGCACATGGCCCTGTCCGGCGTGCGCGACCTGTCGGTGATCGAGACGCCGCCGCTGGATCGGCTGCCGGTGGAGACGGTGGTCACCCCGTTCAGCCGCACCGTCATCAAGGAGGCGATCGAGCGGGAGCTGAACCGGGGCGGGCAGGTCTTCTTCGTCCACAACCGCATCCAGTCCCTGGCCTCCATGACCACCTTCATCAAGCGCCTGGTGCCCGAGGCCCGGGTGGTGATGGGGCACGGCCAGATGGCCGAGCGGGAGCTCGAGAGCGTGATGGTCAAGTTCGTGGACGGCCAGGCCGACGTGCTCGTCTCGACCGCGATCGTGGAGTCGGGGCTGGACATCCCGGCTTCGAACACGATAATCATCAACCGGGCCGATCGCTTCGGCCTGGCCCAGCTCTACCAGCTCCGCGGCCGGGTGGGCCGGGAGCGGCAGCAGGCCTTCGCCTACCTCCTGGTGCCCGCGGACGGGCGGGTGGACGAGACGGCGCAGAAGCGGCTGCGGGTGATCGAGGAGTCGACCGAGCTGGGCTCGGGGCTCCGGCTGGCCATGCGGGATCTGGAGATCCGGGGGACCGGCAACCTGCTGGGGGCGGCCCAGCACGGGCACATCGCGGCGGTGGGGTTCGATCTATATAGCAAGCTCCTCGCGGAGGCCGTGAGAGAATTGAAGGGCGAGCCGGCCACCGAGCGCGTCGAGCCGGTCATCTCGGCGGACGTGGAAGCGCTCCTGCCCGAGTCCTACGTCCCCGAGGTGCATCAGCGGCTGGCTCTCTACAAGCGGCTGGCCGAGATCGAGCGGGCCGAGGAGGTCGCGGACGCGCGCGCGGAGCTGACCGATCGCTACGGGCCGCCGCCTCCGGCGGTGGAGGGGCTGCTGGACGTGGTGGGGCTCCGGGTGGCCGCGCGCGCGCTCGGGATCGAGCGGGTGGAGGCGGGCAACGGGCGCGCGGTGCTGACCTTCGCGGCCTCCACGCCGGTGACCCCCTCGCACATGCTGAAGGCGATCGCGGCGAGCCGCGGCGGCCTCACGTTGAGAAAGGAGTACACGGTGGAAGCGCGGATCCCCGCCGAGCCCTGGGCCGCGGTGCGCGACGCCCTCGCGCGGCTGCTGGAGTCCCTGCGGTGAGCCCGGGCCGGGCCGCGGCGGTCGCCCTCCTCCTGCTGCCCCTCGCGGTGGCGGGCTGCTCGATCCCGAGCTGGATGCCGCTGGTCGGCAAGCGCAAGGCGACGGTGGTGGAGGCGCCGCCCGCGCCGTCCGTCTCCGCGCCCATCCTGACCACGCGGGACCAGCTCCCCAGCTCGGAGGACGTGGTCGACCGCGTGATCTGCGTGGTGAACAACGACGCGATCACTCAGTATGAGCTGGACGAGGCCGAGCTGTACTACCTGGCCGAGACCCGGGAGCGGATGTCCGAAGGCGAGGCGCGCCGGACCCTGCGCGACCGGCTGCTCCAGAACCTGATCGAGAACCGCATCCAGCTGCAGCAGGCCGAGCGGGAGAAGGTGGTCGTCGACGACGCCGAGCTCACCGATTCGTTGAACGAGATCATGAAGAAGCTCAAGGCCAAGGACGAGGCCGAGTTCGAGGCCATGATCAAGTCTCAGGGCCTCACCCTGGAAGGGGTCAAGAAGCGGCTCCGCAACCAGCTCATGGTGCAGCGGCTGGTGCGCCGGAAGGTCGCCCTGCGCATCTCGGTCACCGAGCAGGAGATCGACAAGTACCTCGCGGAGAATCGCGAGAAGCTCGAGACCGGCCTCACCTTCGAGGCCCGGCACATCCTGGTCGTGCCGGACGCGACCGAGAGCGACGAGGCGTGGGCGGCCGCGCGGCGGAAGGCCGACGAGATCTACGCGCATCTGCTGGAGGGGCAGGACTTCATCGACCTGGCCCGGCAGTACTCGGACGATCCATCTGGCAAGGACGGGGGCTCCCTCGGCAAGCTCAAGCGGGGCGAGCTGGCCCAGGAGATCGAGGACGCGATCCTGCGTCTCTCCCCGGGCGAGGTCTCGACGCCCTTCCGCTCGAAGCTCGGCTACCATATCTTCCGGCTGGACTCGCGCGACTCGCTCACCGGAGAGGCGCTCGCGCAGGTGCGGAGCCAGGTCCGCGAGATCCTGTACCGGCAGAAGTACGACACGCGCCTGAAGGACTGGCTCGTGGAGATCAAGCAGCGGGCGATCATCGACGTTCGCATGTGAGCGAAAATCAGGGTTGACAGGGCGGGAAACCGTGTGGGACAGTGTTTCGCGTAGCACGGTAACCAGCCCGCGTACAGAGTAGATCCGAACACACGCAACCCGCCGGAGAACGACCATCTCTTCCTCAGAGCGTAGCCCGAAGCGTCCCTCGCCGAAGCCGTCCGCCGTCCCCGCCGAGCCGCCTGCTCCCACCGAGGCGAGCGGGGCGGTCGGTGCAGGAGGTAAGCGGATGAACCTGTCCGAGCTCAAGGACAAGACGATCACCGACCTGAACAACGTCGCCAAAGAGCTGGGCGTCCAGGGCACCAGCGGCCTGCGCAAGCAGGACCTGATCTTCAAGATCCTGCAGGGGCAGGCCGAGCGCGACGGGCTGATCTTCGCCGAGGGCGTCCTCGAGGTGCTGCCCGACGGATTCGGCTTCCTCCGGGCTCCCGACTACAACTACCTGCCGGGCCCCGACGACATCTACGTCTCGCCCTCCCAGATCCGCCGCTTCGACCTGCGCACCGGCGACACCATCTCCGGCCAGGTGCGGCCGCCCAAGGACAGCGAGCGCTACTTCGCGCTGCTGAAGGTCGAGGCGATCAACTTCGAGACCCCGGAGCAGTCGCG
>DATIFV010000239.1:0-12659 GCA_035455085.1 Candidatus Methylomirabilota bacterium | reverse complement strand
ATCGTCGACTTACCCGCGCCGCTCGCCCCCACCACGCCCACGCGCTCGCCCGCGGCCACCTCCAGGGTGAGGTGCTCGAGCGCGGCGCTCCGGCCGCCGGGATAGCGGAACGTCACGTTCTCGAGGGCGAGGGAGGGGTCGAGGCTGCCACGGTTTGCGGTACTGCTCTCTTTCTGATCGGGGGGGAGCGGCGCCGCTCCTCCCCCCAGCCCCCCCACCGCATTGTCCGTCCGCGGCCGGCCTGGATCTCCCGGTGCGTCGGCTCTCCCGTCGGTCACGGAGGGTTTGAGCGCCAGGAGCTGCAGGATGCCCTGGGCCGCGGAGAGGCCGAGCATGCCCTGGTGCAGCACCACGCGCAGCTCGCGCAGGGGACGGAAGATCTCGACGCCCAGCATCAGCACCACCACGAGCGCGGTCAGCTCCATCTGCGCGGCCTGCACCCGGTACGTCCCGATCGCCAGGGCCCCCGCGGCACCGAGCGCGATGCACACATCGCTGATGCCGCGCGCCAGCGTGTTGGTGCTGAGCAGCCACATGGTGGCCTGGAACAGGGCGCGGCCGCGCTCCTCGAGCAGCCGGGCCCGCGAGTGACTCTGCCCGAAAGCGGCCAGGGTGCGCAGCCCCTGGACGGCGTCCAGGAACTCGGCCCCGTAGGCCGAGTAGGCCTTCGAGCGGGCGAAGCTGTGCCGGCTGTCCCAGCGGTGCCAGAGCGCGGGCAGGAGGAACGTGGCGATCGCGGCCAGGAGGAAGACCCAGGCCAGCGGCGGGTCGATGGCGAGCACCACCGCGAAGAGCAGAAATGGAGTCAGCGCGGAGACGAAGAGCTGGGGCAGGTACTGGCCGAAGTAGACCTCGAGCTGCTGCACGCCCTCCACCACCGACAGGACCACGTCGCCGGTGCGGGTCTGCGCGAAGTGGGCCGGACCGAGCGCGGTGATCTGCTCGTAGAGCCGCCCGCGCAGCCGCCGCTGCACGCGGGCCGCGGTGTGGTGGGCTGCCATGGTGCGGCCGTACTCGAGCAGGCCGCGCAGCGCGATGAGAGCAGCCACCGCCCCGATCGGCCCGACCAGCTCCGCCAGGGTGTCGCCGGTGAGCACCCGGCCCAGCACCCAGCCGAGCAGAGCCAGCCTCGCGGTGCCCGCGAGCACCGCCAGGAGCCCCGCGAGGGTGGCGCCCGCGATGCGGAGGCGGACGCCCCGGGTGAAGGCCCAGAGCCGCCGGTCCAGGTACACGACGCAGGATACCCTAGCTCTGCGGGACCCGGATGCGCCCGGCCACCGCGCGCACCTTCCGCGGGGACGCGAGCCAGATGGCCGCCGCCGAGACGACACAGCAGCCGATCGCGATCCAGAACGCGAGCTCGTAGCTGCCGGTGCGGTCGTAGAGGATCCCGGTGAGCCAGGGCCCCGCCGCGCCGCCCCCGACCGAGGACAGGGTGAGCGTCCCGAAGATGGAGCCGTAGTGCCGGCCCTGGAAGATCTCGGCCGGGATCGCCCCGAACACCGAGGTGACCCCGTAGCCGAGCAGGCCCTGGGCGATCACCATCACGTAGAGCAGCGGCATGGTCGGGGTGGCGGCCAGCAGGAGCAGGGCTCCGTAGGAGATCGCGAAGCCCATGGTCCCCGCGGTCCACACCCACTCGCGGCCGATCCGGTCCGAGAGCCAGCCGAGCCCGATCTGGCCGGGAATGCCGGCCAGGCTCACGAAGCCGAGCGCCCACGCCGCGTCGGTCGGGCTGAAGCCGATGTCGATGAGGTACTTCGTCTGGTGCACCTGTACCGCGTACCAGGCGAAGAGCCCGCAGAAGTAGCCGAGGGCGATCCACCAGAACCGGGCGGTGCGGGCCGCGCGGCCCAGGGTCCAGTCCATCGCGGCCCAGGCCGTGTCCACCACGTTGGAGGGGCGCGGGGGGGCGCCGGCGGCCGCGCCGCGATCGCCGTCGGGCTCGAGACCCAGGTCCTGGGGGCGGCGGCGCAGCAGGAGGTTGAGCGGAACCAGCAGCAGGACGAGGACGGCCAGCGCCGAGCAGGCGGCCCGCCAGCCCGAGCGCGCGATCAGGGTCTGCAGCCACGGCAGCAGGATCATCGAGCCCACGCCCACCCCGGAGAAGGCGAGGCTCATCGCCAGCCCGCGCCGGCGCACGAACCAGTTGGGCAGGAACAGGGACTGCCCGGTGTAGCCGAGGCAGACGCTGCCCCCGCCCACCATGATCCCGAGGGTGGCGTAGAGATGCCAGGGGTGCGTCACCAGGGTGGCGAGCAGCAGGCCCCCGCCGATCAGGAGCACGCCCAGCTCGATCACCACGCGGGGCCCGCGCCGGTCCATCAGCCGGCCCAGCGAGGGGCTCAGGAGCGCCGAGACCAGGAAGCCGAAGGAGAACGCCCCGGCGGTGACGCCGCGCTCCCAGCCGAACTCGGCGAGGATGGGGGGGAAGAGCAGCGAGAAGGCGGTGCGCGCGTTGACTCCCACGCCCATCGTGACGAAGACGACGGCCACGATGATCCAGCCGTAGAAGATCGGCAGGCGCACGAACCGGAATTGTAGCGCAGCCCCCCGGCGGACGTCGGACTAGCTGCCGGTGGAGCGACGCCGGAGCATCTGCTGCAGGCTCTGGCGGGTGAGGCCGAGCCGCTCCGCCGCGCGCGTCTTCGACCCGCACTCCCGCAGCGCGTCCTCGATCATCCGCCGCTTGAGCTCCTCGATGGCGTCGTTGAGGGTACGCGGCGTCGCGGCCCTCGCCCCCCCGGCCCGGATGCGCTCGGACAAGTGCTCGGGGCCGATCGGGCGGCCGGGGTCGGCGAGGGCCACCGCGCGCTCGATCTCGTTCTCGAGCTCGCGCACGTTGCCCGGGAACGGGTAGGCCCGGAGATACCGCATCGCCTCCGGCGAGATCGAGGGCACCGCGCGCCGGGCGCGCTCGCGATAGACCCGCAGGAAGTGCTCGGCGAGCATCGGGATGTCCTCGGCCCGCTCCCGGAGGGGAGGGAGGCGGATCGGGAAGACGTTGAGGCGGTAGTAGAGGTCCTTGCGGAAGCGCCCCGCCTCGACGTCGGCCTCCAGGTCGGTGTTGGTGGCGGCGAGCACCCGCACGTCGACCTTCCGCGGAGCGGATGCGCCGACGCGCCGGATCTCGCCCTCCTGGAGGACGCGCAGCAGCCTGAGCTGCATGGCCGGCGACGTCTCGCCGACCTCATCGAGGAAGACGGTCCCGCCGTCGGCTTCCTCGAACAGGCCCTTGCGGTCGGTGGTGGCTCCGGTGAAGGCCCCCCGCGTGTGGCCGAAGAGCTCGGACTCGAGCAGCGTCTCCGACAGGGCCCCGCAGTTCTGGGCCACGAAGCGGGCGCCGCGCCGCGGCCCGTTGTCGTGGATCAGGCGGGCGAAGAGCTCCTTGCCGGTGCCCGTCTCGCCCAGCAGGAGCACGGTGGTGTCGGTGTCGAGGACCTTCCGGGCGAGCTCCACGACCCGGTGGAGCCCCCCCGATGCGCCGACCAGGCCCTCGAGGGCCAGGGGGCGGGTGCGGCTCTCCTCGACCTCGCGCCGGAGCGTGTTGACCGCGAGCTCGAGCTCGTCCCGGAGGCGGGCGTTGTCCCGGGCCAGCGTGTAGTGCTCGGCCGCGCGGCGCACGATGACCAGCAGCTCGTTCGGGTCCCAGGGCTTTGCGACGAAATGGTAGATGCGGCCGGTGTTGATCGCATCCATCAGGCTGTCCACGTCCGTGTAGGCGGTCAGGACGATCCGGACCGCCTCGGGGGCGACGTCCTGGCTCCGGCGCAGCAGCTCCACCCCGGTCATGCCGGGCATGCGGTAGTCGGTGACGATCACCGCCACGTCCGCACCGGGCAGGAGCCGGAGCGCCTGCTCGCCGCCCTCGGCCCGGAGGACCCGGAACTCGGCGGCGAGGACGGCCTCGAGCGCATCGAGCACCCGCGGCTCGTCGTCGACGATCAGGACGGTTGCGGTCTCTTCCACCGGCCCTCCGCGGAGACGGTACCTCTAGACGACGCCCGTGGCGACGGACTCACGGATCCCGAGGATCTCGTGGAGCGTCTCGCGATCCTTCAGGCCCTTCAGCTTCGGGGAGCCGAGCTCGCGGTGGCTGACGAGGCCGTTCACCTCGCGGAACGTGCTGTCGGACGCGATTATATGCGCGTCGAACAGCCGTGTCATCCGCTGGATCCTGGCCGCCGCGATCATGGGACGACCGACCACGACGAGCTCCCGGCGATCCGCGGAGCCGATGGTGCCGGCCATGACCGGACCCGAGGCGATGCCGACGCCGATGTCGAAGCGCGGCCGCCGGTCCGCGGCCCAGCTCGCGGAGAGCTGGCGCACCGCCGCCACCATCTCGACGGCGGCCCGCACCGCCCGCGCCGGCGCGTCCCGACCGCCCTCCGCCACCCCGAAGAGCACGACGATCTCGTCGCCGATGAGCTGCTCCACCGTCCCCTGGTGGCGGAAGATCACCTCGATCATCCGGGCGAGGTACTCGTCGAGCAGGCGGATGACCACCGGCGCCGGGGTGGTCTCGATGAGGCGGGTGTAGCCGCGGATGTCGGCGAAGAGGACGGTGGCTTCCCGCCACTCGCCGGGCTGGTCGAGCAGGGTCGGATTGCCGAGCGCCATGTCGGCGAGCCGCGGCGAGACGTAGCGCTGCAGCTGGGCCCGCACCCCGGCCTCCCGCACCACCCGCTCCTGGGCCGCGCGCAGGTCGGCGAGGGTGGCCTCGAGATCGGTGTTCTTCGCGGCGAGATCCCGCAGGAGGCGCTCGCGCTCGGCGGAGAGGCGGTGCCGCTCGACGCCGCGGCGCACGGTGTGGGTCAGCTCGGTCGGGTCCCAGGGCTTGAGGATGAAGTGGTAGATGTTGGCGGCGTTGATCGACTGCATGAGCGCGTCGGCGTCGGTGAACGCGGTGAGGAGCACCCGGACCGTCTCCGGCGAGACCTCCCGGCAGCGCGAGAGCAGCTCGGTGCCGCTCATCCTGGGCATGCGCTGGTCGCTGATCACCAGCGCGACCTCCTCCCGCGCGAGCAGCTCGAGGGCGGCCGCGGGGCGGTCGGCGCGCAGGACGCGGTAGTCCATGGCCAGGAGCGCCTCCAGCGAGTCGAGCACCCGCGTCTCGTCGTCCACGATGAGGACGGTCGCCTCGCCGCTCACGGGGCCGCGCTCCGGGTGAGGGGGATGCGCACCGTGAAGACCGCGCCGCCGCCCGTCGGGCTCTCGGCCCGGATCTCTCCGCCGTGCTTCTTGACGATCTCGTAGCTGATGCTGAGCCCGAGCCCGGTGCCCTCGCCCACCGGCTTGGTGGTGAAGAACGGATCGAAGAGACGGCCCATGATCTCGGGGGGGATCCCGGGCCCGGTGTCCGCGATGGCGATGACCGCGGCCGGGCCGTCCCGCCGGGTCTCGATCGTGATGGCGCCCGGCCCCTCGATGGCCTGGGCCGCGTTCGCGAGCAGGTTCAGGAAGACCTGGTCCATCTGGGACCGGATGCACTCGACCTCGGGCAGATCCCCGAACTTGCGGTGCACCTCGACGCGGTCCTTGAGCAGGTGGTTCAGCAGGGTGAGGCTCGACTCGAGCTCCTGGTGGATGTCCACCGACTGCCAGACCTCGTCCTGGGTGCGGGCGAAGACCCGGAGATCCCGGACGATCTTCCGCGCGCGCTCGGCGCCCTCCCGGATGCCCTGGATCATCGAATCGAGGTACTTGAGGGCGTAGTCGACCTTGCGGGAGTCCCACTCCGCCTGCAGGCGCGTGCGGTCGGCCTCGGGGAGCGGGGCGGTGCGGTACGCCTCGAGCATGGCCCGGAGGCGCCGCACGAAGTCCTCGAGCGTGGTCACGTTGGAGTAGACGAAGCCGATCGGGTTGTTCAGCTCGTGGGCCACCCCCGCCACCAGCTGGCCGACCGAGGCCATCTTCTCGCGCTGGATGAGCTGCATCTGGGTCGCCTGCAGCTCGCGGTACGCGGCCTGCAGCTCCTCGTGCGCGGTGCGCAGCTGCTCGGTGCGCACCCGCACCTTGTCCTCGAGGCCGCGGCTCAGCTCCTCGATGGTCTGGAAGCTCTCGGCCCGGTCCAGGGCCAGGGCCACGTGGTTGGCCACCGCGGAGAGCAGCTCGAGGTCGGCCTCGCCCACCCGCCCGGGCTCGCTCGAGGTCACGTTCAGGACCCCGAAGACGGAGTCCTTGGCCCGCAGCGGCACCATCACCACCGAGCGGACGCCGAGGGAGCGGGCGGTCGGTACGTCCACCGGCACCGTCGTGCTCTCCACGTCGTCGATCACGAGGGGGACCCCGCGGCTGGCCACCCGCGAGGCCCCGCAGTGGGTGTCGTCCAGCCGGAACTCGACCTCGGTGAAGCGGATGCTCGGGATCGCGCGGCCCACCATGCGGTGGCCGCGGACCACCTGCCGGGCGCGGTCGACCAGAAAGAGGTAGGCGTTCTGGTAGCCCATCCGGTGGACCAGCCGCTCCAGCGCCTGCTCGTAGATCTTCTCGACGTCGAGAGTGGCGTTGACGGCCGCGGAGAGCTCGCTGAGCAGGGAGAGCCGCTCGATCGTGGTCTCGAGGTCGCGGAACTTCTTCTCCAGCTCGTTGTTGGAGTAGAGGATCTCCTCGGACTGCAGATCCAGCATGCGCTTGGTGTGCTGCCACCGCGCGCGCTGCACCAGCCCGTAGCCCACCACGCCCCCCAGGAGCACCGGGAGCGTTGCCACCGCGGCCTCGGCGGCCCAGGTAAGCGGCTGGCTGGCCGTGAGCGAGAGGGAGAGCGCCCCGGATCCGACCACGCCGGCCAGTGTCGGACCCCAGAAGCGACGGCCGAGGACCGGGTTCCTCCAGCGCACCCCGACGAGACAGGAGTCGGCCCCACGCGCCGCACACTGGTGCTCGGTCACGACCGCACGGGGCAGGCCCCAGTTCGTGGGATAGCGCTCAAGCTGGACGGTCTGCCAGGTGCAGAACCACCGGGGGATCACCTGGCCCCCGGTCGGGGTGCACCGGAAGGTCATCTGGTTGCGCCTGAGCCTGACGTCGTGGGTCCGGAAGAGGTGTCGGGTCGTCGCAGCCAGGAGCGTCGTGTGCCGGGCGTAGAGCTCGCGAGGATCGCCCATGCCCATGGAGTAGGTGCCGAGATAGTGGCGATACTCCCGGGAGGGCTTCCAGTCCATGAAGTCGTCGGCGAAGCGGCGGGCCCACTGCTCCTCGTCGGTGTCGCCCGTGAGCCTCATTGCGACGCGAACCATCTCGCTGGCGACCGCCAGCGGCAGCCAGTTGTGGTCGGCCATGAGGTACTCGCGTGACCGCCCGGCCGTCCGGCAGAGCGCGGCCACCCCCTCGGGCCCCGCCTCCTTCTCGACGAAGGGGATGAGCCCCTTCGTGAAGATGCAGTTGATGTCGCCGGGCATGCCGCGTCGGCCGGCCTCGGGCGCCCCGCCTCCGCTAGACGTGGACGATCTCCTCTCGCATCGAGTCTCCCCCGGGGGTGATCAGCTCTTCTTGTAGACGAAGCTCGAGGTGACCCGGACCGGCGCCGTGATGGCGTCGCGCACCGGTGATTTCCGGTCGATGGTCTCCTTGCACCGCCGAACCTTCTCTTCGGGAGCGGGGCTGTGGATGGTCACCGTGTAGCGGATGTCGCTGAAGCCGTTCCGCACCGACTTGTCGTGCCCGAGCAGGCCGCGCAGGTCGATGTCGGCCTCCATCTCGATGTCGAGCCCGTCGATCGGCACTTCGAAGAGGGCCGCGTTGGCCGCGATGCCGGAGGTGACGCACCCGGCGAGCGCCATCAGCAGGGTCTCGATCGCGGCCGGGCCGCTGTCGACGCCGCCGAGGCCCGGGGGAGCATCGGTCATGAGGACGAAGCGGCGGGTGGGCGGCGTGACCGCCTTGCCCAGGGCGTGGTGGGTCCCGACCTCCACGAGCGCCTTGGTGCCGCGCAGCCACGACGAGCGCAGCTTGACGGTGCGCTTGCCGAAGTCCGGGTTCTCTCGCACCTTGCGGTCCAGGTCCCTCATGGCCTCGACGTTGACGTCGTTCAGCG
The DNA here is from genome assembly GCA_035455085.1 of Candidatus Methylomirabilota bacterium. Lineage (GTDB taxonomy): Bacteria > Methylomirabilota > Methylomirabilia > Rokubacteriales > CSP1-6 > CAMLFJ01. The sequence goes on along the minus strand of DATIFV010000239.1, from coordinate 4,621 downwards.
GCTGGCTCATGGCGTGTCCTTTCGTGGTCAGAGCAGGGTGGCGATCAGGCGGGCGGCCCGGTCGGTGCCGTCGGTCGGGACGTCCCGGCCCTGGACGGGTTTGCCCAGATGGTCGAGGATGGCGGCGCCCAGCTCCTCGACGCTCGTGCGATCGTAGTCCATGCGGACACCCGCGCCGAGGCGATCGAGGCGCCGGGCCACATGGAAGTTCTGCTCGAAATGGTTGCGGAGGGGGAAGTACAGGAAGGGGGTCTGCAGGGCGGCGAGCTCCATCGTGGTGGAAAGGCCGCCCTGGACGATGGCCAGATGGGCGGCCGCGTGGTGCCGGAAGAGGTCCGGGACGAAGGCGCGCACGTCGATCTGCGGCCCCTGGGGCAGCTCGTGGGCCGGCAGGCGCGGGCCGGCGACGAGGATCATGCGCGCGTCGGGCACCTTGGGGGCGACCAGCCGGAAGGCCTCGGCGCACTTGCGGAGCAGGGTGCGTCCGGCCCGCGTCCCGCCGACCGACACCAGGATCACCCGCTCGTCCTCCCGGAACCCGAGCTCGCCACGGAGCGCCGCCTTGTCCCGGTAGCGCGCCGGGTCGAAGTGGTGGGTGTAGCCCGAGAAGCGGAAATGCTCCCGCGCCCACTGCCGCATGTTGGGCAGATCGGGGCCGAACTCGCGGTCGAGGACGTCCTCCTCGTCGCCGACCATGAGCGAAAGGTCGCGCACGTCCGGGTGGAAGCGCAGGTGGTCGATGTTCTCGGCGTTCCGCTCCCACGCGCGCTTGAACTCCAGCGACGCGGGGTCGTCGCGCATGGGCAGCATCCCGATGAAGTCGGTCATGAACACGTAGGGGGCGCGCTTCAGCTCCGGGTTCTCGTGCAGGAAGTAGTCGAGGTCCCAGCCCTCGTCGCCCACCCAGAGGTCGTAGGGCTCGCGCTCCACCACGTCGGCGAACGTCATGAAGTTGGCGGCCATGATCTCGTCCATGTCCCAGAGCGCGTTGAAGGCGTGCAGCTCGTGGTCGCCCGCCCAGCCCTCGAGGTGGGCGCTCTCGTTGACGATGAGCCGGGTCGCCGGGTGCAGGCGCTCCCCCCAGGCCTCCACCACCCGGTCGGCGGGATCGGCGGCCAGGAAGTCCACGGTGGCGTCCGGGTAGATCTCGCGGAGCCTGCGGGCGATGGCCAGGTCGCGCTGGATGTGGCCCAGACCGATCGGGCTCGACAGCCAGAGGATGCGCCGCTGGGCGGTCCGGCGCGGCGGGCGCGGCTCCACCCGCCGCTCGACGGTGGCCGGGATGCGGTGCGACACGACCTCCTGGCCCAGGACGAAGTCCCGGATCAGGCGGTTGACCTTCACCGGGTGCCGTCCGTGCAGGACGTGGCCGGCGCCCTCGAAGCTGACCAGGCGGGCGCCGGGGATGGCGGCGACGAGCTTCTCGGCGTGGGAGTGGGGCACGATCTTGTCCGCGGTCCCGTGCAGGGCGAGCGTCGGCGCCTGCACGCCGGGCAGCAGGTCGTAGACGTTCGCGCCGTCGATGGCCCGGAGCGACTCCACCAGCACCTCCGGCGTGGTCTCCGAGCTCCAGGCGAAGCAGTCCTCGATCCCCTTGAGCGAGTGCGGCTCGGGGAAGAAGCGGGTGAACAGGCGCCCACGCCAGGCGTCGAAGTCGTTGCGGATCACGGGGGCGACCTTCTCGTCGAAGGGCTGGGGCACCGACTCCGCGTACTGGCCGCCGAGCAGGACGAGGTGGGACAGACGGTCGGGATGCTCGACGGCGTACCGCAGGGCGAGCATCGCGGCGCAGGAGAGGGCCACGAGGGCGAAGGGTGGGCGCACCGTCTCGGCCAGGACGGCGAGGAAGTCGTCGTAGCGGCTGCCGAGGTCGTAGCCGGTGGGCGGTCGGTCCGAGCGCCCGTTGCCGCGGACGTCCATGGTGATCACGCGGAAATACCGCGAGAGGTACGGGATCTGGTTCTTCCACTGGCGGCTGTGGGTGACCGGCTGGCACTGGGGCAGCAGGAAGAGATCGCGCCCTTCGCCACCCGTCACCTGGTAGAAGAGCTTCACTCCGTCTCGCGAGACGTACATCGCATCACCTCCGGTCGGGTGCGAGGCACATCGCGTGCCGCCATGGCGCGATCATGCCGTGCCGCATCCAGCGGGGCGGGCGGCGCGCCGGGCCCGCTCGTAGAGCACCAGCGCCGCGCCCCCGCGCACGGTCTGGCTCTTGTGTCCGGGCACGAAATGGATCGGAGTGCCGGCCAGGGAGTCGGCCAGCGCGTACTCGCTCGTGCGGCGGATGATCTCCTCCCGCAGCGGCAGGAGCGACTTGACCACGCCGCCGGTCACGACCACGACGCCCGGATCGAGGGTGTTGATCACCACCGCGAGGCCCGCTCCGAGCGCCCGGCACGCGCGCTCGACCATGCTCCGCGCCAGCCCGTCTCCGGCCGATGCGGCCGTGAAGACCATCTCGGCCGTGATCGCGCCCGGCTTCCCCCCGGCCATGGCGACCAGCGACGAAGGCTCGCCGGCGACGCGGCGCCGCGCTTCCATGGCGATGTACTCCCCGCCCAGGTACGGCCCGAGGCAACCGCGCGCGCCACAGGGGCACACCGGGCCGTCGAGATCGACGGGGACGTGACCCAGCTCTCCCGCGTATCCGTTCTTTCCGCGCACCAGCCGGTCATCCAGGATGATCCCGGCCCCGAGGGCGCTCCCGATCGCCACCACGACGCACGAGGGGGCGCCCCGCCCGAGCCCGAACGTCCACTCGCCGAGCGCGAGCGCATTGACGTCGTTGTCCACGAAGGTGGGCACCCCGGCCCTGGCCGTGATGAGCTCGCCCAGCGGCACCCCGTGGAGGTCGGCGACATGGGACCCGGCCGAGGTCCGGAGTATACCCCGCTCCGCGTCGACCAGCCCCGGGATGCCGATGCCCACCGCCTCGAGGGCGAGGCCTCGCGTCCGGGCCTCGGCCGCCAGGTCCGTGACCATGTCGAGGATGGTGCCGACGGCTGTGCCCGAGCCGAGGCAGGTGGGGGCCTGGGTGCTGCTCAGGATGGCGCCCTCGGGGGTCACGAGGCCGCCGGACATGGTGGTGCACCCGACGTCCACTCCGATCAGCACACCCGGTGTCGAGGTCATGGCCTGGCTCCACTGCCATGCCGGCAAGGCCGGTGCCAGACCGGAGCCCACGCCAGGATGCGGACTTGCACGGGGCCGGCGCAAGGCCAGCTTGCGGGCCGGGCGGGCCTCCGGGCGCACTGGCCTGGAGATTCGCGGGCTTGGCGCCCCGCAAGATCGCCTGGCATCCGCCATGGCGCGGTGCAATGTGGCGACGTGGCCGGACCGTTTGACTCCGTGGGAGGGATTTGCCAGGATGTGCCCCCCGGCCGTCGCCGACGCTCGCGGGGAAGGAGCCGACCATGACGCCCAACACGGTCCTGGACATCACCCAGCACGAGAGTATCGCCGCGCGCACCGGGGACAAGCTCAAGGGCCGCGTGGCCTTCGTCACCGGCGGCACTCGGGGGATCGGGGCGGCCATCTGCCGCAGCCTGGCCAGCCAGGGCGCGATCCTGGCCGCGGGCTACGCGGGCAACGACGATGCGGCCGGCAAGTTCCGTGACAGCTTCGCCAGCACCTACGGCACCGCGGTCAGCATCCACAAGGGCAACGTGGGCGACCCCGGCGACTGCCGGCGCACCATCGACGAGGTGATCGCGGCCCACGGTCGCCTCGACATCCTCGTCAACAACGCGGGCATCACGATCGACAAGACGGTGCTCAAGCTCTCCGACGAGGACTGGTTCAAGGTCCTGAACGTCAATCTCTCCGGAGCGTTCTTCCTGTCCCAGGCCGCGCTCCGGCACATGGCGGAGCGCGGGACCGGGCGGATCGTGAACGTCTCGAGCGTGATCGGCGAGATGGGCAACATCGGCCAGGCCAACTACGCGGCGTCCAAGTCGGGGCTGTTCGGCCTCACCAAGACCCTGGCCCGGGAGGCCGCCTTCCTGCTCGCGAAGGCAGGGCGGCTCGCGGACCCGGACGGCGTCGGGCTCACCGTGAACACGGTGACCCCGGGCTTCATCGCCACCGAGATGCTCGAGCACATCCCGCCGAAGCTCCTCGAGAAGATCGTGGGGCAGATCCCGCTCGGGCGGCTCGGCAAGCCCGCCGAGGTCGCGCGCGTCGTACACTTCCTGGCCGCCGACGCGTCCGGCTACATCACCGGACAGGTGTGGGGCGTCAACGGCGGCCTCGACATGTAGCGCACTTTCCAGAGGAGAACTCGATCATGTGCGTGGACGACGATTCCTTTCCTCCGATTCCCCCGATCGCGGGCGGTGCCGCCGGCTCGCGCGACCTCTACCTCACCTCGGCCGACGGGACCCGCGTCATGGCGCACGCGGCCCGGGCGGCCAAGCCGACCGGGGCCGGCATGGTGGTGATCCCCGACGTCCGCGGCCTGCCTCGCTACTACAAGGAGCTGGCGGACCGCTTCGCCGAGGCGGTGGAGCAGGTGCGGCTCATCCGCTCGCTGGGATTCGACTCGCTCTGGGGTGGCGAGCACCATGCCACGCCGGGCTTCCATTACTTCCCGCTCCTCCCGCTCCTCCAGCGTCTGGCC
>DATIFV010000238.1:0-2262 GCA_035455085.1 Candidatus Methylomirabilota bacterium | reverse complement strand
CCTCCCGGGGATGACCGGCCACAGCCTGCTCCCGAAGATCGCGCGGAGGGCGGGGCTGTCCTTCGAGGACCTCGCCGAGCGCATCCTCCTCTCCGCCCGCCTCGACGACTCCTCCGTCTCCGAGGCGCCGCCCGCCGCCGCCCCGGCGGTCCGCCGCCGCGCCGCGTCCTGAGCCGGGGTCGCGCGGCGCGTCAGGTCGCCGCCCGGGGGCGCTCCGCCTCCGCCACGTCGGCGGATCTAAGTCCACGTAATCATTTGACACCGATGTGACCCCTCCCTATTGTGCGCCGCCAAAATTCAACAGCGGCCGGCGCGGAAAACTCAGGTTTTCCGGTTGCTGGGGTCGGACGTCAGGGGGACCAGTTTCCTCGGGGTGACGTCACCGAGGGAGGGGCTCACGCGCAGATGACCAGTGTCGAGATCGTTTTTCTGGGCGTCTACTTCGGCGTCCTGTGCGTGCTCTCTCTGTACGGCTCGCACCGCTACCGGATGGCGTACTTGTACTACCGGCACAAGTTCAAACTGCCGACGCCGCGGGGCCTGCTTCCGAGGCTGCCCCGGGTGACTGTCCAGCTCCCGGTGTTCAACGAGATGTATGTGGTGGAGCGGCTCATCGACACGGTGTGCCGGCTCGACTACCCGCGCGAGCTCCTCGAGATCCAGGTGCTCGACGACTCCACCGACGAGACCTGCGAGATCGCGCGCGCCTGCGTCGACCGCTGGCGCGAGGAGGGGCTGGACGTCGAGTACCTCCACCGCGTCGACCGGCAGGGCTTCAAGGCGGGCGCGCTGGAGAACGGGCTGCGGACCGCCACCGGCGAGCTGGTGGCCGTCTTCGACGCCGACTTCGTCCCCGAGCCCGATTTCCTCCGCCGGACGGTGCACTTCTTCAGCGACCGGGGGATCGGCATGGTGCAGGTGCGCTGGGAGCACCTCAACCGGCGCTACTCGGCGCTGACCCAGGCCCAGGGCATCCTGCTCGACGCCCACTTCGTCATCGAGCACACCGCCCGCAACCGCTCGGGCGCCTTCTTCAACTTCAACGGCACCGCCGGCATCTGGCGCCGCTCCGCCATCGAGAGCGCCGGCGGCTGGCAGCACGACACCCTGACCGAGGACCTGGACCTCTCCTACCGGGCGCAGCTCCAGGGCTGGCGCTTCGTGTTCCTCCCCCAGGTGGTGGCGCCGGCCGAGATCCCGGTGGAGATGAACGCCTTCAAGAGCCAGCAGCACCGCTGGGCCAAGGGCTCGATCCAGACGGCGCTGAAGCTGCTCCCCCGCCTGCTCCGCTCGCCGCTCCCCTGGCACGTGAAGCGGGAGGCCTTCTTCCACCTCACCGCCAACGTGGGCTACGTGCTCATGATCCCGCTGGCGCTGCTCATGCCGCTGTCGGTGATGGTGCGCATCGGCCACGGCACCGTCGAGGTGCTGCTGCTCGACCTCCCCATTTTCGTCGCCGCCACCTTCTCGGTGGGCGTGTTCTACGTCACCAGCCAGCGCGAGATCGGGATGAGCTGGTGGGAGCGGGTGCGGCACCTCCCCTTCATCATGGCGCTGGGGATCGGCCTGTCGGTGAACAACGCCCGCGCGGTGGTGGAGGCGCTGCTGGGCCACCAGTCCGGCTTCGTCCGCACGCCCAAGCACGGCGTCCGGGCCCCGGGCGAGTCGGTGGCGCGCCGCCGCTACCGGGTCGCGGTCACCTTCCAGCCGCTCGTCGAGCTCGGCCTGGCCGCCTACATGACCTACGGGATCCTGTTCGTCATCGAGACCGGGGTCTACTACTCGCTGCCCTTCCTGTTCCTGTTCCAGGCGGGCTTCGCCTACGTCGGCTTCATGAGCCTGCTGGAAGGCGTGCGCGAGTTCCTGGCGCGCCTGCGGATCGAGGCGCCGCAGGAAGCCGACGTCGACGCCTAGGAGCGCGCCCCAGGCGATTCGACCCGGGGGCTCCGGCGCAGGGGTCTCGCCTTCGGGCGCTGTCCTCGCCCGCGACCGGGGAACGCGATCCGCGCGAACCCGCGGCGCGGGGGCTCCTCGCTGACGGCGGTCGCGCAAGCCACCGGACGCGCCGGACGGCGGCGCTCCTCGCCGGCAGCTCGTCGCGGGCGAGGAGCAGAGCCGCGCGCTCGAAGTGGCACCCGGCGGGCTGCGGAGGCGCCCGCCGGCGAGACCCTGCGCCCTCGCCGCGTGCCAGGGCGCCCACGGGCCCAAGCCCGCGCGGGACGCGGTCCGGCGGGACGCATTTGCGGAGCGAGCCTCCGGCCC
>DATIFV010000237.1:0-10748 GCA_035455085.1 Candidatus Methylomirabilota bacterium | reverse complement strand
CACCTTCGCCTCGAGCAGATCCCCGGGCAGGCTCACGTGCACCGGGCCGGGCCGGCCGCTCTGCGCCAGCTCCAGCGCGGCCGCGATGTCCTGGCCGAGGCGCTCGGCGTCCTTCGCCATCCACGAGGCCTTGCAGACCGGCGCGGCCACCGCCGCCTGGTCCATCTCCTGGAATGCGCCGCGCCCGAGCTGGCCGGTGGGGGCGTGCCCGCTCAGCAGGACCACCGGCGACTCGGCCATCAGGGCGCCGTAGAGCGCGGAGACCGCGTTGCAGTGGCCGGGCCCGGCGGTGACCAGCGCGACCCCCGGCTCCTCGGTGAGCCGGCCCCATGCATCGGCCATGTGCACCGCGGCAGCCTCGTGGCGCGTGTGCAGGATCGAGAGCCCGCGGCCCACGGTGGCGTCGTAGAGGGACAGGATCTGGTTGCCGGAGAGCGAGAAGAGGTGGCGGACGCCGACCGCCTCCAGCGCCTCCACGACCAGATGCGCGCCGGTGCGCGTCACGCCGGCCTCACCGCACCCGCCCGCGGGCGGCCACCGGCCACACCACCTCGACCGCGCCGCGCCGCACACCGTAGATCTCGTCCACCATGTTCGTGACCACGCAGCAGTGGTTGGGCACCACGCTGACCACCTCGCCCACCGCCGGCCGCTCCGCGCAGCCCGAGAAGTCCACCACCGCGTGCTCCTCGGAGAGGCCCGTCACCTGGGCCTCCGGATACTCCATGAGGTGACCGTACCCCTTCATGTGGTAGAGGTCCGAGGTGAGGACCTTGCTCCCCGCGTCGAGCACGCCCCGGTCTCCGGTCGGGCGGCTCACCACGGTGGCGCGCACCCGCATCGCGCACTGCTCCCACGTCGCGGTGCCGCTCGCGACCACCATCGCGTCGTTGTAGACGCAGGTGCCCGCGCGGTGCTCGGTGAGCATGGGGAAGCGGTCGACGGTGGCGAGGGCGGGGGTGCCCCCGCCGGAGACCACCGGCACCGCGATGCCCGCCCGCTCGAACAGGGCGAGCGCGCGCTCGAAGAACTCCCGGGTGTCGGGATCGCGGTTGGGAAACGTCATGAGGCCCCGGAAGCGCAGGCCGGGGAGCCTCATGGTGGTCCGCGCCAGGGCGAGCGCCTCGTCGGGCGTCTGGACCCCGGTGCGCCGGAACCCGGTGTCGCACTCGACGAGGAACTCCAGATCCGCGCGATGACGGGCCGCGGCCGCGGACAGCTCGCGCGCCACCACCTCGTTGTCGAAGACCACCGCCAGGCGCGGCAGCCGCCGGGCCAGCGCCATCAGGCGCTCGGTCTTGGCGGGGCCGAGGATGTTGTAGGTCAGCAGCACGTCGTCAGCGACCTTCGCGTCGGCGAAGACCTCCACCTCGCCCAGCTTCTGGCAGGTGATGCCGATCGCGCCCGCCGCCATCTGCATCCGTCCGATCGCGGGGATCTTGTGGGTCTTGATGTGGGGCCGGTTGCCGAGCCCGTGCCGGGCCAGGTGCGCCTGCACGCGGCGGATGTTGTCCTCCATCACGTCGAGGTGCACGGTCACCGCGGGGGTCTCGAGGTCGGTGATCGCGGTCACGGCTCCCTCCTCACCTGGCGCGCGGGGTCCGCCCTAGGGCGCCGAGACGGTCTGCGCGCCGCTGCTCGAGGTCACCGTGAAGCCGTCACCCTGCCGGGAGTAGGCGTAGGCGGACCATCCGGTCGGGGGAGTCGGGATCGAGCCCAGCACCGGCCCGCACGGGGCGCCGGAGACGGTGGTCGGGGTGGTCAGGGCCTCGAGCGACTCGGGCAGCGCGCCGCCGCAGCTCACCCGGTAGGTGTTCACCGCGGCCGCGATCGCCTGCACGTCCGCGCGGGCCTTGGTGGCCCGGGCCATCGGTAGATCCTCGCGCACCATCTTCTCCTCGCGCTCGCAGGCGAGCAGCAGCAGCGCCAGCCCCGCTGCGCCCACGAGCCTGCGAACGCTCATCGCCCGTCCTCTCCGCAGCCAGAAACCCCGACGCGCCGGTCGGATTGTGCCAGAATCATACGCCGTCCGGCGGCATTTCGGCCAGACCACCCCCAACCACAAGGAGCGCCACATGAGCATCAAGCGTCACGGAGTCGGGCCGCGGCTCAGTCAGGCGGTCGTGCACGGCAACACGGTGTACCTGGCCGGCCTCGTCGCGGGGGATCCTTCCGCCGACGTCAAAGGCCAGACCGAGCAGATACTGAAGAAGATCGACGAGCACCTCGCCGCCACCGGCAGCCACAAGTCCAGGCTGCTCTCGGCGACGATCTACCTCGCCAACATGGGCCTCTACAACGACATGAACGCGGCCTGGGACGCGTGGGTCGACCCGGCCAACACGCCGGCGCGCGCCACCGTGGAAGCCCGGCTCGCCGCGCCCCGGTACCTGGTCGAGATCATGGCGATCGCCGCGATCTGAGGGCGGCGATGGCCTCCCGCTTCGACGGCAAGGTGGTCCTCATCACCGGCGCGGCCGGCGGTATCGGCCGGGCCGCCGCGGTGCGCTTCGCCGCGGAGGGGGCGCGGGTCGGGCTGGTGGACGTCTCGCGCGACGGCCTGCGCGAGACGCTGGCCGCGGTGGAGAAGGCGGGGGGCGCCGGCCTCGCGGTCGAGGCCGACGTCACCCGCGCCGCGGACGTGGCGCGCTACGCGGCCGCGGTGACCGAGCGCTTCGGTGGCGTCGACTGCTTCTTCAACAACGCGGGCATCCTCGGCGAGGTGCGGCCGCTGGTGGACTATCCGGAGGACGTGTTCGACCGGGTGATGGCGGTCAACGTCAAGGGGGTCTGGCTCGGCATGAAGACGGTGGCGCCGCTGCTGCGCGGCCGCGGCGGCGGCGCCATCGTCAACACCGCCTCGATCGCAGGGCTGCACGGCTCCCGCGTGCCCCTGGTGGCCTACACCGCCAGCAAGCACGCGGTGGTCGGCCTCACCCGCACCGGCGCCCTCGAGCTGGCCCGGGACGGCATCCGGGTCAACGCGGTGTGCCCGAGCCCGATCGAGACCGCGATGGTGCGGGCCCTCGAGGAGCGGGCGAGCCCGACGAACCCCGCCGGCTTCCACGATCGAATGGCGGGCACGATCCCGCTGCGGCGCTACGGCACCGCGGAGGAGGTGGCGGCGCTGGTCGCGTTCCTCTGCAGCGCCGACGCCCGCTACATCACGGGCGGCATCTACCCGGTGGACGGCGGCGCGACCGCGTAGGGAGGGCGCTGCCCTCCTCGGCGGACAAGCGCTCGAAAGGGCACTCGTAGGAGACAGGCGTCAGGAGCCGAGGAGGCCGACGCCGGGCTTCTCGGCGGCCCGGGCGCGGCCGGTCGGGGCCGCGGCGACGTCGAGCTTCTGCAGCTCGGGCATCACGTCCCGGGCGAAGAGGCGAAGGTTGCGCTCGGCGTCGTCGTAGGGCATGCCCGCGTAGCTGAACACGCCGACGTAGTGGCTGTTGCCGGTGCGCGCGTGGATGTCCAGGATCTTCTCGTAGCACTGCTCGGGCGTGCCCCACACCTGCAGGTTCATGAAGTAGTCGATGACGGTGTCGGTGCCGTACTGGTGGATCTTCTCCGACATCTTGCCGTAGTACTCGTAGCCCTTCGTCCGGGCCAGGTGCTCGCCCTGGAACTGGTAGTGGTCGAGCACGGTCTGGTAGTAGCCACCGATGTACCGGCGCGCCATCGCCTCGGCGCGATCCGCGCTCGGATCGCAGAAGGTCCAGCCCGCCGAGATCGGCGGCGGAGCCTCCGCCCCGTTGACCCGGCGGTAGACCGCGCGGTAGTCGTCGAGCTCGCGCGCCACTTCCTTCCACGGCTTCTGGGGAATGATCAGGATGCCCACGCCCAGCTCGGCCATGATCTGCACCGATTCCGGGGAGACCGCGGCCGCGTAGGTGCGCCCGCGGAAGGACCTGAACGGAGCGGGCCGGATCGCGGCCCGCGGCTGCTTGACGAAGGTGCCCTCGTACTCGCAGTACCCGCTCTCGAGGCCGCGCAGCAGCATCTCCGCCGACTCCACGAAGCGCGGGCGCGACTCGTCCATGGACAGGCGGAAGCCGTCGAACTCCACCTTCCCCGCCCCGCGCCCGAGCCCCAGGATCAGGCGGCCGCCCGACAGGTTGTCGAGCATGGACACTTCCTCCGCCACCCGCATCGGGTCGTGCCAGGGCAGCACCACCACCATGGAGCCGAGCTCGACCCGCTCGGTGCGACCCGCCATGTAGGACAGGAACTGCAGGACGTCGGGGCACATCGTGTAGTCGGTGAAGTGATGCTCGACGCCCCACACCGACTGGAATCCGAGCGGCTCGGCCAGGCCGGCGAGCCGGAGCTCGTTCAGGTAGACGTCGCGATCGCTCCGCGCTTTGCCCGGGTTCTGGAAGACGGCGGCCATCCCGACGTGCATGGTGGGTTCCCCCTCGCCCGGATGTTACGCGAGGGGGAACCCGGCCAGCAAGCGGGGATCAGGCGACGCGCTTGAGCGGGCGCGCCGGGGCCGGCGAGGCCTCGCCGCGGCGAACCACCAGCTCGTAGCCGCTCGGCACCCGCGCGATCAGCACCGGCCAGACCTCCTGCACGAGGGTCTCCCAGCCGCTCGGCACCGCCACCACCACTTGCCCGGGGCTCCACAGCCGGCGCGGGGTCACCTGCACCGACAGGAACGACTCGCCGCCCAGCTTGCGATCCACCACCGACTGCACGTAGGCGCGGATCTCCAGCGCGCGCGACTCGCGTCGATCTCGCTGGATCCGCCAGAGCAGCGGTCCGACCACCACTAGGAGCCCGACCAACGAGGCCACCGTGATCTCGATCATGGCGCTCTCCTTCCGCGCCTTGAGATGCGGGGCGCCCCCGGGGGGGATTCTGGCGATTCCCGACGGGAAATCCCGGAATCCCTCGGCGACCGCGCGCCATCCTAATGGCGTCTGAAGGGGGAAGACCATGATGACCAAGCGCATTCTTGTTCCACTGGATGGTAGTGAGCCCGCGGAGACCGCGGCCGCGCTGGCGGCCGAGCTCGTCCGCGGAAGCGGAGGTGAGGTCCGGCTGCTCCAGGTCCGCCCGGTTCCCGAGCACCGCGTGAGCAGCACCGGCCGCGTGGTGGCGTACGCGGACCAGGAGATGGAGCGCATCAGCGCCGAGGGCCGCGACTATCTCGAGGGTGTCCAGGCGAGGCTCGCTCCGGTACCCGTGGAGAGCGTGGTGCGGTTCGGCGAGCCCGCGCGCGAGATCCTGGTGGAGGCCGAGGCCTTCGGGGCGGACGCGATCGTGCTGGCCGCGCCGCGGCCGAGCTGGCTCGGGCGTCTCACCGGCGGGGGGCTCGGCCAGAAGCTCCTGCAGGCCTCGCCGGTGCCGGTGGTGCTGGTCCGCGCCGCCTGACCGGAGAGCGGCGCGGGCCGGCGTCAGTCGTAGAGCCGTCCGCGCTGCAGCTTCCGGTGGCAGTGAAAGAGGGTGTGCTCGACCGTCCGCGCCGACACCCCCAGGGCGCGCGCGTGGCCGCGCAGGCGCCCCAGGTACTGCTCCCACTGCGCGACCGTGAAGGCCCGTCCGCGCGCGTTCCCCGCGACCGCGCGGACGCGGAACAGCAGCTGCCAGCAGCGGATGTCGAGCACGCCGTAGCGCTCCGGATCGATCAGGGTCAGGATCGCCGAGGCGGTGGCCACGCTCACCCCGGGCAGCGCGACCAGACGCTCCATCCGCTCCCGCTCGCTGCGCGCGGCCAGCACCGCAGCCGACACGCGCCGGATCGCCGCCGCGGTGTTCCGCTCGCAGTGCCGCCGCGACCGCGGGCTCTTCCACCGGCACATCGCCAGGAACTCGGCGCGCGTGAACCGGCCCGCGGCCTTGACGTGGGCCAGCCGCCCGATCAGGGCCGCGGTCTCCGGATGCTCCTCGCGCCGCAGCTCGCGCCGCAGCAGGGCCCGCAGGCTCCGGTACGGCACCCGCCTCAGGGGCATGCTATGGTACCCGCCATGATCGAGCCATTCGTCACGCTCCCCGAGATCCACCGCGCGGCCCGCGCGCGCCTGCCCCGCACCGTGTACAACTTCGGCGCGGGCGGCACCGAGACCGAGACAACGCTGCGCCGCAACCGGCGGGCGATCCGGCGGCTGGCCATCCGCCAGGACATCCTGGTCGACGTCCGCCAGGTCGACCTCACCACGTCGCTGATCGGCATCCCGCTCTCCTGGCCGGTGCTGATCGCCCCCATGGGCGGGCTCGTGCTCTTCCACCCCGAGGGCGACTGCGAGATGGCGCGCGGGGCCGCCAAGGCCGACACGCTCCAGTTCCTGAGCGGCGCCACCGGCTGGCCGGTCGAGGCGGTGGCCGCCGCCGCGCCCGGGCCCAAGATGTTCCAGCTCTATCACATGGGCGACCGCGCCTGGGTGGCCGATCTCCTCGCCCGCGTGGAGGCGTCCGGCTATCTCTCGGTGTGCCTCACGGTGGACGTGCAGGTCTACAGCCGGCGCGAGCGCGACATCCTCGCGCGCTGGAGCCCGCGCGAGGCCATGCTGAAGGCGCCGAACCCGCGCCCGCCCGATCCCGACTACCCGGCCCGCCTGACCTGGGGCGACGTGGACTGGCTGCGCAAGACCACCAGGCTGCCGGTGGGGCTCAAGGGCATCATGACCGCGCGCGACGCCCGCCGCGCCGTCGAGGCGGGGGTGGAGCTGATCTGGGTGTCGAACCACGGCGGCCGGCAGCTCGACGCCACTCAGGCCAGCATCGACGCCCTGCCCGCGGTGCGGGACGCGGTCGGCGACGCGGCCAGCATCGTGGTGGACGGCGGCTTCGGCCGCGGCACCGACGTGCTCAAGGGAGTGGCGTGGGGCGCCGACGCGGTCGCGGTCGGCCGCGCCGCGCTCTGGGGGCTGGCCGCCGACGGGGCGACCGGCGTGGCCTGCGCGCTGGACATCCTGCGGCGCGAGCTCCGCACCTCCATGGCCCTCGCCGGGCAGACCAGCATGCGCGGCCTCACGCCGGACGTCGTCTTCCGCGCGGACTGACCCCCGCCGCGGGGCTACTTCATCGGCGAGTAGGCGGTCGGCCGGAGGATGTGGGCGGTGAGGCGGCGCAGCAGCGGGCCGTTCTTCTCGGTCTCCGCGAACTTGGCCAGGCGCTCCGGATCGGCGACGAACGCGCCCCACTTCTTCTCGCGATCGGCGAGGCTGTCCCAGGCGAGCATGTAGATGAGCTGGTCCGAGGAGCCGCCCAGTTCGTTGGTCCAGAAGCCGACCACCCGGATGTCGTGCTTCTTGAAGAACCCCATGGTGATGTCGGCGAACCGACGGTTGAGATCGGGGAGCCGGCCGGGCATCGCGTGATACGTCCGAAGCTCGTACAGCATGAGAGTGGCCTCCTGGCCGAGACGGTGGAAACGGTCTCCCGGGACTCTAGGCACCGCCGCCGCGCCTGTCAAGGCACCCGGTTGTCCGCAATTGGGGGAGTGCGGGGGCCATTTCTGGGCCCCCGCAGATGAAGAGCTTGAGGAAGTAGACGAGCGGCCCGCCTTGAGCCGTGATCCCAGCCCCGGCCACCGCCTCGCTCGCATCGCCGGGCTCGTGACCCGCGCCGGGCTCGCGCTCACCGCGCTCGGCGCGCTCGCGCTCGGCCTGGCCGCGCTGGGCGGCCGCGGGGACTGGTGGGACTTCCGCACCGGCTTCGTGCTCTTCCGCGCCGCGCTCTACGCCGGGCTCGCCGCCATCGTGGTCGCCCTGACCGGGCTCGTGCTGGCCCTGCTCGCGCGGGCGGGGCGCGCCGCGCTGCTCGCGCTCGCCACCCTGGCGGCCCTCGCCGCGGTGGCCGCCCTGCCGGTGTCGTACCTGCTCGCGGCGGGCCGGGTGCCCCCGATCCACGACGTCAGCACCGACCTCGACGATCCGCCGCGCTTCGTGGCGGTGCTGGCGCGGCGCCAGGGCGCGCCGAACCCGGCCGACCACGGCGGCGCGGCCCTCGCCGCCCAGCAGCGCGCCGGCTATCCCGACCTCGGCCCCGCCCGGCTCGAGGCGCCCCCGGACCGCGTGCTCGCCCGCGCGGTGGAGGTGGCGCGCGGCCTCGGGTGGGAGATCGTGGCCGCGGTGCCGGCCGAGGGCCGGCTCGAGGCCACCGACCGCACCCGCTGGCTCGGGTTCCGCGACGACGTGGTGGTGCGTGTGCGGCCCGACGGTGCGGGCACCCGCGTGGACGTCCGCTCGGTGTCGCGGGTGGGGGTGAGCGACCTCGGCGCCAACGCGCGCCGGATCAGCGGCTTCCTGGACGCGCTGCGGGCCGCCTTGGCCGCCGGCCCGCGGTCGCCCGCCTAGACCTTCACCGCGACCCGCTCCACGAAGTCCCGACGCAGGGTGAGCCCGAGCCCCGGGCCCTCCGGGGCGAGCACGTGGCCGTCCTCCAGCGCCACGCGCTCCTCGACCAGATCGTTCAGCAGCGGGTTGTGGCCGCGCGAGAACTCGAGCAGGGTGACGCACGGCGTGGCCACCGCCAGGTGCAGCCCCGCCGCGAACAGGATGGCCGAGCCCCAGAGATGCGGCGCCACCGTGAGCTCGTGGGCGGCGGCGAGCGCGGCGATGCGCTGTGTCTCGGTGATCCCCCCCGCGATCGCCACGTCGGGCTGGCAGACGTCCACCGCGCGGGCCGCGATCATGTCGCGGAACGCGAAGCGCGTCTGCTCGCTCTCGCCCGCCGCGATCGGGATGTCGGTGGCCGCGCGCACCTGGGCCTGGCCCTCGAGGTTCTCGGGCGACACCGGCTCCTCGAGCCAGGCGAGGTCGCAGTCCACGACCTTCCGGGCGAAGCGCTGGGCGTCCCGCACGCTCCAGGTGCCATGGGCGTCCACCATGATGCCGACCTCGGGGCCGAGGGTCTGGCGCACCTCGCGCACGCGCGCGGCCGAGTCGTCCACGCTCGAATCTTGAAGTCCCACGCGCAGCTTCACCGCCCGGTGGCCGCGCTCCACGTACTGCCGCATCTGCTTGCCGATCGCCCCCACCGGCGCCCAGCCGCCGCTCGCGTAGGCCGGGATGCGGTCGCGGCAGCGGCCGCCCAGCAGGCGCCACACCGGCTGGCCCAGCGAGCGGCCCAGCAGGTCCCAGCACGCGATGTCGATGCCGCTGATCGCGCAGAGGGCCAGGCCGCGGCGGCCGATGGTGGGGAAGGTGCGCCCCTCGCGGGTGGCGTAGTGGGCGCGGGTGCCGTTGTAGAGCAGCTCCCAGATGCCGGTCACGTCGCGCGGATCGCGGCCCACGATCGCGGGGCCCATCTCCTCGCGGATCAGCGTGACCATCGCCGCGTAGTTGCCGAGGTTGCCCACCGCGGCCTTGGCCTCCCCGAGGCCCACCAGCCCGGTGTCGGTCTCGATCTCGACCAGGCACATGTTGAAGGTGTCGTTGCGGCCGAAGTCGCTCACGTGCGCGTGCTCGGCGGGGATAGGGGCGCGGAGCCAGGTGGCGCGGACGGCGGTGATGCGCATGGGATCTCCTCCGGTCGGGTCGATCAGTCGAGGCCGAGCCCGCCCCAGAACACGGGCTCCGGGTGCAGGCGCACCCCGAAGCGCTCCTCGACACCGGCCCGCACGCGGCGGGCGAAGGCGGCGACGTCGCGCGCGCGGGCGCCGTCGTGGCAGACGATGGCGAGGGTGTGACGCGTGGAGAGCCCGACCGGGCCGTCGGCCTGCCCGCGCGTGAAGCCGGCGCGCTCGATGAGCCAGGCCGCCGAGAGCTTGACCCGGCCGTCCGGCTGGGGCCACCGCGGCATCGCGAGGCCGGCCGCGCGGGCGTCGACCGCGGCGAGGGTGGGCGCGTCCACCACCGGATTCAGGAAGAAGGAGCCGCAGCTGCGCGCGTTGGGGTCGCCCGGCTCCAGCACCATCGACTTGGAGCGGCGCACCTTCAGCACCGTCTCGCGGACCTCGGCGAGCGAGGGCCGGGAGAGGCCGCGCGCCTCGAGATCGCGCGCGATGTCGGCGTAGCGCACGTTCGCGGGCCCCCCGGGCGTGAGCCGGTAGGTGACCGCGAGCACGACGTAGCGGCCGGGCTCGCCGCTCTTGAACACGCTGTCGCGGTACCCGAACCCGCAGGCGGCCGCCGGGAGCACGACCACGCGGCGCGCCGCGCGATCGAGCGCGCGCACCTCGACCAGCGTGTCGCTCACCTCCTGTCCGTAGGCGCCCACGTTCTGGATGGGGGTGGCGCCGACCCGGCCGGGGATGCCGCTCAGGCACTCGAGCCCCGCCCAGCCCTGGGCGACGGTGTGGCGCACCAGATCGTCCCACGGCTCGCCGGCGGCGGCGGTCACCGTCACCCCGCCCGGCTGCTCGCCGGCCGTCACTCCGCGCACGGCGATCTCGAGGACCAGGCCGTCCACGCCCTCGTCGGCGACGACCACGTTCGATCCGCCGCCGAGCACGTGCACCGGCACCCCGCGGGCCGCGGCCCAGTCGACCGCCTCCAGCACCTGCGCTTCGTCCGCCGCCTCCAGGAAGAAGCGCGCGGCGCCGCCGACCCCCAGCGTGCAGTGGGGCGCGAGGGGAACGTGTTCGAGAGGTACCCGCATGAGACGGGACTATCTTACCTCCACCGCCGCCGCCCATTTGTATTCGGCGTGCCGTGAAACATCCCGGCGGCGGTCTGCGCTAACCTGGGGCCCGATGATGGAAGCCGACATCGCGTTCGTGGCCGGTCTTCTGGCCGATCCGACCCGCGCGGCCATGTGCCTGGCCCTGGCCGGCGGCGAGGCCCGGCCCGCGGGGGAGCTGGCCG
>DATIFV010000236.1:0-14825 GCA_035455085.1 Candidatus Methylomirabilota bacterium | reverse complement strand
CGCCCCCATCGCTTGTAGGGCTCGTCCACCATGCGGGCGATGTCGTCGGGCTTGGTGACGTCGGCCCTCACCGCGACCTGCGTGAGCTCCGCGGCGAGCCTCTCCACCCCGGCGCCATCCTGGTCGGCGAGGACCAGCCTGGCGCCGTCACCGGCGAGGCGGCGGGCGGCGGCGGCGCCGATGCCGCGGGCGGCGCCGGTGATCAGCACTGTGCGTCCGTTGAGCGATGCCATCTCGGCTCTCCTCCTGTGTGCGAGTCTAACCGTCTGACGCGCCCCGTCTGCATTCCGGGTTCAGCTCGCTCACGGCACACGCAGCAGCTTCCGGAACTCCTCGAGCTCCGGCTGGGGCACGTCGGGCCGACCGCGAAGGCGCGCGTAGACATCCGCGGGGCTGTCCTCGATCGCCCGGCTGACCTTGGAGAAGACGCGCAGCAGCCCGCGCGCCTCGCGATCGGCCTTCTTCTGCACCACCGGGCCTCCCATCCGGCCGATGGCGCGCACGACCCCGCTGTCGATCTGCACGAACGCGGTCAGGGTGGTGGCGATCTGCTGGCGGCCCTGGGGGGCGGGCTGGAAGCGGTAGACCAGCGCGACCACCGCGCGGCCCTTGATGTCGGGCAGCGCCGACTGGTAGGCGCCCTGCGCGCGCATGATGCGCAGGCCCGGCTCGGCGTGGGCCACCGCGAACGTTCCCTTCACCCCCCAGCCGTCGTCGAGCCAGAGCGAGCCCGCCTCGCGCCAGATCCGGTAGCGGGCGGCCTTGAGCGCGCGGGTGACGTGGCTGGCGAACTCCGGGTGGTCCAGCAGGTACTCGAAGACCTCCGGGCGAACGACGTAGGGCTCGAGGTCCCGCTGGGTCGACGCGAAGGCGTGCTTGACGATCTCCTCGAGCTCCCGGCGGTCCTTCGGAGGGAGCTGGGCGGGCAGCGGGAGCGTGGGCTGGGCCGCGGCCGGCGGGTCGGCGCCGAGCAGCGCGCAGAGCAGCAGGCCGGCGACCGTGAGGCGGCGGAGCTGCGGGCGGGGCGAGAGACCCGCTACCACCCGATGGCGTGCGCGCCGCGGCGCGGGTCGGCTCCGCCCAGGCGGACCCCGTCCCTGCCCACCACCGAGACGCAGACCGCCCCCGCACGCCAGTCGTAGTCGGGCCAGTCGCTGATCACGTGGCCGAGGCTCGCCAGGGCCTGCCGCGTCTCGGGACCGATGCGGGCCTCCACGTCGAGGCGCCCGGGCGAGTTGGCGTGCGGCCAGAAGGAGTCCGGGAAGCTGCGGGTGGCCACCCGGGGCGCCTCCACCGCCTGCTGCGGGGCCATGCCGTAAGCCACCATGTTGAGCAGCACCTGCAGCATGGCCTGCTGCTGCACGTCGCCGCCCGGGGTGCCGAACGCCATGAACGCGCGGCCGTCGCGCAGCACCAGCGAGGGAGCCGGCGTGAGGCGCGGGCGCTTGCCGCCCGCCACCTCGCTGGCGTGGCCGGGCTCGAGCCAGCCCTGCGAGCCGCGCGGAGAGACCACGCACCCCACCCCCGGGATCACCGGCGAGTCCACCCCGCCCGGGTCGCTGGGCGTGGCCGAGAAGGCGTTGCCTTCCGCGTCGATCACGGAGACATAGGAGGTGTCGAGCGTGCCCGCGTGCGAGGGCGCGCCCACCTGCGACGCGGAGCGGGCGCCGTTGCGCACCGCGGCCTTGCCCTCGGGATCGCCGGGCGGCGGCATCTCGGGCCAGGCACGGTCCTCGCGGATCAGGCCGCGCCGCAGCTCGGCGTAGGCCTTGGAGAGCAGCGCCTCGGCGGGGACCTTCACGAAGCGCGGATCGCCATAGTACGCCTCGCGGTCGGCGAAGGCGAGCTTCATCGCCTCCACCAGGAGGTGCAGCGCGCGCGGGGTGTTGTGGCCGAGGGTGGGCCAGTCGTAGGGCTCGATCAGGTTCAGCATCTGCAGGAAGACCGGCCCCTGGCACCAGAAGCCGCAGGCGGCGACCTCGTAGTCGTGGAAGGCGGTCCGCAGCGCGGGGCTGATCTCGACCTGGAACTCGGCGAGGTCCTCGTAGGCCATCAGCCCGCCCTCGCGGGCGTGGTAGTCGGCGATGCGCCGGGCGATGTCGCCCTTGTAGAAGGCGTCGCGCGCGGCGTGGATGGCGCCCGCGCGGCCCCGGCTGCGCGAGCGCACCTCGGCCGCCACCATCTCCTTGATCGTGGCCGCCAGCTCGGTCTGCACGAACAGCTGGCCCGGGGCGTGCGGCTTGCCGCCCGGCAGGAAGATCTTCGCGGAGGTGGGAAAGCGCGCGTAGCGCTCGGCGTTGTTGGCCATGATGGAGGCCGAGAAGGCCGAGGTGGGGAAGCCGTGCTCCGCGCACTCGAGCGCGGCCGACACCGCATCGGTGAACGAGATCGTCCCCCAGCGCTCCAGGGCCGCGCACCAGGCGTCGGGCGAGGCGGGCACGACCGTCCGGAGCAGGCCCACCGGGATATCGCCCTTGTGCTTGGTGCGGAAGAGCTCGGCGCTCGCCCGCCGCGGATAGGGCCCGACACCCGAGACCTCGAAGGTCTGGCCGGTCGAGGCCAGGTGCACCAGGATCGGCGCCACCCCCGCGAAGCTCACCATGTCGGGATGGACCACTCCCAGCATGAAGCCCGCGGCGACCCCCGCATCGATCGCGTTGCCGCCGTTGCCCAGCACGCGCGCGGCCGCCTGCGCCGCGAGCGGATGCCCGGCCGCCACCATCCACTTCCGGCCCATCACCTGCGTCATCGGGCCCGAGCCCGCCGGCGCAGCGCTGCGCTGGTACTGCGCGGAGTCGAGTGTCATGGCCGGTATGGTAGCATGGCGCCATGAGTCGTGGCTCGCCCCTCATCGGCGTCAGCAGCTCCATCACGGTGGGGGCGAACCCCGAGCGCGCGTACGTGAACTCCGCGTACCTGCACGCGGTGCAACAGGCCGGCGGGGTGCCGGTGGTGCTGCCCCCGCAGCTCTCCACCGCCTCCCTGCAGCGGCTCGGCGCGGAGCTGCGGGGCCTCCTGCTCACCGGCGGCGGCGACGTCGACCCGGCGCTCTTCGGCGAGGCCCCCCACGGCACGCTGTACGACGTGGCCCCGGCGCGCGACACCCTCGAGACCTCGGCCCTCCACCTGGCCCTCGGACGCGGGCTCCCCGTGCTCGCGGTGTGCCGCGGGGTCCAGGTGCTGAACGTGGCCCTCGGCGGCAGCCTCTACCAGGACGTGGCCACCGAGCCGGGCACCCAGCTGCCGCACAGCCAGAAGGAGCCGCGCGATCAGCCCACTCACAAGGTGAAGGTCGCCCCGGGCAGCCGGCTGGCGCGGACCCTGGGCACCGACGAGCTCGAGGTCAACAGCATGCATCACCAGGCGATCCATCGCCTCGGGCGCGGGCTCACCGCGGTGGCGTGGGCCCCCGACCAGCTCGTCGAGGGCGCGGAGCTCGACGACGCCGCGCGCTTCGTGCTCGGGGTGCAGTGGCACCCGGAGGAGCTGGTGGGCCACTCGGAGACGGCCCGGCGCCTCTTCTCCGCGCTGGTGGCCGCGGCCGACAAGTCCTGATCGCCTTCGAAGAAGACCGCCCCCCCGCCACCACCCGCTACTTCTCTCCCTGGAGCACCGCGGTCTACGCCGTCCTCACCGCGGTCCTGGTCTCCCTCTTCTACTGGAGCTGGGGCTCGCCGCTCACGAAGCTGGAGCGTGCCGAGGACTCACTCGAGCGGCTGGTCACCCGGGAGATGGACCTCCGCGCGGTCACCGACCGGATCTCGCGCTGGGAGCTCAAGCTCTACGAGCTGACCGGCTCGGAGCCCGAGACGTTCGAGGAGGCGATCGGGCGCTTCGACGAGATCGACGAGGACCAGCGCTCCGCCCGCGGCGATCTCGACCTCGTGGTGCTCCTGGGCGAGAGCGGGCAGCTCGAGCGGGCCGCCGCGCTCATCGAGGCCCTGGACGCGGCGGACGCTCCCGCCGCCGGCTTCGCGCGCTGGCTCGACGCGGCCTACCTGGAGGCGCCCACGTCCGAGGAAGGTGCCGCGATGGTGGAGGAGATCCGACGCACGCTGCCGCGCGACTGGTTCACCGACACCCTCGCCCGCCGCATCGCCACGCGCGTCGACGACCCGGAGCTCCAGGCCGACGCCGAGGCGAGCATCGAGGCGCGCGGGCGCTCGCTGCTGGGGCGGGTGCGCGCCCTCACCGCCGCCGCGTTCGGGGCGTTGCTGGCCGCCCTCGCGCTGCTCTGGCGCCTGCCGCGCACCCCGGGCGGCGCCCGCCTGGCCGACGCGCCGCTGCCCCCGCGGTGGAGCATCGCCACCGGCCTCGGGCTCTTCCTGCGGGGGGTCTTCGGCTACCTGCTCGTGCCGGCGGTGGTGGTCGGGCTGGCGCCGCACGCGCCGGCCAGCACCGGGCTCATGGGCCTGCTGGGCGGCCTACCGATGCTCTGGTGGCTCCGCCGGTACCTGCACGCCCGCGGGGAGACGCTCCGGGAGACGTTCGGCCTGCGCCCGCCCGGGGGCCGCGCGCTCCCCCTCCTGGGCTGGAGCGTCGTGCTGCTCGGCCTGTCCCTGGCCGGCGAGAGCCTGCTCTCCATGGGCTTCTCCGCGGTGGGCGTGACCTCCCACTGGGCCGACGGCTTCCTCGAGGAGTTCCTGTGGGGCTCGCCCGTCACGGTGGCGGCGAGCATGGTGGACGGCGTGGTGTGGGCGCCGATCTTCGAGGAGCTGGCCTTCCGCGGCCTCCTCTACCCCACCCTGCGCCTCCGCCTGCCCGCGGTGCCCGCCGCGGTGCTGAGCGCGGCGATCTTCGGCCTCGCGCACGGCTACGGGCTCACCGGCTTCGCGGCGGTCACCTGCAGCGGCGCGATCTGGGCGCTCGGCTACGAGCGCACGCGGAGCCTGCTCCCGGGCATCCTCGCCCACGCGGCCAGCAACGCGCTGGCCACCTCGAGCTTCCTGCTGCTGCTGCGGTTCTAGCCGGCCGGGGCCCCCGCGGGCCCCTTCCGGTCGTCGTCATTCCTGCCTCCCTTCACGGGTCGAGCGAGCGGTCCACGACCGCGAGCTTCTCCGCACCGGGCGCGTAGGTGACCTCCCGGATCCCCAGCAGACCCCGGAGCTCCTCGACCGGCACCCGGAGCGGCCCCGGCCCGGGGCCCACGCCGGGCGCCGGCTGCGGAAAGGCAGTCGACCGCGCGGTGTGGAACGTCACGTTGCCCTCCACCTTCTGCATGATCTGGTGGATGTGGCCGTTCAGCACGGTCACCGACCCGAACCGCCTGAGGTACCCCAGGGCTCGAGCCCCGTCCTCGGTCACCCAGCCCCACTGCGGGTACACCGCCCAGAGGGGAACGTGGGCGAAGACCACGATCGGGGTGCTGCTCGCCAGCGGAGCGACGTCACGCTCCAGCCACTCGAGCTGATCGTGGCCCAGGCTGCCCAGCTGGCCCGCCTTGAAGTCGAGGACGTTGACCAGCCCCACGAAGTGCACCCCGCGATAGTCGAAGCTCTGCCAGCCGCGACCGGGCCCGCCCACCGCGAAGCGGTTCAGGTACTCGGTGCCGCCGTCCGCGAACACGTCGTTCTCGCCGGGCACGTAGAAGACCCGCTCGACGCCGACATCCTTGAGCGCCTCGCTCACGGTGTCGAACGCCCCCGCCTTCTGGGCGTGGGTGATGTCGCCGGTGTGGATCAGGAACGCGGGCCTGGGATCGAGCGCCTTGAGGCGGGCGACCGCCGCCGCGAAGGTGCCCATCGCGTCCCGGTTGGCCTCGCCTCTGAAGCCGACGTGGGTGTCGCTGATCTGGGCGAAGCTGAAGCCGCTCGGCGCGGTCTGCGCCTCCGCCGCGCTCGCGCCGATGATGCGGGACGAGAGCACCCCGCCTGCCACGGACCAGAGGAGGCCCGTGCCCGTCCACGCCATGCACTGCAGGAAGCCGCGTCGGTCGAGGTCGTCTCCGTCGCTCATGCGCCGCTCCTCACGATGACCTTGCCCCTCATCAGGGGATGCAAGGTGCAGAAGTACTCGTAGGTCCCGGGCTGCGTGAACGTGTAGGAGTAGGTGTCGTCCGTGTCCAGGCCCGGGGACCGGAACACGTCGGTGCTGGACGTCACCGTGTGGGCGTCGTCGTCGTGGTTGATCCAGGTGACCCTCGTGCCCGCCCGCACCGTCACCTCGGGAGTGCCGAAGTCGTGGGCCTTGATCTCGATGCGCGGCCCCGTCTCGGTCTGGGCTGGTCCCGAGGCCGGGACCGCGATCAGCAGGGCCGCGGCCGCCCAACCCACCCGCACCATCCGTCTCCGCCAGCCGTCTCGTGGTCTCATGCCCGATCCTCCTCGCCCGTGCCAACGCACGCCGACCCGAAGCGTTCCATGGAACGATCCGGGCGGTCGCGCGTTGCGGTGATCGAAGGACGTGCGGGCGCCCGGCGGTGGGCGCGGAAGCCCCGGTGGCGAGACGACGTGAGCGAGGCCTATGATCACGGCATGGCGACACGGCGGGAGGCCCAGGGCGGCGGGCTCGGACGCGAGGCCCTGGCCTACGCGGACACCCTGTACAACCTCGCCCGCTATCTCACCCGCAACCCCGCCGACGCCGAGGACCTCGTGCAGGAGACCTACGCGCGCGCCCTCGGCTCCGCGCACCAGTTCACGCCCGGCACCAACCTCAAGGCCTGGCTGTTCCGCATCCTCCGGAACACGTTCGTCAGCGAGTACCGCCACGAGCGCCACAACCCCACCGTGGGCGGGCTCGACACGGTGGCCCCGGCCATGCCGGCGGCCGAGCCCGCCGAATGGCTCCGCGGCGACCTCGAGCTGGACCGCCTGCGGAAGGTGGTCGGCGAGGAGATCGAGCGCGCGCTCATGAGCCTCACCGAGGAGGCGCGGACCGTGATCCTGCTCGACCTCGAGGGAATGACCGAGGTTGAGGTCGCCGAGATCGTCGGGTGCGCGGTCGGGACCGTGAAGTCCCGTCTCGCCCGGGCGCGCGCCGCGCTCCGCGCCATCCTCCGGGACTACGCGCGATGACCTGCGACGAGGCCCGCCCACTCCTGCTCGACGCCCAGCGCGGGAGCCTGGCCGGGCCGCGCCTCGAGGCGCTGCGGGCGCACCTCGCGACCTGCGGGGGCTGCGCGCACGAGGGGACGGCCGACGCGCTCCTGACCGAGGCCCTCGAGCGCAGCCTACCCCAGCACGCCGCGCCGCTCGCGCTGAAGCGGCGGCTGGCCGCGCAGTGGGCGGGAGCGCCCGCCTCCCCCGCCCGGCGGGGCCGGTGGACGCGCTACCTCGCTCCAGCGGCCGCGGCGGCCCTGCTGCTGATCGCGGTGCCGGTCGCCTACCGGTGGGCGGGCGGGGATGCCGGCTCGCGCATGGTCGCGGAGGCGGTCAACGACCACCTCCGCGTCCTCTCCAGCCAGCATCCGCTCGACATCGAGAGCGGCGGCATCCATCAGGTGAAGCCGTGGTTCGAGGGCCGCCTCGACTTCGCGCCGGTGGTGCGCTTCGAGGGCGATGCCGAGTTCCCGCTCCGGGGCGGCGCGGTCGGCTACTACCTCGATCGCAAGGCCGCGGTGTTCGTCTACACGCGGCGGCTGCACACGATCTCGCTCCTGGTCTTCCGGGCCGAGGGCCTTCCCTGGCCCCGCCGGGCGCCCGACCGGATCGGGGCCGCACAGGTCCACGTCACGACCGTGCGGGGCTTCGGTGCCCTGCTGTGGCGGGACGGCGAGCTGGGCTACGCGCTGGTGTCCGACGTCGACCTGGCGGACCTCACCCGGCTGGCGGAGCGGCTCGTGCCGCCGTCCTGATCGGGCGCGTAGGCGATCACGCCGTCGACCATGACGAGGGTCGGCGAGATGCGGGCGATCCGCTCCTCCGGGCAGGTGAACACGTCGTCGGAGAGCGCGACCAGGTCCGCGCGCTTGCCCGCCTCGAGCGAGCCCTGATCGGCCTCGCGGCCGATCGACCGCGCGTTCCAGATGGTGAAGGCGCGCACCGCCTCGTCGCGCGTCATGCGCTGGGCGGGCTGCCAGCCCGGGTCGTCACCCTCGCGGGGCCGCCGGGTCACCGCGGCGTGCAGGCCGTGAAAGGGGTTGGCGTCCTCCACCGGGAAGTCGGAGCCCCCCGCCAGGTAGGCACCGGTGTCCAGCAGCGAGCGCCAGGCGTAGGCGCCGGCCAGGCGCTCGGGGCCGAGGCGCTCCCCGGCCCAGCGCATGTCGGAGGTGCAGTGGGTGGGCTGCATGCTCGGCACCACCCCGAGCCGGGCGAAGCGCGGGATGTCGGCGGGGGCCAGGATCTGCGCGTGCTCCACGCGCAGCCGTGGCGGCGGACCGCCCGCGGCGCGCAGTCGCTCGAAGACGTCGAGCACGATGGTGTTGGCGAGATCGCCGATGGCGTGCACCCAGACGTGGAAGCCCCGGGCGCTCGCCTCGCGCGCGAGCTGCTCCACGTCCTCGGGCGGCACCAGCACGAGCCCGGTGTTCGCGGGATCGTCGCAGTAGGGCGCGTGCAGGGCGGCGCCGCGCGAGCCGAGCGCGCCGTCGAGCCAGAGCTTCACCGCGCCCACCACCAGCCGGCCGCCGCCCACCGTCTCGGGCGCGCTGTCGCGGTAACGCGCCCACGCCTTCTTGCCGCTGAGCGCCGCGTAGACGCGGAACGGGAACTGGCCGCGCTCGATCAGCCGCGTGTACGAGGCCACCGCGGTCAGGTCCACCCCGGGCTCGTGCGCGCCGGTCAGCCCCTTGGCGAGGCACTCCGCCAGGGTGTCCCGCACCGCCTGATCGAAGCGCTCCTCGGACGGCTCCGGGACCAGCGAGCGGACGGCGTCCTGGGCCAGATCGATCAGGATCCCGGTGGGCTCGCCCTGGGCGTCCCGGGCGATCCGGCCGCCGGGAGGGTCGGCCGAGCGCCGCGTGATGCCCGCGCGGGTCAGGGCCTCGCCGCTGGCCCACGTGGCGTGGCCGTCGACCCGGACGAGGGCGACCGGGTGCCCCGGGGCCGCGCGATCGAGCGAGGCGCGCGAGGGATAGGCCTGCGCCGGCCAGCGCGTCTGATCCCAGCCGCGCCCGGTGATCCACTCTCCCGGCCGCCGCCCCACGGCCGCCGCGGCCACCCGCCGCGCGACCTCCTCCTCGGAGCCTGAGGTGGTCAGGTCGACCTCGAGCCGCGCCCGGGCCAGCAGCATGAGGTGGCCGTGGCCGTCGACGAGGCCGGGAATCACCGCGCGCCCGCCCAGGTCCAGCGTCGCCTCGCCCGGCGCCGGGTTGACGTCGCCGCGGCGGCCCGCGAAGGCGACCCGGCCGTCGCGGACGACCAGGCAGTCCACGACGGAGCCGGCCGCGTCCATCGTGTGGATGCGGCCGTTGATCAGGAGCACGGGACGGGGGCGCGCCGCCGCCGGCTAGAGCAGGGCCCAGCGCGACGGCCCGCCGGCCGCCGGCTCCTCGCTCACCCGCCCCTCGTTCTTGAGCTTGCGCAGGTGGGAGTGCACGGACATGGCGGCCATGCGGTGCAGCGCGGGCATCACGTCGGCGTAGATGACCTTCACGATGTCGGGCACCGCGCGCGGGCCGCCGCCCAGCACCTCCAGGATCTGGCGCTCGCGCAGCATGCGGTGATCGATGAACTCCTGGATCTTGGCGGGACCGTCCTCGATCACCGGGCCGTGGGCGGGATAGATGTGCCGCACCCCCAGCTCCTGCACGCGGCGGAGCGAGTCGAGGTACTGGCCCAGGTCGCCGTCCTCGTCTGGGATCACGGTGGTGGAGCCGTTCAGGATCAGGTCGCCGCTGAAGAGCGCGCGCTCCTCCTTCAGGAAGAAGCAGAGGTGGTCGGAGGCGTGGCCGGGAGTGTGCACCGGCATCAGCGTGACCCCGTCGCCCTCCACCACCTCGCCATCCCGCAGCATGTCCACGTCGTCGGGCAGCCCCGCGTCCTTGAAGATGAGCTTGGCGACCGGCACGCCCGGGAACAGCTCGCGGAGCTGGCCCACGCCCCCCAGGTGGTCGCGATGGCGGTGGGTCAGGATGATCCGCTCGGGCCGCCGCCAGCCGCGCTGGCGCAGGTAGCGCTCGAACAGCGCGGGGTAGTCCGCCTCGCCGGCCCCGGTGTCGATCAGGATCGGGTGGGAGCGACCGACCAGGTAGGTGTTGGTGCCGGGGCCCGTCATCATCCCGGGATTGAGCCCCAGCACGCGGCCGACGAGGTCGGTGGGGGTCGCGGTGCGGGGAAAGCTCGGATCGATCCAGCTCATGGGGCCGAGTGTAGCATCGCCGCCGAGGGGCGCGGTCACGCGACGCCGAGATAGCGCCGCTTGACGTCCTCGGCGGCCTCCAGACCGGCCGGCGTGCCCTCGTAGACGATCTGGCCCTTGTTCATCACGTACACGCGGTCGGCCACCCGCAGGGCCAGGTGGTAGTTCTGCTCCACCAGCAGCAGCGACAGGCGCTGGGCCTTGAGGGTGGTCAGGATCGCGCCGATCTCACGCACGATGAGCGGGGCCAGACCCTCCGACGGCTCGTCGAGCAGGAGCAGACGGCCGTTGGTGAGCAGGGCGCGCGCGATGGCGAGCATCTGCTGCTCGCCTCCCGAGAGGGTGCCGCCCGACTGGGCTTGGCGCTCGCGCAGTCGCGGGAACAGCTCGAAGACGCGCTCGAGGGTCCAGCCGGAGGAGCGCGCGCCCAGCAGCAGGTTCTCGCGCACCGAGAGGGGGGCGAAGATGCGCCGGCCCTGCGGCACCAGAGCGAGGCCCCGGCGCGCGATGCGATGCGCCGGCCACCGCTCGATCGCCTGTCCCTCGAAGACCACGCGCCCGGCGCGCGGCGGCGTGAAGCCCACGATGCTGCGGATCGCGGTGGTCTTGCCGGCGCCGTTGCGGCCCAGCAGCGCCACCGCCTCGCCGGGGGCCACGCGAAGCGAGACTCCGTGGAGCACGTGGCTCTCGCCGTAGTAGGTGTGGATCGCGTCCACCTCGAGCACCGCTCAGGCGCTCCCCAGGTAGACTTCGTAGACCCGCGGATCCGCCTTCACCTCGGCGAAGGTGCCCTCGGTCAGCACCTCGCCGTAGTGGAGCACGGTAACGCGGTCGGCGAGCGAGCCCACCACGTCCATGTCGTGCTCGATGATCAGGAGGGTGACCTCGCGGGGCAGCGACTCGAGCAGCCGGGTCATGCGCTGCGTCTCCTCCGGCGACATCCCCGCGGTCGGCTCGTCCAGCAGCAGCAGACGCGGGGCGGTGGCCAGCGCCACCCCGACCTCGAGCTGACGCTGCTCCCCGTAGGACAGGCGCCCGGCCGGCTCGCCCAGACGCTCGGTCAGGCCGACCACCTCCGCGATCTCCCGGGCGCGGTCGACCGGACCCCGGCGGCGCGCCACGCTGCCCAGCAGGTCCCAGGTGCCGGGCGCGGCCGCCGCCGCGGCCAGCCGCAGGTTCTCCTGCACCGGGAGCTTCGGGAAGAGGTTGTTGCGCTGGAACGACCGCGAGATCCCGCGCCGCGCCACCGCGTGCGGGCTCAGGCCCCCGATCGGCTCGCCGTCCAGCAGGATGCGGCCCGCGGTCGGGGCGAGCTGGCCGGTGATGACGTTGAAGAGCGTGGTCTTGCCCGCCCCGTTGGGGCCGATGATGGCCCGGCGCTCTCGGGCGGCCACCGCGAGGGAGACACGGTTGAGCGCGCCCAGCGCGCCGAAGGCCCGGCTCAGGCTCTCGGTGGCGAGCAGCGGCGGGCTCACGCGCGCAGGCCCACCCGGCCGCGGAGGGCACCCACGATGCCGCCCGGCGCGAAGAGGACGAACAGGATGAACGTGACGCCCAGGATCAGCATCCAGCGCTCGGTGTAGGTGCTGACCAGGCTCTGGAGCAGGATGAACGCGGCCGCGCCCAGCACCGCGCCGCCAAGGGTGCCGGTGCCGCCGATGATGACCATCAGCAGCGCCTCCCCGGACGTGGTCCAGAAGAAGGCATCGGGGGTGATCGACCCGTTGAACTGGGCGTAGAGCGAGCCGGCGAGGCCGGCGAAGACCCCGGCGATGACGAAGGCGAGGAGCTTGTAGCGGTCGACCGCGTAGCCGACCGCCTCCATGCGCGCCTCGTTCTCGTGGATGCCCCGCAGCACGTGGCCGAAGGGAGACTGGACCACCCGCCACAGCGCCACCGCCGCCACGACGAACAGGGCCAGGAGGTAGCCGTGGAAGCTCCGGATCCCCCCGAGGTCGACCCCGGGGACGGCCGGACGCGGGATGCCCACGATGCCGTCCTCGGCGCCGAGCCACGACACCTGGAACGCATAGGCGTAGAACATCTGCGAGAAGGCCATGGTCAGCATGATGAAGTACACGCCGCTCACCCGGATTGAGAAGAAGCCGATCACCAGCGCGGCCAGGCCCGCCGCGATCGCCGGCAGCAGGAGGGCCGAGACCAGGCCCGGGCTCTGGGCGAGGGCAAGCGCGGCCACGTAGCCGCCGATGCCGAAGAAGGCGGAGTGGCCGAAGGAGACCATGCCCGCGTAGCCCATCAGGAGATCCAGGCTCATCGCGAAGATGCCCCAGATCAGGATCTCCTGCAGGAGCTTCACCGGATAGTTGCCGGCCCCGAGCGGGAACAGGGCCAGGGCCGCCACCACCACCGCCAGGCCGACGAGCCGGGCCGTCACTTGAGCGGGCGGCCGAACAGCCCCTGGGGCCGGACCAGCATGACGGTGGCCATCACCACGTAGATGATCAGCATGGCCGCGTCCGGCAGCCACGCCTTCCCGAAGGTCTCGGCCTGGCCGATGATCAGGCTGCCGACCAGCGAGCCCTTGAGGCTGCCGAGACCGCCCACCACCACCACGATCAGGGCGGGAATCAGGATGGAGACCCCCATGGACGGGTAGGCGGACTGGATCGGCCCCGCGATGACCCCGGAGAGCCCCCCGAGGGCCGCCCCGAACGCAAAGACGGTGGTGAACACACGTCTGATGTTGATGCCGAGGCCGCCGGTCATCTCGGCGTCGAAGACGCCGGCGCGGATGATCGCGCCCAGGCGCGTGCGCTCGATCAGGAGGAAGAGCAGGATCGCCATCGCGAGCCCGAACGCGATGACGAAGAGCCGGTAGGACGGGATGGTCGCGCCCCACACCGACACCGAGCCCGCGAAGAGATCGGGGGGCGGGATCGACCGGATGCGGCCGCCCCAGACCCACTTGGCCAGGTCCTCGAAGAGGTAGATGAACCCGAAGGTGAGCAGGACCTGATCGAGGGGCGGGCGGCGGTAGAGGGGGCGCAGGCAGCTCACCTCGACGAGCGCCCCGACCAGGCCGACCGCGACCGGGGCCAGGAGCAGGGCGACCCAGAAGCTGCCGGTCCCCGCGATGAGGGAGAGCCCGGCGTAGGCGCCGAGCATGTAGAAGGAGCCGTGGGCGAGGTTGACCACGTCGAGCATGCCGAAGATCAGGGTGAGCCCGACGGACAGCAGGAAGAGCAGCACCCCGTAGGCCAGCCCGTTCAGCGCCTGCGCGAACAGATCGGCCGGCATGCGGGGTGCCGCGCGTCCTCGACTACGCGGGCAGCGTGCAGCCGGTGCCCGGATCGGCCACGTTGGCGACCTTGTCGATCACGACGTTGTTCAGGCCGCCGAACACCTCGCGAACCTCCCGCACGTAGATGAACGGCTGGATCACGTTGTGGGTCTTGGGGTCGAACCGGAACCGGCCCCGCGGGCTGTCGAACTCCACCTTCTCGAGCGCCGCCACCAGCTTCTCCTTGTCCTGGGTATTGCCGTTCACCGCCCTGAGCGCCCGGACGATGACCTCCGCGGTGTCGTAGCCCTGGCAGGCGAAGCCGTCGGGCATCTTGCCGTAGTACTTCTCGCGGAAGTCCTTCACGAAGCGGTGGTTGGTCTGGTTGTCGAGCAGCGGCGTGTAGAAGTGCCCGGTGAGCACCCCCAGCGCGGCGGCGCCCTGGGCGGGCAGGACGTCGGGCTCGGTGAGGAAGCCGGCCCCCGTGAGCTTGATCGAGTCCTTCAGGCCGTACTGAGCGTACTGCTTCACGAAGTTCACCGCGTCCGACCCCGAGAAGAAGGCGAAGACGGCCTTGGCGCCCGACTGCCGGATCTTGGTCAGGTAGGGCGCGTAGTCGGTCTCCCCGAGCTTCGGGTAGTCCTCGGCCACCACCTTGCCGCCCGCGGGGACGAAGGTCTCC
The DNA here is from genome assembly GCA_035455085.1 of Candidatus Methylomirabilota bacterium. Lineage (GTDB taxonomy): Bacteria > Methylomirabilota > Methylomirabilia > Rokubacteriales > CSP1-6 > CAMLFJ01. The sequence goes on along the minus strand of DATIFV010000236.1, from coordinate 663 downwards.
TTGAACGCGCCCATCATGTCCTTGCCGGCCTGGTAGTTGGGTGCGGTCAGGAAGACCTCCTTCGAGACGTTCTTGGCCACCCAGCCGCCCATCGGCTGGCAGGGCTGCCAGTTCGAGAACGAGGTGCGGAAGATCCACTTCGAGCAGCGCTCGCGGCTGATGGCGTCCGCGCCCGCGTTGGACACGATCAGGATGGTCTTGCTGTTGTGCACCTTGTCGCGCATGCCCATCAGGATGCCGCTGTGCACCGGTCCGGTGAGGATGTCCACCTTGTCGGAGTCGATCAGCTTCTCGGTCTTGCGGACACCGACCGGCGGTTTCATCTCGTCGTCTTCCTTGATCAGCTCGATCTTGCGCCCCGCCACCGTCCAGTTCTCGCGGGCGAAGACCAGCTCCATGGCCTGGGTGATGCTCTCGCCGAGCACCGCGTAGACGCCGGTGTAGGGCAGCACGACCCCGATCTTGATCGGGCCCGACTGCGCGCCGGCGCGCAGCACCCAGGGCCCCATCGCGGTGCCGGCCGCCGCGAGCGATGCTCCGCCGAGGAACTTCCGCCGGGTAACCTTGTCCATCGTCTTGTCCTCCTCAGGTTGATCGAGCGTCGAATTATAGCGCAAGCAGCGAGATCACGTAGTTGCCGCTGCCCGACGAGGGGCCGTAGGC
>DATIFV010000235.1:0-5355 GCA_035455085.1 Candidatus Methylomirabilota bacterium | reverse complement strand
AGAAGGACACGCTCGCGATCACGCCCGCCGAGGCCGCGGCCATCGCCTTCTGGGTCGCGCTGCCGTGGAGCACGAAGATGGTGGCCGGGGTCGCCTCCGACGTGCACCCGATCCTCGGCAGCCGCCGCCGCTCGTACCTGCTGCTCGGTGCGCTCCTCGCCCTGGCCGGCTACGGGTGGCTGGCCACCACCGCCTCCACCAAGGGGGCCTATCTGGCCGCGATGGTGATCATCGCGGTCGGCTTCATGGTCCAGGACGTGGTCGCCGACGCCCTCACCGTGGAGCTCGCCGGCTCCGACGAGGAGGTGAAGCAGATCCAGACGCTCGGGCGCATGGCGCTCCTCGTGGGCACGATCGCGGTGGGCTACCTGAGCGGCTGGCTGGCCGGCGTCCTCGGCCCGCGCCCGGTCTTCGCCATCGCCCTGGTGCTCCCGCTGCTGGTGATCGGCGCCGCGTGGCTGATCCCGCGCGAGACCGCCCGGCCGGCTCCGGCCGGGGAGGAGACCAACCCGCTGGGCGCGGGCAAGTCGCGGCTGGTGGTGCTGGTGGGGCTCAGCTACGCCGCGCTCGGGGTGGCGCTGGAGGCGCTGTCGGTGCCTTTCGGCCAGGAGATCATCCTGGTCGTCTCGGGCGCGCTCATCGTGATGCTGCTCCAGCGCGTCGGGATCTCCCGCGCGGTGGCGGTGGCCGCCTTCGCGATCTTCTGCTTCCGGGCGGTGCCCGGGGCCGGCCAGGGGTTCAACTACTGGGCGATCGACCGTCTGGGCTTCGATCAGCAGTTCCTGGGCATCCTCGCGCAGGTGAGCTCGGTCCTGAGCCTGGCCGGGCTCATCGCCTTCCGGAAGCCCATCACCAGCCGCCCGGTGAGCTACACCCTCTTCTGGGTCACGATCGCGGGGTCGGTGCTCTACCTGCCCACCATCGGGCTCTTCTACGGTGCCAACGAATGGCTCGGCCTGAGCCCCCGCACCTTCGCGTTCATCGATACCACGATCGCGGCGCCCCTGGGCCAGCTCAGCATGGTGCCGATGCTGGCCCTGATCGCGCGCACCGCCCCGCGCGGCGCGGAGGCCACCATGTTCGCGATCATGGCCTCCCTCATGAATCTCGCGCTCTCGGCCAGCGAGCTCGGGACCCGCTACCTCAACACCTTCTTCGGCGTCACCCAGCAGGACTACTCGAACCTGGGCCGCCTGCTCATCTGCGTGGGCGTGATCGGCCTGCTTCCGCTGCTGGCCCTGCCGCTCCTGCGCCGCGTCGAGGCGGAGACGGAGCGAGCGTGATAGTGTTTTCCCCGCCATGGCCGTGAGCACTCCCTCCCGCACCCCCTGGGCCGGGCTGTTCCGCCCGCTCGAGCGAGACGAGCGGCTGTTCGCGGTGCTCCTCGCCTTCGTGATGGTGGGCGGGCTGGCCACCCTCGGCCTGTACCCGCTCCGCCCGCGCCACCGGGTCGATGTCTACTCACTGGTCCTCTGGTTCGGGCTCTACAAGGCCGGGATCCTCGCCCTCGTCACGGTGAGTCCGCGCGCCACGCGCCGGATCTTCACGGGGGCGCTCTGCATCGACGTGCTGCTCGTCTTCCTGCTGGTCTTTCTCACCGGCGGCGGCGACAGCCCGTTCGTGAACCTGTTCTATCCGCTCGTGGCGATCAACGCGTACTACTTCGGCCGGTGGGGCGGGCTGCTGCTGGCCATGGTGGCCGGCCTGCTGTACTGGACCGCGGCCCGCCTGGCGCCGCCGGACGCGGCCTGGACCGCGGTCGCCATCCTCATGGGGCAGCTCGGGCTGCCCGCGTTCGCCCTGGGCCACGTGGCCGATCGCGAGCGGCGCGCCCGCTCGGAGGTGGAGCGGCTCAACGCGGAGCTGACCGGCACCCTCACCCGGCTGCGGGCCGCCCAGGAGGAGCTGGTGGAATCCGAGCGCATGGCCACGGTGGGACGCCTGTCCCTGAAGGTGGCGCACGAGGTGCGCAATCCCATCGCGGCGATCGAGCTCAACGCGGAGCTGCTCGGCGACCTGGTGCAGGGGCGGGTGAGCGAGGACGGCACCGAGGCCACCACGCTGGTCGGGGCGATCCGCGAGCAGGTCACCGCGCTCGACGCCCTCACCGAGGAGTACCTGGCCTTCGCGCGCTTCCCGCGCCCCCAGTTCGAGGAGGATTCGGTCAACGACATGGTCGGCGCGGTGGCCGAGTTCTTCCGCCCCCTCGCCACCCGCCAGGGCATCGAGGTGAAGGTGGCGACCGACCCCTCGGTGCCGCCGATGGAGATCGACCGGACCCTGCTCCGCCAGGCGGTGGTGAATCTGGTCAAGAACGCCTTCGAGGCGGTGTCGCAGGGGGGCACCGTCACCCTCACGACCTCGCGGGTGGGGGAGACGGTGGAGATCTCGGTCTCGGACAGCGGGCCCGGCATCTCGCCGGAGGTGGGCCGGCGGCTGTTCGAGCAGTTCTTCACCACCAAGCCGCAGGGCACGGGGCTGGGGCTCTCGATCACGCGCCAGATCGTCGAGGAGCACGGCGGCAAGATCCGCTGGCACAGCGCGCCCGGTACCGGAGCCACCTTCACCATGGCCGTGCCGATCCAGAAGGCCGCGCATGCCTGAGCCCGCGCCCGCCCCCGCCCTCGCCACCCTGCTGGTGGCCGACGACGATCCGGCGGTGCGCCAGAGCCTCGAGCGCGCCCTCACCCGGGAGGGCTACGCGGTGGTGCTCGCCCCCGACGGGCAGGCCGCGCTCGAGCGATTGCAGGCGGGCGGCGTCGATCTCGTGCTCTCCGATCTCAAGATGCCGGGGCTCACCGGGCTCGAGCTGCTCCGCGCGGCCAAGGCGGTCGCGCCCGACGTGGACGTGATCCTGCTCACCGCCTTCGGGACGGTGGAGGAGGCGGTGCGGGCGATGAAGGAGGGCGCCACCGACTTCCTGACCAAGCCGTTCCAGCGCGCGCAGCTCACGAAGGTGGTGCGGCAGGCGCTCGAGCGCCGGGATCTCATCGCCCAGAACCGCGCGCTCCAGAAGCGTCTGGACGACCTGCTCCGCCAGGGCAACATGATCGGCGCCAGCCCCGCCTTCCGCCGCCTGATGACCCTGGTCCAGCAGGTGGCGGACAGCTCGGCCACCGTGCTGATCCAGGGCGAGAGCGGCAGCGGCAAGGAGCTGGTGGCCCGCGCCATCCACGACCGGTCGAGCCGCCGCGACGGGCCGTTCATCGCGGTCAACTGCGCGGCGCTGCCCGAGACGCTGCTCGAGTCCGAGCTCTTCGGCTACGAGAAGGGCGCGTTCACCGGGGCGGCGGGCCGCAAGGAGGGTCGCTTCGAGCTGGCGGACGGCGGCACCCTGTTCCTCGACGAGATCGCCGACCTCTCGCCGGTCACCCAGCCCAAGATCCTGCGTGTGCTCCAGGAGGGCGAGTTCGAACGGGTGGGCGGCACCCGGACCCTGCGGGTGGACGTGCGCATCGTGACCGCCACCAACCAGGACCTGGCCCAGCTCGTGCGGGACAAGCGCTTCCGGGAGGATCTCTTCTACCGGCTGAACGTCATCTCCATCCAGGTGCCGCCGCTGCGGGAGCGCCGCGAGGACGTGCCGGTGCTGGCCCAGCACTTCCTCCGGGTGTACGCGGCCAAGAACAACCGCGTCCTCGACGGCTTCACCGACGAGGCGCTCGGCTGCCTCGAGGCCTACTCGTGGCCCGGCAACGTGCGCGAGCTCGAGAACGTGGTCGAGCGCGCGGTGGTGCTGGCCCGGGGCATGCGGGTGGACGTGGGCGACCTCCCCGACGCGGTGCGCGAGCGCCCCGTCATGCTGATCCGCGGGGGCGTCCCCGGGGCCGGCGAGGGCTCCGGGGCGGTGCCGGAAGGCGTCTTCCAGATCCGGGTGGGCACCCCGCTGGCCGAGGTCGAGGCGCGCCTCCTCGAGGAGACCCTGCGGCTCAACCACGGCAACAAGACCCTCACCGCCAAGATGCTCGGCATCGATCCCAAGACCGTCTTCCGCAAGCTCAAGCAGGGCGAGGCCGAGGACGGGGCGCCGTGAGCCTCTCGGGGCTCCGGACGCTCCGCTACGAGGTGGCGGACGGCGTCGCCACCGTCACCCTGAACCGGCCGGACAAGCTCAACGCGGTCGACACCGTCATGCTGGAGGAGCTGCTCGAGGTGCTCGAGCAGGCCGACGCCGACGACGGGGTACGCGCGCTGATCGTCACCGGGGCGGGCCGTGCCTTCTGCGCAGGGGCGGATCTCTCCGCCGGCGGCAAGACCTTCGACCGCGCCACGCGGGGCGCGGGCGAGGCGCCGGGGACGCACCGCGACGGCGGCGGGCGCGTCACCCTGCGCATCTTCGACATGAAGAAGCCGCTGATCGCGGCCATCAACGGGCCGGCGGTGGGCTTCGGCATCACCATGACGCTGCCCATGGACATCCGCATCGCCGCCACCACCGCCCGCATCGGCTTCGTGTTCGCGCGCCGCGGCGTGGTGCCGGAGGCGGCCAGCACCTGGTTCCTGCCGCGGCTGGTGGGCCCGAGCCAGGCCGCGGAGTGGGTCTACACCGGGCGGGTGTTCCCCGCGGAGGAGGCGCTCGCGGGGCGCCTGGTGAGCCGCGTGGTGCCGCCGGATCGGCTGCTGCCGGTGGCCCGCGAGCTCGCGCTCGAGATCGCGCAGAACGCCTCCGCGATCTCGGTAGCGCTCTCCCGGCAGCTGATGTGGCGGCTGCTGGGCGCCGACCATCCGATGGAGGCGCACCGCCTCGACTCGCGGTGCATGGACTGGACGGGGCGCTCGGCCGACGCCTACGAGGGTGTCACCGCCTTCCTGGAGAAGCGGCCCCCGCGCTTCGCGCAGCGGCCCAGCACCGACATGCCGCCGTTCTACCCCTGGTGGCCCGAGCGCCGCTTCGAGCCCTGAGCCGCCGCCGGCGGTGAGCGGGTCCTCCCGCGCGAGCACGGGGCTGCTCTGCCTCGTGGTCTTCTCGAGCACCGTCTGCATCGGCGCCTTCGGGCCGCTGCTTCCCGAGATCGCCCGGGCCCAGGGCCTGCCCGACTGGCAGCTCGGCATCCTCGCCGGCTCCTTCGGCTTCGCCCGGATGGCGGCCGACCTGCCGGCGGGCGCGCTCGCCGGCCACCGGCTCGCGGCCTCGCTGACGCTGGCCCCGGTCACCCTGTTGGCCGGGATGCTCCTGCTGGCCACCGCGGGGCCGCTCCCGGTCCTGGTCCTCGGGCGCCTGCTGACCGGTCTCGCGCACACGCTCGTGATGGTGGGCAGCCTCACCGCGGTGCTCCAGGACCGGCCAGGCCCCGGCGCGTCCATACGGCTGAACACGCTCGAGTTCGCCGGCATGCTGGGCGTGCTGGGCGGGCT
>DATIFV010000234.1:0-15702 GCA_035455085.1 Candidatus Methylomirabilota bacterium | reverse complement strand
TCGGAACCAACCAGAGGAGGCGATAGACGACGTAGCGGAGCAACGCACCCCCCGACGAATGCCCGCCGAAACCCTTGTGACGGGTTAGTAGCTCACTATCGGCAAAGGCCCGCGGGAAGTCAAGAAAGAAGTGGTATCCTGCGCCCGAATGGCGATCCCGCTGACCATACTCCCCGGCCGCCACGTCCTCGCAGTCAAGCCCGGCACCTCCATCCTCAGGGCGGCCCACGCCGGCGGAGTGGACATCACCGCCACCTGCGGCGGGCGAGGGCGCTGCACCTCGTGCCGCGTCAAGCTGGTCACGGGGACCGCGCCGCCGCCCACCATCATGGACGAGCTGCAGCTGGGTGACGCCCTCGTCCGCGAGGGCTACCGGCTCTCCTGCCAGTGGCCGGTCACCGAGCCGGTGACGGTGCAGGTGGCGCCCCCGCTCGACGACACGACCTTCCAGATCCTGGGGGGCGAGCGGCCGGCGGGGGCGCCCACCCCGGTGTCGATCGACGCGGGGGTGCGCAAGCGGGTCGCCCACGTGAGCCTTCCGAAGGACGAGCATCTGCAGACCTCCGACCTGGAGGCGCTCCTCGCCGCCGCGGGCGGCGCGATCGAGCACGTGCCGCCGGGCGTGCTCAAGACTCTTCCCGGCGCGCTGCGGGAGCGCGACGGCGAGGTGACCGTGACCACCTTCGGCCGGCACGTGCTGGCGGTGGAGGCGGGGGACACCGCCCTGCACAAGTTCGGCCTCGCGATCGACGTCGGCACCACGAGCGTGGTCACCACGCTGATGGAGCTCGAGTCGGGCGAGCAGCTCGCGGCGGTGTCGAGCCTGAATCCTCAGGCCGTCTTCGGCGGAGACCTGATGTCGCGCATCGCCTTCGCCCAGTTCGATCCGGGCAACCTGCGCAAGCTGCAGACGCGCATCATCGGTCTGCTCAACCAGCACATCGGGCAGATTTGCCGCGACTCGGGCGTGCTGGCCAAGTGGATCTACAAGGTGGTGATCGTGGGGAACACCTGCATGCACCACCTGCTCCTCGGCATCGACCCGTCGTACGTAGGGCTGGCCCCCTACGCGCCGGTGATGCGGCACCCGCTCACCGTGCCCGCGCGCGATCTCTTCCTGAAGCTGCCCGCCGAGGCCCGGGTCTGCTTCCTGCCCCTGGTAGCGGGCTTCGTGGGCGCCGACGCGGTGGCGGTGGCGCTGGCCACGCGCATCGACGAGTCCCCCGTCCTGCGCATCGCGGTGGACATCGGCACCAACGGCGAGGTGCTGCTGGGCTCGCGCGAGCGCCTGTGGGCCTGCTCGGCGCCCGCCGGCCCCGCGCTGGAGGGCGCCCAGATCCGCCACGGCATGCGCGCGGCGGTCGGAGCGATCGACCGGGTGCACGTGGAGCGCGACGACCTGCGGCTGCACACCATCGGGGACGGGCGCGCCCAGGGGCTCTGCGGCTCCGGGCTCGTGGACACGGTCGCCGCCCTGCTCGATCTCGGGGTGCTGGACTGGACCGGCCTCATCGACGTGGAGGGACGCGAGCGGCTGCCGTCGCCCGTCCGCACACGCGTGGAGATGCGCGGAGAGGAGCGCGTGGTCGTCCTCGCGCGCCCGGGGGAGCACGGCGCGGAGCGGGAGATCGTCCTCACCCAGGACGACGTCCGGCAGGTGCAGCTCTGCAAGGGGGCCATCGCCTCCGGGGTCGCGATGCTGCGGCACGTGGCCGGCGTCGGCCCCGAGGAGGTGGAGGAGCTGATGCTGGCCGGCGGCTTCGGCAACTATCTGTCGGCGCGGAGCGCGCTGCGCATCGGGCTCATCCCGCCCGATCTGCCGGAGGCGAAGATCCGCTACGTCGGCAACGCGGCCGCGCTCGGCGCCCAGCTCGCGCTGGTGTCCGAGGCCGAGCGCGCCCGGGCCGAGGTCATCGCCACGCGCATCGAGCACGTCTCCCTCGCCGCCCACCCCGACTTCGAGACGATCTTCGTCGAGTGCATGAACTTCCCCCGCGTCCCCCCTCTCCCCTCGGGGGAGAGGGCGGGGTGAGGGGTGGTCGCCTAGGGCCGCGCGTGCGCATCCCCGCCTCCGTGGTCGGCACGACGGTGGGACCACGCGAGCAATCCATCGACGCCCGCTGGGTCATGGCCTACTCGGCGGCCCTCGGCGAGAGCGCCCCCGAGTACCTCGACACCACGCGGCCGGAGGGGATCCTCCCCCACCCGCTGTTCCCGGTCTGCTACGAGTGGCCGGTCGCGCTCGACGCGCGCGCCAACGCCCTGCCGGACGAGGTGGCGGTGCGCGGCGTGCACGCGACCCACCGGCTCGTCCTGCACCGCCCGCCGCGCGTGGGCGACCGGCTGAGCACCACCGCCACCGTCGCCGCCCTCGAGCGCCGGGCGCCCGGCGCCTACATGGTGCTCCGCATGGAGACGGTGGACGCAGGCGGCCGGCCGGTGAGCACGACGGACTACGGCTCGCTCTATCTCGGGGTGGAGTGCGACGGTCCCCCTCACCCTGCTCTCTCCCCCTCGGCGGGGGAGGGGGTTTCGCCGGGGGAGAGGCCTTCACCTCTCACCCTCTCCCCTCCGGGGAGAGGGCAGGGTGAGGGGGCCGAGAATGAGGGGCACGAAGGCGAGAGGCCGTCCCGAGCGGGTCAGAGATGGGCCTGGTCGGCCGATGTCCCGGTTGCCGCCACGCTCGCCCACATCTACACGGAGTGCGCGCGCATCTGGAATCCCATCCACACCGATCGTGCGGTGGCGCGCGCCGCCGGGCTCCCCGACATCATCCTGCACGGCACCGCCACCCTCGCCCTGGCCGTCTCGGAGGTGCTGCGGCGCCGCCCGGGCGGGCCGGCGAGGCCCGTGCGCGCCCTGCACTGCCGCTTCGGCGCCATGGTGCGGCTACCCTCGCGCCTGGTGGTGCGGGGCGACGGCGGCGTGCCGTCGGCAGCGGGCACGGTGGTGCGCTTCGAGGCGCTCGCCGAGGACGGGCGCCCCGCGGTGCGGGACGCCGGCGTGGTGCTGGCCCCGTGACCAAGCTCGAGCGGGTGCGCGCGGCGGTGGAACGGCGGCCCACCGACCGGCCCCCCTACGCCTTCTGGCGGCACTTCCCGGACGTCGATCGCAACGCGGCCGCGCTCGCCCAGTCCACTTTGCGCTTCCACGATCGCTACCAGTCGGACTTCCTCAAGGTGACGCCGGCCGGCGGCTACGCGGTGGCGGACTGGGGCTGCGTCGAGGGCGACGAGGTCCTGCCCGACGGGCACCGGCCCTGCGCGCGCCACGCGGTCAACGCCCCCGAGGACTGGAAGAGGATCCGCCCGGTGAAGATGGAATCGACCGCCTGGGCATCGCACCTCGAGACCATCATCCGGTGTGTGGTGGACCGGCGGGTCGACTGCCCGACCCTGCCCACCGTCTTCAGCCCGCTCTCGCTCGCACGCAAGCTCTCCGGCGACCGGCTCGCCTACGATCTCAAGGAGAACCCCCAGGCGGTCACCGACGCGCTCGAGGCCATCACCGAGACCATCCTCGCATTCATGGAGGCCTGCTTCCGGGAAGGCGCCGAGGGCGTCTTCTACTCGATCCAGGCCGCCAGCACCGCCGTGCACACCGAGGAGGAGTACCGTCGCTTCGGCGAGCCGCACGACCGGCGCATCCTGGAGGCCGCGCGGCCCCGGTCGAAGCTGGTGATCGTGCACGGCCACGGCGAGCACCTGATGTTCGACCGGCTCGCCGCCCTCCCCGCGGACGCCTGGAACTGGGACGACCGCCGCGCGGGCCCCTCGCTCGCGGACGGGCAGGCCCGGGTATCCGGCGCGGTCATCGGCGGCCTGGATCAGTGGGCCGCGCTGCGCGAGAGCGAGCCCGGGGCCGCCCTCGCCCAGTGCCGCGACGCCCTCGCGCAGACCGGAGGCCTCGGCGTGATCCTGGGCGCGGGCTGCGTGCTGCCGGTCGGCGCCTCCGACGCGACCCTGGTGAGCCTCATCAAGTCGCTCGGGGGCGCGCCGAAGCTCGGGCTCATGCGGCCGCAGTAGCCGCCGTGGAGCGGGTGCTCGAGCCCGAGCTGATGACGGATCCGGTCCAGGCCGAAGCGTACGCCTCGGCCGATTTCGGCTCGGTGAACCAGGCCTTCGTGGACCGCTTCCGCGCGCTCTTCCCCGATCTGGTGCGGGGGCGGCTGGTGGACCTCGGCTGTGGGCCGGCCGATATCCCGATCCGCCTCTGTCAGGCGCTCCCGGGCGTGACCGTGATCGGGGTCGACGGCTCGGAGGCCATGCTGGCGCCGGGCCGCCGCGCGATCGCCGCCGCCGGCCTCCGGAGCCGCATCGAGCTGGTCCACGCGCGCCTGCCCGGGCTTCCGCGGCCCCCCGGCGGCTTCGACGGCGTGATCTCCAACAGCCTGCTCCACCACGTGCCGGAGGCGGGGGTGTTCTGGGCCGAGGTGGCGCGGCTCGGCCGCACGGGAGCGGCGGTGCTGGTGGTGGACCTCTCTCGACCTGATACGCGCGACCGGGCGCGTGCGATCGTCGAGGCTTACGCGGCGGCCGACCCGGACGTCCTCCGGCGCGATTTCTTCCACTCGCTCTGCGCGGCCTTCACGACCGCGGAGGTCGCAGCGCAGCTCGCCACGGCCGGGCTGACCGGGCTACGCGTGGAGACGATCAGCGACCGCCACTGGGCCGCCTGGGGCCGCCTCTAAGCCTAGGAGGGCCCGCCCGAAGGTCGGCGCGAGACGTCCTCTCTGTACGTTGAGCGCCCGAAGGCGGCAGCGAAGCAGCTGGGCCGTTTTCAGCGCCCTCCTACGTTGAAGCGGAAGTGGCAGATGTCACCGTCCTGCACCGCGTACTCCTTGCCCTCCAGGCGCAGGCGGCCGCGCTCGCGCGCGGCGGCCATGGAGCCGTCCACGGCGAGCAGGTCGCCGTAGCTCACCACCTCGGCCCGGATGAAACCCCGCTGGATGTCGGAGTGGATGGCGCCCGCCGCGTCCTGGGCGCGGGTGCCCCGCGGGATGGACCACGCCCGCACCTCGTCCTCGCCTACCGTGAAGAAGGAGATGAGGCCGAGGAGCGCGTAGCAGTCCTCCAGTACCCGGCGGATCGCCGGCTCCGCAAGGCCGAGGTCGGCGAGGAACGCGGCCTGCTCCGGCCCCGCGAGCTGGGCCACCTCCGCCTCGATGATCGCGGACACCCACCCGAGGCGCGTGGCCGGGCGCTCGGCCACCGTCTGCAGGCCGAAGCTCTCCACGAGCGTGCCGCCGCGCGGGATGTCCTTCTCGGAGAGGTTGAGGCAGTGCAGGATCGGCTTCTGCGACAGGAAGGTGAAGCCCCGGAGGGACCGGGCCTCCTCCTCGGAGAGGGCCATGGCACGGATCGGCTCCTCGGCCTCGAGCCGCGGCTTCACCTTCGACAGCACTGCCTGCTCGTGCACGTCGGCGTCGGTCCGCTTCTTCTTGATCTGCGCCTCGAGGCGCTCGAGCCGCCGCTCCACCACCTCGAGGTCGGCGAGGATCAGCTCGGTCTCCAGGTCCGCGATGTCGGCCCGCGGATCGGGAGGAGCCCCGCTCGCGTCCGGGAACGCGCGGACCACGTGCAGCAGCGCGTCCGCGTTGCGGAACTCCTTGGCCTCGAGGCCCTGCCGCTCACCCCGGCTGATGCCGGCGAGATCCACGACCTCGAAGGTGGCGAAGGTGGTCTTCTTCGGCTTGAACATCGCGCTCAGCCGATCCACCCGCGCGTCGGGCACCCGCGCCACTCCCGCGTGCATCTCCCCGCGCGCGGTCCCGAACGACGAGGTCGCGACGCTCGATCCGGTGAGGAGGTTGAACAGCGAGGTCTTTCCGCTCTTGGGAAGCCCGACCAGCCCGATCTTCATGGAAGGCCATGCTACCATAGCCGGCGAGATGGCCGGCCTCCGGCGCCCCGCGCGCCACCCCGAGTGACCTCCCTCCGTCCCCTCGACTGGCGCGGCACCGCGATCGCGCTGCTCCTCTCCGCGCTGTGGGGCGCCAACCCGGTCGCGGTGAAGGTCGGGCTCGCCGACGCGCCGCCGCTCTATCTCGCCTTCCTGCGCTTCCTCCTGGGCGGTCTGGTGATCCTGGCCTACGCCGGATGGATGCGGCATCCCGGTGTCCTCCGGGTGCGCCCCGGGGAGTGGCGCCCGGTGCTCTCGCTCGGGGTCGTCTTCTCGGTGCAGATCGGGGTCATGAACGTGGGCATCGGGCTCACCACCGCCGCCCACGCCGCGGTGGTGCTGAACTCCTACGCGGTGCACTCGGTGGTGCTCGCCCACTTCATGATCCCGGGCGACCGCCTGACCCCCACCAAGCTGGGCGGGGTGCTCGTCGCCTACGCCGGCATCGTGCTCCTCTTCGCCCGCGACTTCTCGTTCGCGAGCGAGACGCTCCTCGGCGACCTGGTGGTGGCGGCCAGCGCGGTCCTCCTCGGCGAGCGCATCGTCTACATGGCCCGGGCGATCCAGAGGATCGACCCCATCAAGCTGCTCGTGTTCCAGTCCGCGATCGGCAGCGCCTGCTTTCTCCTGGCGAGCCTGGCGCTGGAGGCGAACGCCCCCACCCGCTACACCCGGGGGCTGGCCGCCTCGCTGCTCTACCAGGGCGCGGTGGTGGCCGGCTTCAACTTCATCGTGAACTCCTACCTCTACAAGGTCTACCTGGCGAGCGCGATCGCCACCTGCTCACTGACCACCCCGCTCTTCGGCGTGCTCGTCGCGGCCGCGGTGACCGGCGACCAGCTGAGCCCGGTCCTCCTGCTCTCGAGCATCATGGTCGCGGCGGGCATCGGCCTCAGCGTGCGCCGCTGACCTCGGGTGAGGAGCTTCCCTTGACCACCGCCGGCCCCGCGCGGTAGCGTCGGGCCATGCCCACCCAGCCCTCGAAGGCGCTCGAGGTCGTGCCCAACCCGCACCCGGACCGCGACTACGAGATCAGCCTGGAGATCCCCGAGTTCACCTGCGTCTGCCCCCGCACCGGTCAGCCGGACTTCGCGACCATCCGGGTCCGGTACGTGCCCGACCGGCACCTGCTCGAGCTCAAGTCGATCAAGCTCTACATCTGGTCGTACCGGAACGAAGGCGCCTTCCACGAGGACGTGACCAACCGGATCCTGAACGACTTCGTGGCCGCGGCGACGCCGCGCTGGATCGAGGTCGTCGGGGACTTCACGGTGCGGGGCGGGATCAAGACGGTGGTGCGCGCTACCCACGGGAAACGCCCCGACCTCTAGCCGGGCGCCGAGAAAGGTCCAGCTGCGAGGCGGCGCCCGACGGTCGGGCGCGAGGCGTACTCTCTGTACGTCGAGCGCCCCGACCGAGGGCGCCAACGAAGCAGATGGGCCTTTATCGGCGTCCGGATCAGCCGGCGAGGCTCAGGAGGGTGACGCCGGCCAGCATGACGAGCGCGCCCGGCGCGATGTCGCGCACCTTCTGCTTCTCATGGAACACCAGCGTACCGATGGCCATCGCGAAGAGGATCTCCACCTGCTTGACCGCCTCCACGTAGGAGGACAGGGTCATCAGGTAGGCCGTACCCTGGCTGACCGTGGTCAGGGCAGCGAAGAGGCCGAAGCTCAGGAAGGCCTTCCAGTAGCGCGGGATCTCCACGAAGTGCCGCCGCGAGGTCCCGAGCACGATCGGGGTCACGAGCAGGCTCGCGGCCAGGTAGCCTCCCAGGGTGCCCGTGTACTGGTCCGAGCACTGCATCGCCCATTTGATCGTGACCACCGACGGCGCGAAGAAGAGCGCGGCCAGCAGGGTGTAGCGCATCCCGCGGTCCGTGAACAGCACGGCGAGCGGCGCCCACCAGGCGATGTGGGCCCGGTTCACGTTCAGCAGGTAGACGCCGGCCATGCTGATCAGGATCCCCGCGATCCCGAGCAGGGTCGGCCGTTCCCGCAGGGTGAAGTAGCCGAGCACCACCAGGATCAGCAGGCTCACCTTCCACAGGGCGGTGACCATCGAGATCTCGGCCAGCTTGAGCGCCTTGGAGAGCGCCATCGTCGAGACGGTCTGGCAGACCGCGAACGCGGCGCAGGCGGGCCAGAACCCCGGCTTGAGCTCGGGCACGCCGTGCCAGAGCACGAAGAGCCCCGCGAAGGGCAGCAGGAAGGTGAAGCGGCCCCACACGTTGATGTACTCGTCGAGCGAGTGGCCGAGACGCTTCATCACGGTGTTGCGCAGCACCTGGCACAGCGCGGCCACCAGCGCGAGGAGGAACCACATCGTCGCGCCCTACCGGGTCCGCGCCAGCAGCGCGAGCAGCGCCTCCGCCACCGCGCGGGGCTGCTCGCGCGGGAGGAAGTGGCCGGCGTCCGGGATCACGTGGCGCTCGGTGCCGGCCGGGAACATCGCGGAGTGCCGCTCGGTGCGACTCGGGAAGTCGACCCCGTCCTCCGCGCCGTGCAGGATCAGGCTCGGCACCTCGATGCGCGGCCGCTCGGCGAGCCGCCGCTCGATCGCGTCCAGGCGCGGGTCGCCCGGGGCGTTGCCGTGACGATGCCGGTAGGAATGGATCACCACCGGGACGAAGTCCGGGTTGTCGAAGGCGGCCGCGGCCCGCTCGAAGGTCGTCTCGTCGAAGCGCCAGGTGGGCGACCAGTCCTGCCAGAGCAGCCGGCAGATCTCCCGGCGGTTCTGCTCGAGGCCGAGCCGCCCCCGCTCGGTGTTGAAGTACCACTGGTACCAGGCCGCCCGCTCCTCCCTCGCCGAGGCGGGCCGGGGCGGGGCCAGGGTATTCTGCACGTTGTAGCCGCCGATCGTCACCAGGGCGCGCACCCGGGCCGGGGCCAGGATGGCCGCGATGCACGCCGCGCGGCCCCCCCAGTCGTAGCCGGCGAGGGCGGTCCGCTCGAGCCCGAGCGCGGTCATGAAGTCGAGCAGGTCCTGGCCGATCGCGGCCTGCTGGGCCCTGCGGGGCTCGCCCGGGTCGAGGAAGCGCGTGGGCCCGTAGCCCCGCAGGTAGGGCGCCAGGACCCGATGGCCCCGGGTGGCCAGCGCCGGCGCCACCTCCTCCCAGGCGTGTGCGTCGTCGGGAAAGCCGTGGAGGAGCACGACCGGCGCACCCGCAGGATCCCCCCACGCCTCGTAGCCGATCTCGAGGGTCGGCGTGCGGACGCTCGGCACCGGGAGGCCGCCCGGATCAGAAGCCCTTGATGTACGGCAGGCGGGCCCCGGTCGCCTCGATGGCGTCGCCCGCCTCGAGGAGCACGCCGGTCGCGTTCCACGCGCCGGAGACGAGCTGCTTGCGCGCCCCCTCGGGAATCCGGGCCGGGATGACGCGCTCGCCGAAGCGCACCTCCTGCCCCTCCACGTCCACGACGACCGCCTGCGTCGGGTCGCGGCCCACCGCCCGCTGCAGCCAGAGCACGTCGTCCTGGGAGATGGCCAGGCACGGGATGCCGAGCATCGTGCAGTTGCCGAAGAAGATCTCGCCGAACGAGCCGCCCACGATGGCGCGGATGCCCCACTGCTTGAGCGACTCGGGCGCGTGCTCGCGCGAGGACCCGCAGCCGAAGTTCATCCCGGCCACCAGCACCGAGGCGCCCTCGTAGGCCTTCTGGTTGAACGGGTGCTCCGGGTCGTGCTTGCGGGCGTCCTCGAAGGCGTGCAGGCCGAGGCCCTCGTTGGTGACGGTCTTGAGGAACCTCGCCGGGATGATCCGGTCGGTGTCGATGTCGTTGCCGGGCACCGGGATGCCGCGCCCCGCGACCTGCCGCCGCGCGCTGTCGCTCATCGCATCGTCTCCCGCAGGTGGCTCATTTCAGCATCTCCCGCACGTCGGTCACCGCGCCCGCGAGCGCGGCCGCCGCGGCCATGGCCGGGCTCATCAGCAGGGTCCGGCCGGTGGGGCTGCCCTGGCGCCCGATGAAGTTACGGTTGCTGGTGGAGGCGCTCATCTCGCGCCCGCGGAGCTTGTCGTCGTTCATGCCGAGGCACATCGAGCAGCCCGCGTTGCGCCACTCGAAGCCCGCCGCGCGGAAGACCTCGTGGAGGCCCTCGGCCTCGGCGGCCTTGGCGACCTGCTGCGAGCCCGGCACCACCAGGGCCCGCACCCCCTTGGCCACCCGGTGGCCCTTGGCCACGGAGGCGGCGACCCGCAGGTCCGAGAGGCGCGAGTTGGTGCAGGAGCCGATGAACACCACGTCGATCTTGGCGCCCACGATGGGCTGGCCGGCCTCGAAGCCCATGTGGGCCAGCGCCTCGCGGTAGGTGGGGCGCTCCGGCTCCGGCGCCGAGTCCGGCGAGGGGATGCGCTCGTCCACGCCCACCGACTGGCCGGGGTTGATGCCCCACGTCACCATCGGCGCGATGGCGGAGCCGTCGAGGCGCGCGACGTCGTCGTAGGAGGCGCCGGCGTCCGAGGCCATCCCCTTCCACCACGTGACCGCCCGGTCGAAGGCGGCGCCCTGGGGCGCGTAGGGCCGGCCGCGCAGGTAGTCGAAGGTGGTCTGGTCCGGATTGACGTAGCCGAAGCGCGCGCCGCCCTCGATGGACATGTTGCACAGCGTGAGGCGCTCCTCCATCGTCATCCGATCGACGACCGGCCCCGCGTACTCGTAGGCGTAGCCCACCCCGCCCTGCACGCCGAGCGCGCGGATGATCGCGAGGATGACGTCCTTGGCGTAGACCCCCTTGGACAGGGCCCCGTCCACCCGCACCTGCCGGAGCTTGGGCTTGGCCATGGCCAGGCACTGGGTGGCGAGCACGTCGCGGACCTGGCTGGTGCCGATGCCGAAGGCCACCGCCCCCACCGCGCCGTGGGTGGCGGTGTGGCTGTCGCCGCAGGCGATGGTCATTCCCGGCTGGGTGAGGCCCAGCTCGGGCCCGATCACGTGCACGATGCCCTGCCGGCCGCTGTCGAGGCCGAAGAACGGGACCCCGCTCGCCTGCGCGTTGCGCGTCAGGTGCACCGCCATCTCCTCCGCCACCTCGTCCGCGAACGGGCGCTGCTGGGCGGTGGTGGGGATGATGTGATCCAGGGTGGCGAAGGTCCGCGCCGGCATCCGCACCGGCACCCCGAGCTCGCGCAGGGCCTGGAAGGCCTGCGGGGAGGTGACCTCGTGGATGAGATGGAGCCCGATCAGGAGCTGCGTCTGCCCCGAGGGCAGCGTGCGGACCGTGTGCGCGTCCCAGACTCGGTCGAGCAGCGATGACGCCATTGTCTCCTCCGTGGCCGGCAGGTGGCCGGCCGGCTGAGTGTCCCCCGGCCGGACCGTTAAGTATAGTGAAATATTCTTTCTCATCCCGTAAGATTCGCTAATGATCGACGGCACGCTCCTGCCCGCCCTGCTGACCCTGCTCACCGTCGCGCGCAGCGGCTCGGTGGGCGCGGCCGCGCGGCTGCACCACCGCACCTCCTCGGCGGTCAGCCAGCAGCTCCGCAAGCTCGAGCGCCAGCTGGGCGTCACCCTCCTGGAGCGCGCCGGGCGCGGGGTCCGGCTCACCGCGGCCGGTGAGGCCGCCCTGCCCGCGGTGGTCCGGGTCGGCACCGAGGCCGAGGCGCTCCTCGCCCACCTGGCCGAGCTGTCGGGCCGCCCGCCCGCGACCCTGCGCGTGGCGGTCAGCGACTATCTGGGGCGGGCGCTGCTGGTGCCGGTGCTGCGCGAGCTGCTCGAGGAGCGGGCTCCCCTGCGCTTCGAGATCGTCACCACCCATTCGCGCGAGGCGGTCCGCCTGGTCGGGCTGGGCGAGACGGACTGCGCGGTGGTGACCGGCCAGGAAGTGCCACGCGGGCTCGAGGCACACCGGCTCTTCGACCAGCCCTTCGTCTGGGTGGCGCCCCGGCGGGCCGGCCATCCCGCGCCGCTCCACGAGCGGCTCGCCCGCGAGCCGGTGCTGCGGCTGGGCGCGGGCAGCCAGGGCCGCCGGCTGCTCGAGGACTACCTGGAGCGGGAGCGGATCCAGCCCATCTCCACGATCGACGTGCCGAGCGTGTCCCTGCTGCTCGCCTACGTCTCGGGAGGCCTGGGGGTGGGCCTGGCCCCGGCCCTGGCGCTGGCCGAGCTCGACCGCGGCCGGGTCCGGTGGGAGCGGGCGGCGGTGCCCGCCCTGCCGGTCGCGCTGGTGCACCGGCCCGGCTTCCGGCGCGCGCCCGCCGCGGCCCGCTTCGCGGACCGCCTGATCGCGGAGAGCCGGGCCCGGCGCGCGACCGCTAGGCGAGCACGCCGGGCCACGCCCCGCCCGGGGCGCTCCAGCCCGGAAAGAGCGGCCCGGCGGGCGCGCCCAGGTGGCGCACCGCGATCTCGGTGAAGAGGCTCCGGAAGTCGGTGGTGACGGCCAGGTCCCGGCCCTCGAAGAGCTGCTCGCGTCCCAGGCCCGGCCAGCGGCCGTGGACGCGCCCGCCCTTGACCGCTCCGCCGAGCACCAGCATCGCGGTGGCGTGCCCGTGATCGGTGCCCCGGTTACCGTTCTCCCGGACCGTCCGCCCGAACTCGGACATGGTCAGCACCGCCACGTCGCTCATGCGGGGCCCCAGATCCCGGTCGAGCGCGGCGAGCCCCTCCGCGAACTCTCGGAGCCGGAGCGCGAGCTGCCCCCGGTCGCTGCCCTGGCCCGCGTGGGTGTCCCAGCCGCCCACGTCGGCGAAGGCGATCTCGAGCCCGACGTCGGCCTTGATGAGCTGCGCGATCTGGCGCAGGCTTTCTCCGAAGCGCCCTCGGGGATAGACCGCGCCGTTCGCGGGCGCGATGCGCTGGGGCGCGGCGGACTTGAGCATCTTCACCGCCTCGAAGGTCTCCCGCCCGGTGCCGTAGAGCAGGTCGCGCACCCCCTGCTCGTAGAGTGACTCGAAGCCGGTCCGCGCCCCGGGCGCGCCCGCCATCGGGACCCCGCCGTCCTTGACGTCGAAGTCGGCTACGCTGCTCATCGCCACCGCGCCCGCCTCGCCGCGAAGGATGCGCGGCAGGATCGGGCCGAGCGCGACCGCTCGGAAGGGCGAGGCCGGCTCGCGGGCCGGCATCGCGGCGAGGCCCCGGGCGAGCCAGCCGTCGGCGGTGCTCTTGACGCCGGGCGTGCCCGACTCCATGTAGTCCTGGGCGTCGAAGTGCGAGCGCGTGGTGTCGGGCGACCCGCACGCGTGGACGACCGCGAGGCGGCGGTCGTCCCAGGCCGGCCGGAGCGGGGCCAGCGCCGGGTGGAGCCCGAAGAATCCGTCGAGATCGATCGCGCCCCCCCCGCTCCCGGGCGCGGGCCGCGCGATCGCGATGCTGCTCCGCGCCGCGTAGTAGTCGGGATCGCCGTGCGGGACGATCATGCTGAGCCCGTCCACCGCGCCCCGCTGGAACACCGCGATCAGGATCTTCGGCCGCGGCGGGCGGGTCTCGGCGAGCGCGGCGCGCACCAGGAACCGGGGCGGCCGGCCGAGCGCGAGGAGCGCGAGCGCTCCTCCCTTCATGAACGATCGCCGCGTGCCGCGGTCCATGCTAGCGCCTCTGGAACTCGGGCGAGCCGAGGACGAGGGCCGCGAGCTTCTCGACGTCGGTGTCCTTCGCCACCCGGTCGTAGGCGGTGATCCGCGTGATCTCCGGGCTCTCGAGCTGCGCGGCCAGCACCGCGCGCGTCCGGGGCGACGCCTCACCGTGGAGCACGACCGCGAGCAGCCGGTCGAGCACCCGGGCCGGGTGGCTGCGATCGGTGCCGGCCAGGAAGGCGGGCACGTCCACCCGGACTCCGGGAAGGCGGTTGTGGGCCAGGTCCAGCGCGAAGTTCATGCGCCCGAGCAGCGCCCCGCTGTTCACCCAGGCCTCGGCGCGGTCGGGATAGCCGGTGGGCGGCTGGGCCTCGTAGAGCGGCTCGCCGAGCCGGCCCACCGCGCGGGCCAGCGCGAGGCCTCCGGCCGGCCCACGGTCGCCCCCGTCCGCGGGCGCGAGGCGCCCGTCGAGCGCGCGCACCGCGCTGGCCACCACCTCGAGCGGCGTCTTGATCTTGGCGCGGTAGGCTTCCGCGGACCAGAACTCGGGCGAGGTGACGATCGCGGCCAGGACCGCCCGGATATCACCGTCGCTCCGGCGGAACGTCGCGGCGGCCCGCTCCACCAGGGCCGCGGGGGGATCGTCGCCCACGAAGCGGCGCGCGAGCTTGGTCGACACGAAGCGGGCGGTCGACTCGTGCCGGACCAGGATGTCGATCACCCGCTCGCCGTCCGCCTGTCCGCCCCCGGCCGGGATCGTCTGTCCGAGCACGCGCTTGACCCCGGGGTCGTGGGCCAGCGGACGGAAGACGAAGCCGCCCCCCTGCTGGGGCCGGTCGATGCTCCAGCCGGTGAAGCAGCGTGCGACCTCCATCACGTCCTGCTGGGTGTAGCCGCCGTCCACCCCGAGGGTGTGCAGCTCCAGCAGCTCCCGGGCGTAGTTCTCGTTCAGGCCGAGCCGCCGCCCCGCGTTGGGGCCGCCGCGGGCGACGAGGTCCGCCCGCGTGCTGACCCAGTTGTCCAGGTAGAAGAGCATCGCGGGATGGCGCGCGGTGGCCAGGACCAGATCGCGGAACCGCCCGAGCGCGTGGGGGCGGATCGCCTCGCGCTCGTAGGCGGGCACCATCCAGCGCACCGCGCCCTTCTGCGCGTAGACGTTGAAGTGGTTGAACCAGAAGTCCACCATCACTTCCTCGAGCTGCCGCTCGCTCATCACCGCCCGGGTGACCCGCGCCGCCTGCAGCTGGGCCGCCACGACCGCGGGGCGCCGCTCGGCCGGGTACATCTCCATCAGCTCGCGGCGGCTCATCTCTCCGGAGGCCACGCGCTGCCGCACCGCGGGCGGCGGAAGCGGATAGTCGCGCACGAGCTCCGCGGTGCCGAGCCCCAGCACCGGGTAGGCGGCGAGCGCCGCCTCGAGAGCGGGATCGGGAATGCGCCGGGGATCGAGCTGGCGCTCGAGGTAGAGCGCGAGGCCCGTCGCGCGCACCCGCTCCACGTCCCCCGGGCGCGGCCCGTACCCGAGACGGCTCAGGACGTGAAGGATCTGCTGATCGGGGGTGAGCGGAGACGCGGGCAGCCGCAGCGCCGCGCGGGGGGGCGGGGGCGCCGTTGCGCCCCGGGGCGCGGGAGCCGAGGAGCAGGCCGCCCCCACGAGGCCGACCAGGATCACGCCCGCCACGCGCCGCATCCACCCCATCGTCGTCCCCCGGGGGTACAGACGGCCCCCGTATCCTGGCGTTTACACCCCGGCCGGCGGAGGGATGACCGCGACCTTGATCGAGTCGGGCGAGCGGTGGGCCTGGAAGGCATCGTCGATCCGGTCGAGAGGGAACGTCTGCGAGAGGAGCCGGTCGGTGCGGACCGCCCCCGTCTCGAGCAGGCGCATCGCCTCCGGAAACTCGTCCTGGTAGATCATCGAGCCGATGATCTTGAGCTCGCGGCGCACCACCCAGAAGAAGTTGAGGGCGGTGGCCTCGTGCGGCAGGCCGGTCAGGACCACGCGCCCGCCGGGGCGGCACAGGTTGACGGCATGCTCCACCGCGGAGGCGGTCCCCGCGGTCTCGATCACCAGGTCCACGCCTTCCCGGCCCGAGAAGCGGCGGGCCGCCGCGGTGTCGTCGTCGGCGCCCGAGAGCGCCACCGCCTCCGCGCCGACCTCGCGGGCCAGCGCGAGCCGCCGCGTCGAGCGCGCCACCGCCAGGACGCGGCACCCCCGGGCCCGGAGCACCTGCACCGCGAGCAGGCCCAGCGAGCCCAGCCCCAGCACCGCCGCGGTCTCGCCCGCGACG
>DATIFV010000233.1:0-4183 GCA_035455085.1 Candidatus Methylomirabilota bacterium | reverse complement strand
CGCGCGCACGTGGCGGGGGTGCCCCAGCGGGGAGTCGCCCTGGCGGACCTGGCGCGGGCCGCGGTGCGGAGCAAGACCCTGCTGCGCGAGGCGCGGCCCGGGCTCCAGGCGTGCGGCTACTTCGCTCCCGAGACCGTGACCTTCGCCTTCGGCGCCCAGGCCTGCGCGGTGGAGGTGGACGTGGAGACCGGGCGGGTCCGCATCCTGCGCTACCGCGCGGTCCACGACTGCGGGCGGGCCATCAACCCGGCGGTGGTGGAGGGGCAGCTTCACGGCGGTCTCGCCGGGGGCATCGGGACCGCACTGACCGAGGCGCTGCTCTACGACGAGGACGGCCAGCTCCTCACCGGGAGCCTGATGGACTACGCGATCCCGCTCGCCGCGGATCTGCCGGCCTTCGAGACCGAGACCCTCGCGTTCCCCTCTACCCGCAACGAGCTCGGCATCAAGGGGGTGGGCGAGAGCGCGATCATCGCGCCCGCCGCCGCCATCGCCAACGCGGTCGAGGACGCGCTGGCCGGGCGCGGGGCCGACGTGCTCGAGGTGCCGATCACCCCCGCCCGGCTCTGGCACTCTCTGCGGACCCGAGGCGCTGCCTAGGAGCCCCATGGCCGGCGATCCGATCACCGTCTCCGTCATGCAGCATCGCCTCGAGTCCATCGTGCAGGAGATGGGCGAGGCCATGCTGCGGACCGCGTACTCGCAGATCCTGAACTCGAGCCGCGACTTCTCGACCGCGGTGTTCGACGGCCAGGGGCGCCTGGCCGCGCAGGCCGAGCACGTGCCGATCCACGTGGGGGCGCTCCCGTGGGCGGTGGCCTCGGTGGCCGACTTCTTCAAGGGCCGGATCGCCCCGGGCGACCTCTTCCTCCTGAACGACCCCTACCACGGCAACAATCACCTGCCCGATCTCACCGTGCTGCTGCCGGTCTTTGTGGGTGATCGCCCGGTGTTCTGGTCGATCAACCGGGCGCACCAGCACGACATCGGCGGCGCGACCCACGGGGCCTACAACCCGGGGGCCACCGAGATCTGGCAGGAGGGCATCCGCATCACCCCCCTCAAGCTCTACGACCGCGGCGCGCTGCGCGACGACGTGCTCGAGATGGTCGCGACCAACGTGCGCCATCCGCGCGACTTCCAGGGAGACCTGCGCGCCATGATCGGCTCGGCGCGCCTCGGGGAGCGCCGGCTCCTCAAGCTGGTGGAGGAGTACGGGCTCGACACCGTGCTCGGCACGATCGGCGAGATCCTCGACGGAGCGGAGCGGCAGGCCCGCGAGTGCATCCGCGGGTGGAAGGACGGGGTCTTCAAGGGGGAGTCGATCCTGGACGACGACGGTCACGGCATCAGCGACATCCACATCCGGGCCACCGTCACCAAGAAGGGCGATTCGCTCACCGTGGATCTCGGCGACTCGCACGCGCAGGTGATCGGCTTCGTCAACTCGTCCTTCCCCAACACCATGTCGGCGGTGCACATGGCGCTCGCCTACCTGATCGACCCCCGCACCCCGAAGAACGAGGGCACCTTCCGCCCGGTGACCGTGAAGGCCCGCCAGGGCACGGTCGTGTGGCCCTACCCGCCCGCCCCGGTGACCCTGTCCACCAACCACTGCGCGCAGGAGATCGCCGAGGCCATGATCCGCGCGCTCGCCCGGAGCTGTCCGGATCGCGTGCTCGCGGGCTGGTCGCGGCGCTTCCGGATCGCCATCTCGGGCCGGAACCCGCGGACCAAGCGCCCTTTCATCTGGCACCTCTTCCACGCGCGGGGCGGCGGCGGGGCCTCCTCGGCCGGCGACGGCTGGGAGACCGCGGGGGAAGGCCAGGCGGCGGGCGGGATCAAGTTCGGCAGCGTCGAGGTGGCGGAGGCGCGCTTCCCGCTCTTCTTCAAGCGGCACGAGTTCCGTCCCGATTCCGCGGGTGACGGGCGCTACCGGGGCGGGGTGGGCTCGGTGCTGGAGCTGCGCATGGAGACGACCGAGCCCGCGCTCGGCAACACCGCGGGGGACGGGGTCCGGTATCCCGCCTACGGCGTGCTCGGCGGCAAGGACGGGCTGCCGCACCGGTACCGGATGGTCGCGCGGGGCGAGACGCGCGTGCTCAAGACCAAGGAGGTCGGGATCCCGATCCCGCCCGGCGCGGTCTTCCTGGTCGAGTCCATGGGCGGTGGCGGCTACGGCCCGCCCGCGCGGCGCTCGGCGGCCGCCCGCGCCGCCGACCGCGCCAACGGCTTCGTCTCCTCCCGCCCGCCGCGCACTAAGAAAGACGCGAAGCGACCTCAAAGAGGTCGTCGCTTGCGACGACCGTGAGATCAAGTCAAGGGCGCATGCAAGACCACCAACCTGGATATCGCATCGGGATCGACGTCGGCGGCACGTTCACCGACCTGGTCGCGGTGGACGACGCGGGACGGGTGAGCCTCGCCAAGTCCGCCTCCACGCCCGCCGACCCGTCGATCGGAGTGATGGACGGCCTCGGCCTGCTGGCCGCGGAGCTGGGCACCGACCTGGCCGGGCTGCTCGGCGGCACCGGTCTCATCGTCCACGGCACCACCGTCGCCACCAACGCCCTGCTCGAGCGCAAGGGGGCGACGGTGGGCATGCTGACGACCGCGGGGCACCGCGACGTGATCGAGATGCGCGAGGGCCTCAAGGACGACCGCTACAACCTGCGGATGCCACCCCCCCAGCCGCTGGTCCCCCGCGCGCGGCGCCTCGACGTGGCCGAGCGGCTGCGCTTCGACGGGACCGTCGAGACCCGCCTGTCGACGCGCTCCGCGGAGACGGCGATCCGGCGGCTCGCCGCCGCGCACGTCACCGCGGTGGCGGTGTGCTACCTGCACTCGTACCGCGATCCGCGGCACGAGCGGTGGACCCGCAAGCTGCTCGCGCGCCTGCTCCCCGACGCGTACGTCTCGCTCTCCTCCGAGGTCCTGCCGCAGATCAAGGAGTACGAGCGCTTCTGCACCACGGTGGTGAACGCCTACGTGGGCCCGGTGCTCGCCCGCTACCTGGGGAGCCTGGGCGGGCGGCTGCGGAAGGCGGGTTACCGGGGCGACGTGCTGATCATGCAGTCGCACGGTGGGGTCGCCACCATCCCGGACTCGGTGCGCCTCGCCGCGGGCGCGGTGCTCTCCGGGCCCGCCGGCGGCATCGCGGGCAGCCGCCACGCCGCGCGGCTGCTCGGGGAGGGCAACCTCGTCACCTTCGACATGGGCGGTACCAGCACCGACATCGCCCTGCTGGAGGGCGGGGAGCCTCATCTCACCGGCGACAAGGCGGTCGGGGGCAGCAAGGTCGCGCTGCCGAGCATCGACATCCATACCCTCGGGGCAGGCGGGGGCTCGATCGCGCGGGTGGACGCCGGCGGCATCCTGCACGTGGGGCCGGAGAGCGCGGGGGCGGTGCCGGGGCCCGCCTGCTACGGGCGCGGCGGGGCCGCCGCGACCGTGACCGACGCGAACCTGGTCCTGGGATTCCTGGATCCGGCCGCGTTCCTGGGCGGGCGGACGCGGCTCGACCCCGCGGCGGCGGCGGCGGCGGTGGAGCGGGTGGCGCGCGACCTGGGCCTGGGCGTGCTGCCGGCGGCGGAAGGCATCCACCGCGTGGTGAACACCAACATGGCCGAGGGCATCCGGCTGGTCTCGGTGCGCCGGGGCGCGGATCCGCGGCGCTTCACCCTGCTGTCCTTCGGCGGCGCGGCCGGCCTGCACATCACCGAGGTCGCGCGCATGCTCGAGATCGGCCGCGTGGTGGTGCCGCGCGTGGCCTCGGTGCTCTCGGCCTGGGGCATGCTGGCCACCGATCTGCGGTACGAGTTCGTGCGCACGCACGTCGGGGAGGCCGGACGGGTCGGGGCGGCGCGGCTGCGGGCGCTCTTCACCGAGATGGAGACCGAGGGCCGCCGGCGTCTCGGCGGCTCGCTCGCGGGCCAGGTGGACGTGCGCCGGTCCGTGGACATGCGCTACGGCGAGCAGACCTTCGAGATCCAGGTCCCGCTCGACGAGGTCGACGTGCAGGCGGCCGACCTGATGGACCAGGTGGTCGAGCGCTTCCACCGGCGCCACGAGGAGCTCTACACCTACAGCGCACCCGGCCAGGACGTGGTGCTCGTGAACGTGCGGACCGCGGTGATCGGGCGCCTGCCCGCCCTGCCCGCCGAGCAGTCGCGCCGGGGGGGCG
>DATIFV010000232.1:0-4494 GCA_035455085.1 Candidatus Methylomirabilota bacterium | reverse complement strand
AGCGGGTGCGCGACGAGGCGCACCGCTTCGCGATCACGTACCACAAGAAGCTGCGCCACCGGCGGGCCATCGCCTCGGTGCTCGACCAGATTCCCGGGGTGGGGCCGGCGCTGCGCACCAGTCTGCTCAAGACCCTGGGCTCGGCCAAGGGGGTCCGCGAGGCCTCCGTGGCCGACCTCGCCTCGGTGCCGAAAGTCACCCCGAAGCTGGCGCAGCGCATCTACGATTTCTTCCACCCGCCCGCCGGGGAGGGGGAACCTTCCTTGGGGCGGGGGAGTTTAGGCGTGCAGGATCACACCGAAGGGAGGTGACGCGAATGAAGATGCTCATGATGGCTCTTTCGATCGTGGCGCTCGCGGCCGCACCGGCGCTGGCCAACCAGTGCCCGCTCCTGATCAAGCAGATCCAGGACGCGACGGCCGGCAAGACCGACGAGGCGTCGAAGAAGGCGGTGGCCCTGGCCAACGAGGCCAAGGCGCTGCACGACGCCGGCAAGCACGCCGAGTCGGTGGCGAAGGCGGACGAGGCCGCCAAGGCGATCAACCTCACGCTGAAGAAGAAGTAGCCCCGCTCCACGCCCGGGGGCCGGTCCTCGGCCCCCGGGGAGCCGTTTCTTGCGCCCCCCGCCTAAGCGTGCAAAAATCAGCGCTAATATGGCCCTCGACGAGCGCCCCGACCGCTACCCGTTCCCCGAGATCGAGGCCAAGTGGCAGCGGGTCTGGGCGGAGCGCGAGCAGTTCAAGGTGACCGAGCAGCCGGGGCGCCCGAAGTACTACTGCCTCGAGATGTTCCCGTACCCGTCCGGCCGCATCCACATGGGGCACGTGCGGGTCTACGCCATCGGCGACCTGCTCGCCCGCTACAAGTGGATGCGGGGGTTCAACGTGCTGCACCCGATGGGCTGGGACGCCTTCGGCCTGCCCGCCGAGAACGCGGCCATCGACAACGGGGTGCACCCGGCGGTGTGGACCTACGAGAACATCGACAACATGCGCACGCAGCTCAAGCGCATGGGGATCTCCTACGACTGGGACCGCGAGGTCACCACCTGCGACCCCGCCTACTACAAGTGGGAGCAGCTCATCTTCATCCGCATGCTCGAGCGGGGCCTCGCCTACCGCCGCCGCTCGCGGGTGAACTGGTGCCCGTCCTGCCAGACCGTCCTGGCCAACGAGCAGGTGGAGGCGGGGCGCTGCTGGCGCTGTGACTCCGAGGTGACGATCCGGGAAATCGACGGGTGGTTTTTCAAGATCACCGAGTACGCCCAGGAGCTGCTCGACTGGTGCGACCGCCTGCCCGGGTGGCCCGAGCGCGTGCTCACCATGCAGCGCAACTGGATCGGGCGCAGCGAGGGTGCCGAGTTCGCGCTGCCGGTCGCGGGCCGGGCGGATCTCACGATCCCGATCTTCACCACGCGCCCCGACACGTCCTTCGGCATGACGTACGCGGTGCTGGCTCCCGAGCATCCGCTGGTGGACCGGCTCGCCGCCGACGATGAGGAGAGGCGCCTGATCGAGGCCTTCCGCGCCGAGGTTGCCAGAGAGACCGAGATCGAGCGGCTCGCCACCGACCGGCCCAAGCGCGGCCTGCGCCTGACCGCGCGGGCGGTCAACCCGTTCACCGGCCGGGAGATCCCGCTCTTCCTCGCCGAGTACGTGCTGATGGGCTACGGCACCGGGGCGATCATGGCGGTGCCCGGCGAGGACCAGCGTGACTGGGATTTCGCCAAGGCCCACGGGCTGCCCATCGTCGCCACCGTGAAGCGACCCGCGGACTGGAAGGACGACCAGGCCTATACCGGGGACGGGGTGAAGATCAACTCCGGCTTCCTGGACGGACTCGGCATCGAGGAGGCCAAGCGCAAGGCGATCGACTGGCTGGTGGCCAGGGGCCTCGGCCAGGCCAAGATCAACTTCCGCCTGCGCGACTGGGGCATCAGCCGCCAGCGCTACTGGGGCGCCCCGATCCCCGTGCTCTACTGCGACAAGGACGGCATGGTCCCGGAGCGGGAGGAGAACCTCCCGGTGGTCCTGCCCCGTGACGTGCAGATCAGCGGCAAGGGGGGCTCGCCGCTCGCCGAGGTGGCGGGCTTCGTCAACGCGACCTGTCCCAAGTGCGGGGGCCGGGCGCGGCGCGACACCGACACCATGGACACCTTCGTGGAGTCGTCCTGGTACTTCCTCCGCTACTGCTCACCCGCCTACGAGCGCGGCATGTTCGAGCCGGGGGCGGCCGCCTACTGGATGCCGGTGGACCAGTACATCGGAGGCATCGAGCACGCGGTGCTCCACCTGCTCTATGCCCGCTTCTACACCAAGGTCCTGCGCGACCTCGGCATGCTGAAGGTCGACGAGCCGTTCCAGGCCCTGCTCTCGCAGGGCATGGTCATCAAGGACGGGGCGAAGATGTCCAAGTCGAAGGGCAACGTGGTGGATCCGGACGATCTCATCCGCCGCTACGGCGCCGACACCGCGCGGCTCTTCTCGCTCTTCGCGGCGCCGCCCGAGAAGGACCTCGACTGGAACGATCGAGGGGTGGAGGGCGCCTCGCGGTTCCTCAACCGGATCTGGCGCTTCGTGCACACCCACCTCGGGGAGATGGGGGCGGCCGCGGGGCCCGCTGACGCGCGGTCCGACCCCGGCCGCGCCTTCCGCCGGCTGATCCACGAGACGATCCAGAAGGTGACGCACGACATCGAGCACGACTTTCACTTCAACACCGCGATCAGCGCGGTGATGGAGCTGGTGAACGCGCTGCACGACTTCGAACGGGCCTCTCTCGACGGCATGGCCCGGCCCGAGCGGGGCGCGCTCCTGCGGGAGGCGGTCGAGACCGTGCTCCTCCTGCTGGGCCCGGTGTCGCCCCACATCACCGAGGAGCTGTGGGCCGCGCTCGGCCATCGCGAGAGTCTGTTCACGCGGGCCTGGCCGGTCGCGGATCCCGGCTCGCTCGCCCGCGACGCGGTGGAGATCGTGCTCCAGGTGGACGGCCGGGTCCGGGGCCGGCTCTCCGCCGCGGTGGATGCCCCGGAGGCGGAGATCCGGGAGCAGGCCCTGGCCGACAGCAAGGTGCGCCCGTGGCTCGACGGTCGCCAGGTCGCCCGGGTGGTGGTGGTCCCCGGCCGCCTCGTCAACATCGTGACCCGTGGCTGATCCGGCGCGCCGCGCCCGACGGGTCCTGGGGCTGGCCCTCGCCTCGCTGCTGCTGGCGGGCTGCGGATACAGCACGCGCGGCAACCTCCCCGAGCACATCAAGACGGTGGCGGTGCCCATCTTCAAGAACCGCACGCTCGAGCCGGGGGTGGACACCGCGATCACCTCGGGAGTGGTCAACGCCTTCTCCAGCGGGGGGCGGGTGCGGGTGGTGCCGCTCGAGGAGGCCGACGCCATCCTCGAGGGCGAGGTGGTGGCCTACAGCCTCGACGGCCTCGCCTTCGACCGCAGCGCCAACGTGCGGGCCTACCGGCTGCGGCTCGTGCTGAACGTGGAGTTCCGCGACGTGCGCCGGAGTGCCCTGCTCTGGCGGCAGGAGGGTCTGCAGGAGACGTCGGATTTCCAGGTGGCGGGATCGGTCTCCGACACCGTCGCGCGCGGGCAGGGAGCGGTGCTGCAGGCCGCCTCCGAGATCGGGCGCAAGGTGGTCAACCTCGCGGTGGACCGCTTCTAGTGTCGCGCCCGCGGGCCCTTATCTCTTCCGCGGAGGCGTAGCGCTGGACTACCCGGGCTTTCTCAAGGCGGCGGACGCCGGGCAGGTGGGGCCGCTGACCCTTCTGCACGGCCCCGAGCCCTTCCTCCTCGACGACGCGGTCGCGCGGCTGACCCGCGCCCTCTTCCCGGGGCAGGCGGAGCTGTCCCTGGTCCGGGACGTCCTCGACTCGCGCACCGCGGGCGCGGAGGCGATCGTGCAGGCTGCCCTCACCCTGCCGTGGCTGGGCGCCCGTCGGCTCGTGGTGGCGCGCGGCGTGGAGAGCCTGCCCGCCCGGGCGGCGGCGGCTCTGGGCGCCTATGCGGCGGCGCCCAACCCGTCGACCGCGCTCGTCCTGGTGGCGGAGGAGCCGCTCGAGGGCGCCCACTGGCTGCTGCGCGCGCTGCCGCCCGCCGCGGTGGTGGCGGCCCCGGCGCTCGCCGGGCGGGCCCTCACCGGCTGGCTGCGCGCCCACGCCCGGGCCGCCGGCTACGAGCTCCGTGAGGACGCGGCCGCGCTCCTGGTTGAGCTGTCCGGCGACGACCTCACGCGCCTGGTGGGCGAGGTGGAGAAGGCGGCCCTGGCGGGCGGGCCGGACAACCGGCGGGTCACGGTGGCCGAGATCCGCGCGGTGGTCGGCGAGCACCGCCTGCGTCACGTATTCGATCTCACTCGCGCGCTGACCGCGCGCGACGTCCCGGGCGCGCTGGCGGTGCTCGAGTCCTTGCTCAACGCGGGAGAGGAGCCCCTCGCGGTGCTCGGCATGCTCGCCCGCGAGGCCCGCGCCACGTGGCAGGCCGCGGACGCGCT
>DATIFV010000231.1:0-8063 GCA_035455085.1 Candidatus Methylomirabilota bacterium | reverse complement strand
CTGATGCGTAACCTGGGCGGTAGCGTGGGCATCTCGCTCGTCACCACCTTGCTGTCGCGGCGCGCCCAGGTGCACCAGAACGCGCTGGTGGGGAAGCTGACGCCCTACGACCCGGTGTACCGGCAGCGGCTCGAGGCGCTCCGGCAGGCCCTCACGCCCAAGGTGGGCCCGAGCGCGGCCGCCGAGCAGGCACTCGCCATCCTCTACCGCACGCTCGTGTCACAGGCGACCCTGCTGGCCTTCGTCGACAACTTCCGGCTGCTCACGGTGCTGGCGCTCTGCAGCATCCCGCTCGCGATGCTCTTGAAGCGGGCGCGGGCGCGGCCCGCGCCCGGGGCCCACTGAGCGAGGCCCGCCCCTCCCCCTGGGGGGGAGCCTACTTCGCCGGCTCCGTCGGGAATTTCGACCAGGCGGCCAGAGCGGCGAGCGACAGCACCCCCTCGCGACGCTCGGTGTCCAGCACCCAGGTCGGGAATGCCTTCACCCCGGCCTTCTCGCAGAGGTCGGGACGCGCGTTGACGCCGTCCCTGGCGCATTCCACGTAGGGCAGGTCGGCCGCCGCGTCGCCGAAGAGGGCCTTCTGCTCGACGCAGTGCGGGCACCAGTAGGCGCCGTACATCACCGCGCCCTGCTCGCGCAGGTGCCGGGCCAGCGCGGCCTCGAAGCCCCGGCCCCCGCCCGCCGGCATCGCCCAGATGAAGGCGGCCGCGAAGGGCACCAGCACCGCGGCGGCGAGCGCTCCGGGAACGAGCGCCGTGAGGCGACGGCGCTGCGGCAGACCGGCGCGGCGCGCGAGCAGCACGAGCAGGAGCGCCAGCATGATCGCGGTCGAGCCCAGGCAGTAGGCGCAGGTGGCCTTGATGACGAGCACCGAGAGCGCGGTCAGGTAGATCGAGAAGCCCACCCCCGCCGCGGCCAGGTAGAACGCCCACGTCCAGCGCACCCGGGTGAGCCCGAGCCCGGCCAGCGCGCCGATGGCCGCGTAGAGCAGCAGGCCCCAGAGCGCGGTGGGCACGCCCAGCAGCGCGCCGTAGCGGCTGGCCTGCACGATGTCGCATCCGCTGCCGGAGACGCAGAAGGCCGCGGTGGTGCCGGTCCACTTGAGCCAGCTGAGATAGGCCGCGACGCCGGCGCCGACGGCGCACAGCCCCAGGACGAGCAGATCGGGGCGGGCCGTGGTCACGAGAGCCGGATCGCGCCTGCGCGTCGCCATCGGCCCCCACAGTATCACAGGGGCGGCGGCCGGGTTGCGCCCGCCCACGCGGGGGCGCTAGGCTAGCAGAATCACCCTAGCGTCCAGGAGGACCAGCCCAGTGTTCCCGCTCCCGCCCCTGACCGACGAGCAGCGCTCCCTGGTGGAGCGCGCGGCCGCCCTCTCCCGGGAGCGCTTCGCCGCCCGCGCCGCCCGCTACGATGCCGACTCCACGTTCCCCTACGAGAACTACGCGGATCTGCACGCGGCGGGCCTCTTCGCCCTCACCGTCCCCCGCGAGTACGGCGGGGTCGGCGCCGACCCGGTCGCCTACGTGCACGCCCTGCGCGAGATCGCCAAGGGCTGCTCGGCCACCGCCCTCACCTTCAACATGCACTCGACCGTGACGACCTTCGTGGCCGCGCTCGGCACCGAGGAGCAGAAGCGCCGCTACTTCGGCGAGGTAGTCGGCCGCGGGGCGCGCATCGCCTCGATCACCAGCGAGCCCGAGCAGAGCTTCCGGGACAAGTTCGTCCTCAACACCGTCTTCCATCCGACGGAGGGCGGCGGCTACCGGGTGGCGGGGGTGAAGCAGTTCTGCTCGCTCGGGGACGCGGCCGACTACTTCTTCGTCACCGGCATCCTCGCCGGCAAGAGCAACGCCCGCGACGGCGTGATCTCGGCGATGATCCCGAGCCGCGACGCGGGGGTGAAGATCGAGGGCACCTGGAACGCCACCGGCATGCGCGGCACCATCAGCCACACCATCCGCTACGACTGCGCGGTGGCCCCCGCCAACGTGGTGGGCCGGCCCGGCCAGTACCTCACCATCGATCTGCAGGGCTTCGCCCTCGGCTACGCCGCGGTCTACCTGGGCATCGGCGAGGCCGCCTTCGAGTTCATGGCCGAGTACGCGCGGACCCGGACCCAGCGCCCGTCCAACGAGCCGATGAGCCATCATCCGCTGGTGCAGCGCACGGTGGCCGAGGTGGGCACCCAGATCCGGGCGGCCCGGCTGCTCCTGCACGAGGCGGCCTGCGTGAAGACGGCGGGTGACCGCGAGGCCACCATGCTCGTGGTGAACCAGGCCAAGACCTACTGCGCCGACGTGGGCCTGATGGCCACCGAGCGCGCCCTGCGCCTGGCCGGCGGCCGCGGGATCCTGAAGGAGCTGCCCCTGGAGCGCTGGCACCGCGACGCGCTCGCCGGCCCGGTGATGCCGCCCGCCAACGACCGGTGTCTGGAGACCGCGGGCAAGCTGCTCTGCGGCCTGCGCGCCGCCACCCTCGAGTTCCAGTAGCCGGACCGCATGCGGCCCGACGTCCTCCGGCGCGAGCTGGCCCAGGGGGCGAAGACCATCGAGAGCCTGGTGGCGCACGTCGCGCCCGCCGAGGCGCGCGCCCGGCCCGCGGGCGGGGGCTGGTCGATCCTGGAGGTCGTGGCCCACCTCCTCGACGAGGAGCTCGAGGACTTCCGGCCCCGCCTCGACCTGGTCCTGCACCGGCCGGGCGAGACGTGGCCGGCCATCGATCCGGCGGCCTGGGTCACCGCCCGCAGATACAACGACCGCGAGCTCGCCTCCACCCTGAGCGCCTTCCTGGCCGAGCGGGCACGCTCGCTGGCCTGGCTGGCCGGGCTCGAGGCTCCCGACTGGGGCCGCGAGCACCGCGCCTCGTTCGGGCCGATCACCGCCGGTGATCTCGCCGCGTCCTGGGCCGCGCACGACCTGCTGCACACGCGCCAGCTCCTCGAGCTGCGGCGCGCCCGGCTGCTGACCCTGACCGCCCCGCACGACACCCGGTATGCGGGCGACTGGTAGAGGCCCGCGAGGAGAGAGGAGCCATGTCCCTGCACAAGGCGACGGTGCGCTGGACGCTCCAGGAGAACGGGGAGGCGTTCCTCAAGGGCCGCTACTCCCGCGAGCACACGTGGACGTTCGACGGCGGGGTCACGGTGCCCGCCTCGCCGTCGCCCGGCGCGGTGCCGGTACCCTACTCCAACCCCGCTCACGTGGATCCCGAGGAAGCCTACGTGGCCGCGATCTCGAGCTGCCACATGCTGACCTTCCTCTTCGTGGCCTCGCGCCAGGGGTTCCTGGTCGAGTCCTACGAGGACGAGGCGGTGGGGGTGATGCGCAAGAACGAGCGCGGGGCCATCTGGGTGAGCGCGGTGACCCTGAGCCCGCGCATCGTCTACGGTGGCACGACGCACCCCACCCCCGAGGACGAGGCGCGCCTGCACCACGCCGCCCACGAGCAGTGCTTCATCGCCAACTCGGTGAAGACCGAGATCACGGTGAGCCCACCCGCGGCATGAGTGACGTGGCCGTTCTCTTCGATCTCGACGGCACTCTGACCGACTCGCGCGCCGGCATCACCGCCTGCCTCCGGCACGCGCTCACCCGGCTCGGCCGGCCCTGCCCGGACGACGACGCCCTCGCCGCCTATATCGGGCCGCCGCTGCGCGGCACCTTCGCGACCCTCCTCGGCACGCGGGATCCGGCCCTCGTCGAGTCGGCCCTCGCCCACTATCGCGCCCGCTACGACGAGGTCGGCCTGTTCGAGAACCGGGTCTACGACGGCGTCCCCGAGATGCTCGCGACCACGGCGCAGCTCGCCGGCGCGCTCTTGGTGGCCACCGCCAAGCCGCGCCACGCGGCCGCCCGGATCGTCGCCCACTTCGGCCTCGCCCGGCACTTCGTGTCCATCCACGGGGCAGAGCTGGACGGGCGCTTCGACGCCAAGGCCGACCTGCTGGCCCATCTGCTCGCCACCGGCGTGATCCGGGCCGAGAGCGCTGTGATGGTGGGGGACCGCGCCGGCGACATCACCGCGGCGCGGACGCACGGGATCCGGTCGATCGGCGTCCTCTGGGGCTACGGCGGCACGGACGAGCTCGCCGGGGCCGGCGCGGACCTGCTGTGCGAGCGGCCCCAGGCGCTCGGCGCCTGCCTGGCCCGCCTGAGGAGCTAGCCGCTCCCGGAGCCGGTGGTCTGCGCAAAGGCCCGCCATCCGGACGCGATTGACACGCTCCGGAGGGGTCTCCTATGATACCGGCCACCTGTCGTCCTGCAGAGGCGCGCTCACTCAACGCAGAGGAGGCAACCCTATGGATCGGCGCTCATTCCTGGCAACCACCGCGGCCGGGGCCGCGGCCCTTTCGTTCCCGGCCGTCCTGCGGGCCCAGAGCACGGATGCTCTCCGGATCGGCTTCCCGCTCCCGTTGACCGGGCCCTTCGGAGCGCTCGCGGCCGACCAGCAGCGCGGGGCCACTCTGGCCATGGAGGAGCTGAACGCCAAGGGCGGGGTCCTGGGCCGCAAGGTCGAGGTGCTCTTCCGCGACGACCAGCTGAAGCCCGCGGTCGGCGCCCAGCGCACCAAGGAGCTGATCGAGAACGACAAGGTCCAGTTCATCGTAGGGGGGCTGGCCGCCCACGTCCAGATGGCGATCAACGAGCAGACCAAGAAGTCCAAGGTGCTGTTCATCTCGGTGAGCCAGTCCGACGAGATCAGCGCCAAGCCGGACACGAGCCCCCTGACCTTCCACGAGGCGCTCAACCCCACCATCACCAGCCGCGCGGTCGGGACCTGGGTCGCCCAGAACCTCGGCAAGAAGTGGTGGATCATCTACGCCGACTACGCCTGGGGCAAGCAGAACAACATGGTGCTCCAGGACACGCTCGCGAAGCAGGGCGGCACGCTCCTCGGCTCCACGCCCTATCCGCTCGGCAGCGCCGAGTTCTCCGCGCACCTGCCGAAGATCCAGGCGGCCAAGCCCGAGGTCCTGGTCTCCATGACCCCGGGGGCGGACAACATCGCCTTCCTCAAGCAGATCGGCAGCTACGGCATGAAGAAGCAGATGAGGATCGCCCAGCCCCTGGTCTGGCTGCCTCAGCTCAAGGAGGGCGGCGGGGACCTGTACGGCGACGTCTACGGCGGGACCAGCTTCTACTGGGAGCTGCAGGACACGAATCCGTCGGCGAAGCGCTACGTGGAGCTCCATCAGAAGAAGTACAACGCTCCTCCGGGTGACTACGGCGCCTATGCCTGGAGCGGGGTGATGGAGATCGCGCGGGGCGTCACACTGGCCAAGTCCACCGACTCCGAGGCGGTCGCCGACGCGCTCCGCAAGAACCCCGTCTACGACCACTACAAGGGCAAGCAGTGGTGGCGGGCCTGCGACAACAAGTCCTTCCAGGACCTCTGGATCTGCCGGGGCCGGGAGCCGGGGAAGGTGAAGGGCGAGTGGGGCTTCGTGGACGTGGTGGCGAAGATCCCCGCCAACGAGGAGCTCGACCGCACCTGCAAGGAGAAGGGGCACGCCTAGCTCGTGCCCGAGCTCTCGACGCTCCTAGCCCAGGTCTTCACCGGCCTGGTGCTGGGGATGATCTACGTCCTGCTGGCCATCGGCCTGTCCCTGATCTTCGGGCTGATGACGGTGGTGAACTTCGCGCACGGCGCCCTCTACATGCTCGGGGCGTACTTCGGCGTGTTCCTGCTGGGCTACACCAAGAGCTTCTGGGTGGCGCTCATCGTGGCCCCGCTCATGGTCGGCGCGCTCGGGCTGCTCATGGAGCGGTTCCTCATCCGGCGGCTCTACGGGCGATCGCCCGACGACCCGCTGCTGCTCACCTTCGGCCTGTCGCTGATCCTGGTCGAGGGCGTCAAGGTGCTCTGGGGCAAGATCGGGCTCACCCTCGATCCGCCCCGGGCCCTCGCGGGCGCGGTGGATCTCGGCTTCATGATCTTTCCCGCCTACCGGCTCTTCCTGATCGTGGTCACCGTGGCGGTTCTCGTCGGCCTCTACCTCTTCCTGGGGCGCACCAACATCGGGCTCATCATCCGCGCCGGCTCGCGTGATCCCCTGATGGTCCGCGCGCTCGGCATCGACCTCGGGCGCATCTGGCTGGTCGTCTTCGGCATCGGCACCACGCTGGCCGGGCTGGCCGGCATCCTGGCCGGGCCGATGCGGGGTGCGTACGCGGAGATGGGCGTGAGCATGGTGATCGAATCCTTCGTGGTCATCGTGGTCGGCGGCATGGGCAGCCTGCTCGGCGCGGTGGTGGCGGGGCTCCTCATCGGCCAGGTGGTGGGGCTCACCACGCTCTTCGTCCCCAAGCTCGCCGAGATCATGGTGTTCGTGGTGATGGCGGTGGTGCTGCTGGTGCGGCCGAGCGGCCTCTTCGGCGAGGCGGGGCTGGCGGAGTGAGCGCGCTGCGCCTCCTCGCCCGGCGGATCGGCGCGCACCCCGTGCTCGCCTTCTGGGTCTTCTTCGCGCTCTTCCCCTTCATCGTGCCCAACCGCACCATGGCCACCCAGGTGCTGATCTTCGGCCTGCTCGCCATGGGCTTCAACCTGCTCTACGGCTACACCGGGCTCCTGTCCTTCGGCCACGCCGCCTACTACGGCCTCGGCGCCTACGGGTGCGGCATCGCCCTCGCGAAGCTCGGCGTGAACTCGCTGTGGCTGGGGCTCGGCGCGGGCCTGCTCCTGGCCGGGCTGGGCGGCCTGGTCATCGGCTTCTTCTGCCTGCGCCGCCGGGGCATCTACTTCGCGATGCTGACCCTGGCCTTCGCCCAGCTCCTCTACTTCGTCGCCTTCCACCTGGCCGACTGGACGGGGGGTGACGACGGCCTGCGCGGCATCCCGCAGCTCACGCTCGGGCTGGGGCCGTGGCAGCTCCCGATCGAGAACTCGCTCGCCTTCTACTACTTCGCCTACGTCCTGGTGGGGCTGGCGGTGGTGGCGCTCAAGCGCATCCTCGACTCCCCTTTCGGGGCGGTGCTCCGGGCCATCCGGGAGAACACCAGCCGCGCGGTGGCCTGCGGCTACGACGTCAACCGCGTGAAGCACCTGTCATTCGTCTTCTCCGCCTGCTTCGCCGGGCTCGCCGGATCGCTCGACGCCCTGCGGCTCACCGTGGTGCCGGTCGAGTCGCTGTTCTGGACCACCTCGGGCCAGACGGTGATGATGACGCTGCTCGGCGGGGCGGGAACCTTCTTCGGTCCGTTCGTGGGCGCGGCCACGTTCCTCGTCCTGGAGGAGCGGCTGAGCCTCGTGCTCGAGGCGTGGCCGATCGTCATCGGCGCCATCTTCTCCGCGTTCGTCCTGTTCCTCCCCAAGGGGATCTGGGGCACGCTCACAGGAGGCATCCATGGCCGTCAAAGTGCTTGAGCTCCACCATCACGGCATCCGGATCGGCCCCTCGCCCGCTGAGGTGAAGAAGGCCTACGGCTTCTACCACGACGTGCTCGGCCTCGATGCCGATCAGGGCCGTCCGACCATCCCGACCATCGACGGCTACTGGATGGACGTGGGCGGCACCGCGCAGATCCACCTCATGGGAGTCGATGGCCAGTCGAAGTTCGCACAGGGGCCCGACAAGGATCCCTCGCGGCCCCACGTGGCGCTGGCGGTGCCCGACATCCAGGAGGCCAAGGCCGAGCTGGAGCGCCTGGGGGTCGAGCATTGGGTGACCCGGGGTGTGGTCGGCCCGGAGTCGCAGCAGATCTTCCTCTACGATCCCTTCGGCAACATGATCGAGCTGCATCAGGCGGGCACCTGCCGGTGCGTCACATCCAACCGCAAGCCGGCCGAGGGCATGAGCTAGAGCGCGTGTCGAGCACGACCCGGAAAGCCGTCCTGGACCGCGTGGCCGGGCTCACCCGGGAGCACATCGCGCCGCGTGCCGCCGAGTACGACGCGGCGGGCGCCAACCCCGTGGACAGCTGGCGCGTGCTCGCGCGTGAGGGCTTTCTGGGCGCGTGTATCCCGACCACCCACGGCGGGCTCGGCCTGGACATGCCGACCTACATCGGCGTGATTCGCACCATCGCGCGCGGCTGCGCCAACACCGCGATGACCGTGCACAT
>DATIFV010000230.1:0-9857 GCA_035455085.1 Candidatus Methylomirabilota bacterium | reverse complement strand
CTTCGCGCGCTGGCCGCCCGCGCCACGGGAGCCATCCTCCTCGCCGCGGGCGACGGCCGCGCGGCGCTCACCGCCCTGCGCGGCGCCTGGGCCGCCTGGCAGGCGATCGAAGCACCCTACGAGGCCGCGCGGGTCCGGGTGCTCATCGCGCTCGCCTGCCGGGCGCTCGGTGACGACGAGACCGCGGAGATGGAGCTCGACGCGGCGGGCTGGGTCTTCCGGCAGCTCGGCGCCGCCCCGGACGTGGCCTGGGTGGAGGCGCTGTCGCGAGCGGGAGTCGCCAGGGCGCCGGGCGGGCTGACCGCCCGCGAGGTCGAGGTGCTCCGCCTCGTCGCGGAGGGCAAGACCAACCGGGAGATCGCGAAAATGCTGGCCCTCAGCGACCACACGGTCCGCCGCCACCTGCAGAACATCTTCAACAAGATCGGGGTGTCGTCGCGCGCCGCCGCCACCGCGTTCGCGTTCCAGCGCGACCTGGTTTGACCCACCGCGTGGTACGAACGTACCACGCCATCCGACCACGAGACTTGGCTCGAACGGGCGATGCACCCTTACGCGACCGCCGCCTATGGTGACTCCTGAGATCAAACCCGAAAGGAGATCCACCATGGCGACTGCCACCGATCAAAGGCCGACCCGACACCCGTCGGTGCTCGATGCCGTCCGCGGCCTGGCTCCGAAGATCACCGCCCGTGCCCCCGAGACCGAGGCGGCGCGGCGGTTGCCCCTCGACCTCATCCGGGATCTGACCGCGGCCGGCTGTTTCCGCATGCTGGTGCCTCGCAGTCACGGTGGCGCCGGCTTCGATCTGGCGAGCGCGATGAGCGTGATCGAGGAGCTGAGCCGGGCGGACGCGTCGGTGGCCTGGACGACGATGAACCTGGCGGGCGGCTGGATCAATCTGGGCAGCCTTCCCCGGGCGACGTTCGACGCGCTCTACGCCAAAGGTCCCGACGTCATCATCGGCGGCGTCTTCAGTCCGGCCGGGACGGCCGTGCCGGTGGACGGGGGATACCGGGTGAGCGGCCGGTGGGCGTTCGCCAGCGGTTGCGAGGACAGCCACTGGCTCTTCGGCAACTGCATGGAAAACCACGGCGGTGCCCCGCAACTGCGCACGGCGCTGTTCTCGCCCGACCAGATCAGGATCGAGGACACCTGGTCCGTCTCGGGGTTGTGCGGCACCGGCAGCCATCATCTGGTTGCCGACGACGTGTTCGTCCGGGCCGAGCGGACGTGCCTGCCCTTCGCGGATCCGCCGTGCTTGGACGAGCCGCTGCTGCGGATGCCCATGCCGCCGATCTTCGCCTTCGGGGTCGCCAGCGTCGCAATCGGCATCGCGCAGGGGGCGCTGGAGGACATCCTGACCCTCTCGGCCAGCAAGGTGCCCTTGCTCGCCCACTCCTCGCTGGCCACGAACCCGCTGTTCCAGCACCAGCTCGGCGCCGCCGACGCGAAGCTCCGCGCGGCCCGCGGCCTGCTGTACGCCGACGCTGCGGCCGCGTGGGGGACGGCGGTGGCCGATGCGGAGTTCACCCCGGAGCACCGGGCCCGGATGCGCTCGGCGATCACCTGGGCTGCGGCGACCGCGGCCTCGGTCGTGGACATGGCCTACCACGCGGGGGGCGGGAGCTCGATCTACGCGGCCAACCCGCTCCAGCGCCGCTTCCGCGACGTCCACGCGATTACCCAGCACTTCCTGGTCAAGCTCGACACGCTCACGACCGCGGGGGCGGTGCTCGCGGGCGCGGAGGCCGACCTGACCGTGTTCTGAGCGGCTCGACCTCTCTGGGCGTAGCGCCGGCCGAGCAGGCACGGGTTCTACGATCCGGGCTTGTGTCCTCCCCGGGTCCCAGGTCACTATTTGTCATGGGCACCAGGCGGAAGCCAGTGCAGCGCAACGCGTCCGGCAGGCGCCGCTCGCCCTACGATGGCGGCCTGGACCGCCGCGCGGCGAACCACGTGCCCCTGACCCCCATCTCCTTTCTCGCGCGCTCGGCGGGGGTCTACCCGGACAAGCCCGCGGTGATCCACGGCGACCGGACGTTCACGTACGCCGAGCTCGCGGCGCGCTGCCGGCGCCTGGCCTCCGCGCTCGCCCGGCGGGGGATCGGGGCCGGGGACACCGTGGCCATCATGGCCCCGAACGTGCCGGCCATGCTGGAGGCCCACTTCGGCGTGCCCATGGCCGGCGCGGTGCTGAACGCGCTCAACTATCGCCTGGACGCGCGCACCATCGCCTTCCTGCTCGAGCACAGCGAGGCGAAGGTCCTCATCACGGACCGCGAGTTCGCCGGGACCATCGAGGCCGCGCTCGGGCTGACCCGGCGACGCCCGGTCGTGATCGACATCGACGACCCGCTCTACGACGGCGAGGGGCGGCGGCTCGGCGAGACGGACTACGAGGCGCTCCTGGCGGAGGGGGATCCGGGCTCGGAGCCGGTGCTGCCGGCCGACGAGTGGGAGGCGATCTGCCTCCTCTACACCTCCGGCACCACCGGCAATCCCAAGGGCGTCGTCTACCATCACCGGGGCGCATACCTGAACGCGCTGGGCAACGCGCTCGCCTTCGGCCTCACGCCGCGCACGGTGTACCTCTGGACGCTCCCGATGTTCCACTGCAGCGGCTGGACCTACACGTGGGCCGCCACCGCGGTCGGCGGCACCCACGTCTGCCTCCGCCGGGTGGACCCGGCGCTCGTCTTCCCGGCGATCGCGCGGCACCGCGTCACCCACATGTGCGGCGCACCGGTGGTGATGACCATGCTCATCCACGCCCCGGCCGAGACCAAGGTAACCTTCGACCACG
Organism: Candidatus Methylomirabilota bacterium; assembly: GCA_035455085.1. Taxonomy (GTDB): domain Bacteria; phylum Methylomirabilota; class Methylomirabilia; order Rokubacteriales; family CSP1-6; genus CAMLFJ01. The sequence goes on along the minus strand of DATIFV010000230.1, from coordinate 7,051 downwards.
TGGTGGAGTTCGCCACGGGGGGCGCGGCGCCGCCGTCCCCCGTCATCGCCGCCATGGAGGCGATGGGCTTCCGGGTCACGCACCTCTACGGGCTCACCGAGAGCTACGGCCCGGCCACGCTCTGCGCCTGGCAGGAGGGCTGGGAGAAGCTGCCGCTGCCGGAGCGGGCGGCCCTGATGGCGCGCCAGGGCGTGGGCTATCCCACGCTCGAGCGGCTCATGGTGGCCGACCCGAGGACGGGAGACCCGGTGGCCCGCGACGGCCGGACCCTGGGCGAGGTCGTGCTCCGGGGCAACACCCTGATGAAGGGGTACCTGAAGAACCCGGCGGCCACCGAGGAGGCGTTCCGGGACGGGTGGTTCCACTCGGGCGACCTGGCCGTCTGGCACCCGGACGGCTACATGGAGATCAAGGACCGGTCGAAGGACGTGATCATCTCGGGGGGCGAGAACATCTCCTCGCTGGAGGTGGAGGAGGTGCTCTACCGTCACCCGGCGGTGATGGAGGCGGCGGTGGTGGCGAGACCGGACGAGAAGTGGGGCGAGACACCCTGCGCCTTCGTCACCCTGAAGCCGGGCGCCGCAGACGCCGACGAGGCCCAGATCCTGCAGTGGTGCCGCGACCACCTGGCCGGCTTCAAGGTGCCCAAGCGCGTGGTCTTCGGCCCGCTGCCCAAGACCTCGACGGGGAAGATCCAGAAGTTCGTGCTGCGGGAGCGCGCGCGCACCGAGGCGTGAGCCGCGGGCCGGGGACCACGCTCACGCCCGCTTCGCGAGACCCTTCGCGATCACGACCGGAGGCGGGTCGTAGGCGTCGTGGCGCTCGAGCCACTCCATCGGATACGAGAGCCCCGCCTCGTCGCGCCCATTCGGAACCAGGTCCAGCACGTGGTAGGCCCCGTTCACCATGTCGAGGCCGCGCGCGTACGTGGAGTAGGTGTGGTAGATCATGCCGTCGTCGTCGCGGTAGAAGACGCTGATGCCCGGCCCCTCGGGCGCCCCGAAGGATCCGGTGGCGTAGTTGTAGTAGGCCTGCCCGCTCTCGCGCTCCTCCGGCGTGAACGTCACATGGTAGTCGCGGTTGAAGTCGTTGTTGAACGAGGAGAGCCACTTGACCCGCCAGCCCATGCGCTTGCGGTAGGCCTGGATGGTCGCGTAGGGGGCGCGCGAGATGGCGACGAAGCTCACGTCGCGGTGGTTCAGGTGCACGATGACGCCGTCGAGGTTGTCGATCCAGAAGGAGCAGCTCTTGCAGCCTTCCTCCCAGCCCGGGTCGAACATGAAGTGGTAGACGACGAGCTGGCGCCGGCCCTCGAAGAGGTCGCGCAGCGACTCCTTGCCGCTGGGGCCGTCGAAGACGTAGTGCGCGTCCACCTTTTCCCACGGCAGCTCGCGCCGCTCCCGGCTGAGCTCGTCGCGCAGACGGGTGAATTCCTTCTCGCGCGCCAGGTGCCGGCGGCGCGCCTCGATCCATTCCTCGCGGGAGACGACCCGGTGGGTGGCCATCACATCGGGTATCCCTTCTGCCCCTGGATGCCCTTGAGGCAGGAGATCTCGCCGCAGTGCATGGCGGCGTTCGCGACCAGCGCGTTCAGGATGAACGAGGCCGGCTGCTCGCCCAGACCCAGCTTCGAGAGATCGAGGGGCCGGGTGAGGGCATCGGGACCGGCGCCGGCCAGGTAGGCGTCGGTCGCCGCGTAGACCGCCTGGGCATAGCAGGCGAGCGCGGGCAGATCCACCTTGGCGTGGCGGCTCCAGGTCTTCAGATCGCCGCCGGGGCCGAGCGGCGGCAGCTCGCTGAGGCCGGTCCGGCCGGCCCAGGCCGAGGTGGCGAGTATGTCCGCACCGCGCAGGAGGCGCTGGATCGCCAGGTCCTCGCTGCCGATCACGTGGGCGTAGTTGGCCGCGATGCTGAAGGCCCGGCCGGGCGGGTCCCAGGTGGCCTGCGCGGGAGTCACGTCGGCCAGGGTGCCCTCGAGGGCCTCGTGAGCGGTGCGCAGGAGCGAGCGGTAGACGTCGATGGCGGTCATGAGCGTTCTCCTATGCGCGGCGCGCGCGAGTGTATTGGAGCTTGGGCTGCCAGCCCGCCGCGCCGTCGGGCAGCACGTCGAAGAAATGCCACAGGGCACAGAAATCGTCGCCCGGGCTGAAGCCCCCGTCGGAGACCCGGGCGATCCCCTCGCGGGTGCGCCGGAAGGCGGAGAAGCCGGGCAGCCAGTGGCCCTCGCGCGAGCGGTAGCCCATGTCGGCGGCGAAGCTGCTGCCCTGGTGGCTCACCATGGGGAAGCGCCAGCCGCGCGAGCGCGCGAACCGGAGCTGCACGGCCGGCGGGTCCGGGCTCGTGACCACGAAGGCGGCGCGGGTGGTCAGGTGCGGGTAGAGGCCGTTGTAGCCGTCGGCCCAGAGCGTGCAGTAGGGGCAGTGCGAGCCCATGTTGTGGATGACGATCAGATCGCGCTTGCCCGCGAAGAGCCCGGAGAGCCGGACCGGGCCCTTCGTGGACGCGAAGGTGTAGTCGTCCACCGGCTGGGGCTCGATGCGTCCCTGGACGTCGCGCATCCGCTCGCGGAGGGCCGCGATGCGCCTGCGATAGGTGGTGAGCTTGCGAGATCCGGCGGTGTATCTCATCGTCGGCTCCTCCGTGCCGCTCCGGGCGTGCGGGCGGCGGGCCGGCCTCCCCCGCGCTCCAGCGCCTTGACCCAGCCGGCGAGCGCGTCGAACTGCGCTTGCCAGTACTGGCTGTACTCGTTGATCCACACCGCCGCCGCGAACATCGGCCCCACCTCCAGGCGGCAGCGCGCGATGCGGCCGGTGCGCTCCTGCTGGACGAGACCGGCCTGCACCAGGACCTGGATGTGCCGGGAGACCGCCTGCAGCGAGATGTCGAAGGGCGCGGCGAGCTCGGAGACGAGCAGGTGCCCCTTGCCCAGGCGCTTGAGGATGGCCCGGCGGACCGGGTCGGACAGGGCGAAGAAGACGCGGTCGAGGAGCTCGTCGTGCGAGGTCTCCACCGGGGCGGCGAAGGCCGGCGGCGGCGGCTTCAGGGTGACGTCCATGCAGAGGAGACTATCAACTGATCAGTTGATAGTCAACCGATTTATTGATCGAGGCCGGCGCCGCCCCTCACTTCGGCACGTACTTGAACTGCTGGCCGCCGATGGTGGCTTCGGCCATCGCGCCGGTGATCGGCTGCACCACCACCGCGATGCCGTCGATGAAGGTGGCGTCGGCGGCGGCGCCGTTCTGGAGGATCATCGCGGCCGCGCCGGCGGTGAAGTCCACCGGGCTCAGCTTGAAGCGGTCCAGGGCCGCCTTGTTCTGGAAGACGATCAGCTCCCTGAAGGTCTGGCCGCCGATCTGCACGCCGATCGAGCCCAGGGTCAGGTCGGCGAAACCCACGTGCTGGCCCTGCTCGTAGACGACCCCTTGCCCGTAGCCGCCGCCCACGCCGAGCCCGGCCTTGACGACCTCCGGGAAGAGCGCGTAGCCGTGACCGCTGCGGACCAGGGATTGCACGCCCGGATCCATCCGGATCATGTCCTGTAGCGCGGCGGTGGCCTGCTCGAGCAGGGCGGTGCGGGTCTCCGGGCTCGAGGGCGCGGTGGTGCAGGCGGCGAGCAGCCCGAGGGCGGCGGCGAGCAGCGTGACGGAGCGCTTGATGGCGTGCATGGATCATCCTCCTTTTGCCGGGGCGAGGCGGGACAGGACGATCTCCACGGCCCGGCTCATCGTGGCCACGTCCATACTCGGCTCCTCGCGGTCGTGCGCGGTCACCATCGAGGGCAGGAACGGGAGGTGGATGAACCCGGTCGGGATCGCGAGGGCCCGCCCTTCGAGGAAATGGAGCGTGGTGTAGGAGATGTAGTTGCAGAGGAACGTGCCGGCGGTGTTCGAGATCATCGCGGGGATGCCCTCCGCGGTGAGCGCGGCGAGCATCTCGCGCAGAGGCAGCGTGCTGAAGTAGGCCGGGGGCCCGTCCGGCACGCACGCCACGTCGCACAGCACCTGCCCGTGCGCGTCCGGGCGCGTGTAGTCCATCACGTTGACCGCCACGCGCTCGAGAGAGATGCGCGCTCGGCCGCCGGCCAGGCCGAGGTGCACCACCGCGGTGAGCCCCGGTGCCTCCAGCAGCGGAGCCACCACCGCGCGCGCCGCCTCGTGCTGCACCGGCAGGACCGCGCTGCGCACGACGCAGCCGCCGATCGCCTGGCCGTCGAGCCGCTTCGCCACCTCGCCCGACGGGTTGACGCGGTCACCGTCGAAGGGCTCGAAGCCGGTGAGCAGGACGTGGCGCCGCGGGCCGTCCATCACGCGGGCTGCACGCCCTTGCGATGGCGTTGCGCGAGGGCCTGGTAGCCGGTCGGGTTCATCTGCACCCAGCGCTCGGCGGGGGTGCCGGCGAGCGGGCCCTTCACCTTGCAAGGGGCGCCCATGGCCAGCATGCCGTCGGGAATCTCGGTGCCGGGCGTCACCAGGGAGCCGGCCGCCACCATGGCGCGCGCGCCGATCTTGACTCCGTCCAGCAGCGTGGAGGAATTACCGACCAGGGCCTCCTCGCCCACGGAGGCGGCGTGCACCAGGCAGAGATGACCGACGGTGGCCCCGGGCCCGATCTCGACGCCGCCGGCCGGGGTGACGTGGATCACCGCGCAGTCCTGCACGTTGGCACCTTTCCGGATCACGATCGGATTGAAGTCGGCGCGGACGACGGTGTTGTACCAGACGGAGGCGTTCTCCTCCACGGTGACGTCGCCGATCAGGTTGGCGGTGGGCGCGATGAAGGCGGTGGGGTGCACGCGTGGGGACTTTCCTTCGAACGAGAAGAGTGGCATCGAGGTTCCCTCGCTGGCGATGGATTCTCACGTCGATGACGCGCCACGATATTGCGCCCGGTTGCCTGGACAAGGCAAGGGGCGGGGTGTAGCCTGCGCGATCATGGGCGCGCCGAAGATCGCCGCCGTCGCGACCGCGACCCCGCCCTGGCGCTACGATCAGGCCACCGTGCTGCGCATGTCCGGCTACGACGATCCGCGCCGCGTGGGCTTCTTCAGCAACAGCCTGATCGAGACCCGCCACCTCTACCTGGATCCGGAGACCTTCACCCCCGACGAGAGCGTGGACCAGCTCAACGAGCGCTGGCGCCGCGGGGCGGTGGAGGTGGGCACCGCGGCGGTGGCGCGGGCCATCGAGCGGGCGGGCTGGCGGCGGGAGGACGTGGATTTCCTCGCCACCACCACCTGCACCGGGCGGGTGTGCCCGAGCCTCGACGCGCAGATCATCCGCGGGCTCGGGCTCAAGCCCACCGTCCAGCGCGTGCACGTGGGGGATACCGGGTGCGCCAGCGCCATGGTGGCGCTGCAGCAGTGCCACAACCACCTGCGGGCCTTCCCGGACCACCGCGCGGTGATGGTGGCGGTGGAGATCTGCTCGGCCGCCTACTTCCTCGACGACCGGCTCGAGAGCGCGGTGGCCCACGCGATCTTCGCGGACGGAGCGGGGGCCATCGCGCTCGGCGCGGACGGAGCGGGGCCCGAGATCGTCGAGCATCGGACGATCTTCCGTCCCGAGCACCTGGGGGCGATGGGCTTCGAGTACCCGGGCGGGCGGCCGCGGGTGGTCCTGTCCAAGGACGTGCGGCGCATCGGCGCCGGGATGATGAAGGAGATGGCCGACGCGCTGATGGCCGTCCAGGGACTCAAGACCGACGACATCGCGCACTTCGTGCTCCACTCCGCGGGCCGTCGCGTCATCGAGCAGGTCGGCCGGCTCATGGCGCTCGACGAGCGGCGGCTCGCCCACTCGCGGCGGGTGCTGCAGCGGTACGGGAACATGTCCTCGGCCACCGTGGTGTTCGTGCTCGACGACCTGCTGAGCGCGAACGAGGCGGTGCCGGGGGACTGGGGACTCATGATCGCCCTCGGGCCGGGCTTCGCCGCCGAGGGTGCCCTCCTCCGCTGGTAGCATGCCGCTGTTCCCCCCGCCGGCCCGGGCCGCCGGCGCGCCGGAGATCATCGACGGCCCGCCGGTGCCCTTCGCGGACCTGGCGTGCTGCATGAGCGACATCTCGCGGATCAACGCTCTCTTCGGCGGGCGCAGCGTCACGATGATCCACGTCGAGCGCCTGCTCGCGGGGTGGCCCGCCGACCGGCTCGTCACCGTGCTCGACGTGGGCACCGGGGCGGGGGACATCCCGCGCGCGCTGGTGCGCTGGGCGCGGCGGCGGGGCCAGCGCATCCGCGTGCTCGCGCTCGACCGCGACCCCGCCACCCTCCGGATCGCGGCGAGCCTGGCGCGCGGCTATCCCGAGATCGGCTTCCTCCGCGGTGACGCGCTCGCGCTGCCGATCGGCCCGGCGGCGGTCGACCTCGCGATCTCCGCGATGACCCTGCACCACCTCGAGCCCGCCGCGGGCGCGCGCCACCTCGCCGAGATGGACCGGGTCGCGCGCGTGGGCTTCGTGGTCAACGACCTGGCGCGCGGGCGTGTGGCGCACTGGCTGGCCTGGCTGGTCACGCGCGTCGCCACCCGCGGCGCCATCTCGCGCCACGACGGGCCGCTCTCGGTGCGGCGGGCGTACACGCCCCGGGAAGTCGCAGGGCTGTGCGAGCAGGCGGGACTGAAGGACGTGGAGGTGGTGCGCCACCGCCCGTACCTTCGCCTCTGTGCGGTGCGGGCCAAGGCGTGACCGACGTCGTAGTGGTCGGCGCGGGACCGGCGGGAAGCGCGACCGCCATCCTGCTCGCCGAGCGCGGCCTCGCGGTCACCGTGCTCGACAAGGCGGCGTTCCCGCGCCCGAAGATCTGCGGGGAATACTTCTCGCCGGAGGCGGCGCGGGTGCTCGACCGGCTGGGCGTGCTGAAGGCGGTGGATGCGGCGGGGGCGCAGCCGCTTCGCGGCATGCGCATCACCGCGCCCGACGGCACCGTGCTCGACGGCGCGTATCCGACGAGCGGGCCATGGCGCGGGTATCGCGATCACGCGCTGGCGATCCGGCGCGAGGTCTTCGACCGCGTGCTGCTGGAGCGGGCGCGGAGCCTGCCGGTGGACGTGCG
>DATIFV010000229.1:0-9623 GCA_035455085.1 Candidatus Methylomirabilota bacterium | reverse complement strand
CTCTCGGGGGCCGGGCGCGATCTCCTCGACAACGAGCACGTGCAGCGCGCGTACCTCGGCATGTGAAAGGGAGGCCCGTCATGGACGAGCCGACGTCTCTCGCGCTGTCCGACCTCGCCCGGGCCCTCCGCGCCCGCGAGGTCTCGTCGGTCGAGGCGACGCGCGCCTACCTCGACCGCATCGTGCGCCACGACCCCACCCTGCGCGCCTACATCACACTGAACGCGGAGGGGGCCCTGGCCGCCGCGGCGGCCCGCGACCGCGAGGCGGCGGCGGGGAGCTGGCGCGGCCCGCTCCACGGCGTGCCGCTCGCCCACAAGGACCTCTGCCTGATCCCGGGCCTGCCGACCTCCTGCGGGACACGCACCGCCGACTACTTCGTGGGCGCGCCGCCCTGCACCGCGGTGGCGCGGCTGGAGACGGCCGGCGCGCTGGTCCTGGGCAAGCTCAACATGACCGAGCTCGCCCTGGGGCCCTTCGGCGACAACGCCCACCACGGCGACGTGCAGAACCCGTGGCGGGTCGGCCACGTCTCCGGGGGCTCGAGCAGCGGCTCGGGCGCGGCGGTGGCGGCCGGCCTCGCGGCCGGCGCGCGCGGCACCGCTACCGGCGGCTCCATCCGGCTGCCCGCGGCGGCGTGCGGCGTGGTGGGGCTCAAGCCGACCTACGGCCGGGTGAGCCGGGCCGGGGTGATGCCGCTGTCGTGGTCGTACGACCACGTGGGCCCGCTCGCCCGCACCGTGCGCGACATCGCGCTGCTGCTGGGCGTGATCGCCGGCGCGGATCCGCTCGACGCGACCACGAGCGGGCAGCCCGTGCCCGACTACGTGGCGGGGCTCGGTGGCGGCGCGGCCGGGCTCCGCGTCGGCGTGGCCGGCGGCTTCTACGCGGACGGGCTCGACTCCACCGTCACGCAGGCCCTCACGGAGGCGGTGGCGGAGCTCGGCGGGCTCGGCGCCCGGGTGGAGCTGCTGGCGGTGCCCGACCCGGCGCCGCTGGTGACCGCGTGCAGCAACGTGATGGTCCGCGCCGAGAGCGCGGCGATCCACTGGCGCATCCTCAAGGAGCGGCCGGGCGAGCTGCAGCCCGCGGTGCGGGACCGCCTGGCCCCGGGTCTCGCGGTGAGCGCCCAGGAGTACCTGAAGGGCCAGCGGCTGCGCGCGAAGCTCACCCGCGAGTTCATCGATCTGGTGTTCTCCCGCGTCGACGTGCTGGTGACGCCCACCATTCCCGAGCCGGCCCCGGCGCTGGCCCAGGTCAAGGCGGGGCCCACCGCCGACGTCATCGCGCGCATGGGCCGCTTCTCCCGGTTCACCCGCCCGTTCAACGCCCTCGGCCTGCCCGCGCTCTCGCTGCCCTGCGGCGCGGCGGCCGACGGCCGGCCGCTCGCCATGCAGCTGGTGGGCCGGCCCTTCGACGAGGCGACGCTGCTGCGGCTGGGGCACGCCTACGAGCGCGCGACCGCATGGCACCGTCGCCGGCCGGTCCTGCCGTGACACCGGATCGCGGAGCGGGCGGGCCGGGCGCCGTTGACGGCCCGCGCGACCTGGGCTAGGCTCCGAGCGTGCTCGATCTGGTGGTCCGCAACGGGCAGGTGATCACCCCGCAGGGCGTGGGTGTCTGGGACGTGGGCGTGCGCGGGGAGCAGATCGCGGTCATCGCGGCTCCGGGTACTGTACCCACCGACGGGGCCCGCGTCCTCGACGCCACCGGGCTGATCGTCTCGCCGGGCGGCGTCGAGCCGCACGCCCACCTGGCCCACGGGATCATGTCGCACCCCGAGGAGCCCGCGATCACCCTCGGGCCGGAGGAGGACACCCGGGGCATGGCCTGCGGCGGCACCACCACCCACGTCGACTTCGCCTACGTGCGGCCGGATGGCGGCGACATCCAGCCGGTGATCGAGCAGCGTGCGGGCCGGTGGAAGGGCAACTCCTACGTGGACTACGCCTTTCACATCACGCTGGCGGGAGCGCTGCCGATCCGGGTCTTCGACCAGATCGGCGAGGCGGTCCAGGCGGGGCATCCGAGCTTCAAGGTGTTCACCACCAACGTGCTGCCGTCGCATCCCAAGCGCTCGGGCAACCGCATCGACTTCGGACGGATCCACTTCGCCATGGAGAAGGTGGCCAAGGCGGGCGGGATCATGGTCGTGCACGGCGAGGACGAGGACCTGGTCCAGTTCAACTACGAGCGCTTCCGGGAGGAGGGTCGGATGGAGGGGAGCAACCTCCACCTCGTGCACACCAAGCTCTCCGAGCTGCTCGCGTTCCGCCGCACCGTCGCCCTGGCCCGCGCGAGCGGGGCCGCGGTGTACTTCGTGCACGTCTCCGCCCGCGAGGGCGTGGAGACGGTGGCGGAGGCCCGGGGGCAGGGGCTGCCGGTCTACGGGGAGACCCTGCACCAGTACGCCTGCTTCAACGCCGAGTACTACAAGACCCCGCGCGGGTTCTGCTCGCACACCTATCCGTCGCTCAAGTTCCCGGAGGACCAGCAGGCGCTCTGGGACGGGCTCGTGCGCGACGGGCTGTCCACGCTGGCCACCGACGAGTACCCGACGAGCCTCGCCCTGAAGCTCAAGGGGCGCACCATCGAGGACGTCACCGGCGGCAACGTGGGCGCGGAGGCGCGCGTCGGCATCGGATACACCGAGGGCGTGGTCAAGCGCGGCATGTCCCTGACCCGCTTCGCGGACATCACCGCGACCAACGCCGCGAAGATCCTCGGCCTCTACCCGAAGAAGGGGGTCATCGCGCCCGGGAGCGACGCGGATCTGGTGCTCATCGACCCGGCGATCCGCAAGACCCTCACCAAGGACGACTTCCACGTGACCGACTACAGTCCCTGGGAGGGCTGGGCGGTCTCGGGCTGGCCGGTGCTGACCCTGCTGCGCGGCAAGGTCATCGCGGAGCGGGGCCGGCTGCTCGGAAGCCCGAGCGACGGCCGGTGGGTGTCCCGGCGGATCGACCCGGCCGTGCTCCGTCGTCCGGCCTGCTAGGGTCGCGCCGCGATGGCGACGCTGGCAAACCGGCCCTCACCCCCGCCCTCTCCCCAGGGGGGAGAGGGGGCGAGCGACTATGCGCGGCTCTTCAACCGGGGGTTCCGGCTCGATCCGGCGAAGGTGGCGCTGGTGGTGGTGGACATGCAGTACGCGAGCGGCTCGCGCCACGAGGGCCTGGGCCGCCTCCTGAAGGACCAGGGCGACGAGGCGCGGGGCGCCGCGCGCTTCGATCGCATCGAGGCGGTCGTGGTTCCGACCATCCGGCGCCTGCTCGAGGCGTTTCGCGCGCGGGGCCTGCGCGTGGTCTTCCTCACCGTGGGCTCGGAGCTGCCCGACTTCAGCGACCTGCCGCCCCACATGCGGCCGATGGCCGAGGCGGTGGGCAACACCCGGGGTCGGCGGGAGCACGAGATCCTGGACGAGCTGGCGCCTCGACCCCGCGAGCCGGTGCTCAACAAGACCACCATGAGCGCGTTCCACTCCTCTGGGTTCGAGCGGCTGCTGCGGGCCTGGGGCGTGGAGCAGCTCGTCTTCACCGGCATATCGACCAACTCGTGCGTGGAGGGGACCGCGCGGGACGGAGCCGACCGCGGCTTCCAGTGCCTGCTCGTCGAGGACGGCTGCGGGGCGGCCAGCCCGGCCCTCCACGACGCCGCGTGCCACAACTTCCAGCGGCTGCTCGGGCGGGTCGACTCGAGCGCGGGGGTGATCGCCGAGCTGGACGCCGCCGGCGCCTCCGCGCGCTGAGCTCGGCGCGCGGAAGGAGCCATCGATGCCGGGCAAGCTGTTCGAGGAGCTCGAGCCGGGGCAGGTCTACCGGCACCAGCCGGGGCGCACCATCACCGAGTCCGACAACGTCTTCTTCACCTGCCTGACCATGAACCCGCAGCCGCTGCACATCGACTTCCACGCGGCCCAGAAGGCGGAGTTCGGCAAGCCGCTCGTCAACAGCCTGCTGACCCTCGGCATCGCGGTGGGGCTGAGCGTAGGGGAGACCACCCTCGGCACCACCGTGGGCAACCTGGGCTTCGAGAAGGTCGAGTTCCCCAAGCCGGTCTTCCACGGCGACACCATCTACGCGGAGACCGAGGTCGTGGAGAAGCGGGAGTCGCGGTCGCGACCGCAGTGGGGCATCGTGATCTTCGAGCACCGCGCGCGCAACCAGCACGGGGACGTGGTGATGACCTGCCGCCGCGCGGCCATGATGCGGCGCCGGGGGGCCTGAGAGCATCGCGATGCGCCGCTCCCTCCACTTCGTGCCGGGGGGCAACGAGAAGATGATCGCGAAGGCCCTCACCCTGCCCGCCGACGGCCTGATCCTGGACCTGGAGGACGCGGTTCCCCCCGACCGCAAGGCCGCCACCAGGCCGGTGGTGCGGCGCTGGCTCGAGACGCTCGATTTCGGCGGCCGCGAGCGCTGGATCCGGATGAACCCGGTCTTCACCGAGCACGCGGAAGCCGACGTGGCGGAGACCATCGGGGGGCGTCCCGACGGCTACGTGATGCCGAAGCCGCGCCGCGCCGAGGACGTCCGCCGGGTCGCCGCCATGCTCGACGCGCTCGAGCAGCGCCACCGCGTGCCCTTCGGCTCCACGCGGCTGCTCCTGATCGCCACCGAGACCCCGGAGGGCCTGCTCAACATCAAGGAGATCGCCGGCGCGAGCCCGCGCATCGCGGCGATCTCCTGGGGCATCGAGGACCTGGCCGCGGCGATGGGGCTGCCGCGGACCCGCGACGAGCGGGGCCGCTATCTCGACATCCCCCGCTACGCGCGCGTGATGTGCGCGGTGGCCGCCTCGGCGGCGGGCGTCGAGGCGCTCGACACGGTCTACACCGACATCCCGGACCTGGACGGGCTCCGCCGCGAGTGCCGGGAAGGGGTCGCGATGGGCTTCAGCGGCAAGATCTCGATCCATCCCGGGCAGATCGAGGTGATCAACGCGGAGTTCACACCGTCCAAGGCGGACGCGGAGGAGGCGGTCGCCCTGATCGCCGCCTTCGAGGAGCAGGCGCGGCGCGGGGCGGGCGCCTTCGCCTGGAAGGGACAGATGGTGGACATGCCGCATCTCACGCGGGCCCGCAAGATCGCGGAGCAGGCCCGGCAGGCGGGAGTGCTCTGAGCCGCGCCCGGGCGGCCGCGCTCACCGCGCTGCTGCTCCTGTCGGCCCTCGCGATCTACTCGCTGCCGGTCGGGCGCCGGCCCCTGGCCAACCAGGACGAGGCGCGCTTCGCCCTGCTCGCCCGGGAGGCGGTCGAGTACCACCGCTGGCTGCTTCCCCGCGTGCGGGGCGTGATCTACCTGAACAAGCCGCCGCTGTACTTCTGGTCGGTGGCACTGCTGGCCAAGCCGTTCGGGGTTGTCAGCGACGCCACCGCGCCGCTCGCGTCCCTCCTCTCCGCGCTGGCGGCCCTGCTCGGCGTGGTCGTGCTCGGTCGTCGCCTCTGGGACGACGCGGTCGGGCTCGCCGCCGGTCTGGTCCTGGCCACCGCGCCCTTCTTCTACTTCATGTCGCACCAGGTCTTCTCCGACATGATGATGACGGCGTGGCTCACGTGGGCGCTGTACTTCCTCTCGACCGCCCGGCTCGCGGCCGCTCCCGGGCCCCGCCTGATCGGCTTCTACCTCTGCGTGGCGGGGGCGCTCGCGGCCAAGGGGCCGGCGGCGCTCCTCGCCCTGCCGGCCGCGCTCGTGATCGTGCTGGCCGAGGACGGCTGGCGGCGCGGCCTCCGGTGGCTCCGGTTGCCGCTGGGGCTCGCGCTCCTCGCCCTCGCGAGCCTGCCGTGGCTCTTGCCGTATCTGCTCCAGACCGAGCGGAGCTACGTGGGAGGCGTGGTGGTCGGCCACTACGGCGACTGGTACTTCCGCGAGAAGAGCAGCTCGCGGCTCGAGGAGCTGCTGGACAACCTCGGACGCTTCCTGCCGTGGGCGCTCTGCCTGATCCCGGCCGCGTGGTGGTGTTGGCGCGATCGGGACCGCCGCCGGCGAGCCCTGCTGATGTGGACCCTGGTGGTCGCGGTTGCGGTGAGCTTCTCGGGCGAGCAGCGGGCCCGCTACTTCCTGCCGGTGCTGCCGTCGCTCTCGCTGCTGGTCGCCGAGCTGCTGGTGCGCGCGCCGCGCGAGCGGCCCGGACGCCGGGTGGTGCTGGTGACGCTCGCCGGGCTCGCGCTGGTGGCCGCCGGGGCCGCCGTGGTCCTGCTCCGGCTGCCCGCGGGCGCCGACGTCTTCCTGCCCCCGGGGGGCCCGCGCTGGGTGATCGCCGCGCTCGCGGTCGCCGGGCCCGCGGCCGCGCTGGGGCTGCTGGCCGCCCGGGGCTCGGGGGTGGCCGCCACCACCGCCCTGGCCCTGGCGCTCGGGGGTATCCTGGTCGTCGAGGGATGGACCTATCCGCCACGCTTCGCCGAGCGGAACGACATCCGGGGCTTCGCCGCCGCGATGGCCGAGCGGCTGCCGCCCGATCCCCGGATCGTGACGCACCTCGACGCGGGGCTCGTCTATGACTTCTATCTGCGGCGGCCGGTCCAGGAGCTGCCGCGGCTGGCCGATCTGGAAGCGGTACTGGCCGCTCCGGGGCCCGGGGACGTGGTGCTGATGCGCGAGGAGCGCTGGGCGAAGATGCGCGAGACCTACGGAGACCGCTGGCAGGTGCTCCTGGACGAGCGGGTAGGGCGCGTCCGGATGATGCTGCTGGGGACGCGCGGATGAACGGGCCGGAGCTCTCGGTGCTGCTGCCCGCCTTCAACGAGGCGGAGAACCTGCCCCGGCTCTGGGTGGAGCTGGTCTCGGTGCTCGACGCGCTCGCGCGCTCGGCCGAGGTGATCGTGGTGGACGACGGCAGCACCGACGCCACCCCGGCGGTGGCGCGCACCCTGCACGCGGCCGACGCGCGCGTGCGGCTGCTGCGCCTGGCCGCGAACCGCGGGCTCTCCGCCGCCCTGGACGCCGGCTTCGCGCGGGTGCAGGGCCGCGTGGTCATCACCCTGGACACCGACCTGCAGAACGATCCGCGCGACATCCCCCGCATGCTCACCCATCTGGATCGCTACGACGCGGTGACCGGCTGGAGGCAGCGACGGGACGATCCCTGGCTCAAGCGGGTCTCGTCGCGCGTGGCCAACACGGTGCGCAACGCGGTCACCCGGGACGACGTGCACGACAGCGCCTGCACGCTGCGGGTGATGCGCCGCGGCTGCCTGGACGGCCTGCCGCGCTTCCGCGGCTTCCACCGCTTCGTGCCCACCCTCCTCCGGATGGCCGGGTGCCGCGTGCTCGAGTTGCCGGTGAGCCACCGGCCGCGGCGCTTCGGCGTGTCCCACTACGGCATCCGCAACCGGGCGCTGGTGGCCTTCGAGGATCTCCTGGCGGTCCGCTGGATGCAGTCGCGGGCGCTGCGCTACGAGGTGTCCGAGGAACCCTAGCCGGGAACCACTCACGAACGACGGCTCCGTAACCGGCCGGGTGGCGCCGGACCGGCCCTCGGCGGGGCGCCGCTTGACAAAGGGTGGGGAGTCCGGCCGTCTCGCGTGTGATCGTTCGTGAGTGGCTCCGGGCTACGGCTCGGGGGCCAAGGGCTTCTTGGAGGGAGGGAGACCGCTGAGGTGGGCGACGACGTCGAAGACGACGGCGAAGTCGTACCGGGCGAGGCCCAGGCCCTTGGCGGCGGTCATGAGCTCGTGGGTGAGGGCCACGCTCGGCAGGGCGACGCCGGAGGCGCGGGCCATGTCGAGGGCGAGGCGCAGGTCCTTCTGGATCATGTCGACGTCGAACCAGGCCTCCGCGGGCATCCCCAGCACGAACGGGCCACGGTACTTCACCATGGGGGAGGCCACCACGCTCTTGAGCAGCACCTCCACCGCCCGCGCCCGCTCGATGCCGGCCTTCTCGGCCAGCGCCACCGACTCCGCGAAGGAGAGCATCTGCACCGCGAGCCCCTGATTGACCGCGATCTTCATGCTCTTGGCGAGCCCGATGCGCCCGACGTGGGTGACGGTGGGGCCGACGGCCTCGAGATAGGGGCGGACGCGCTCGAGCACGGCCGGATCCCCGCCGACCATGAACGAGAGCTGGCCGGCCTCGAGGGTGGCGGGGCTGCCCGACACCGGCGCGTCGAGAAGCGCCCCGCCCCGCGCGGCGACCGCGGCGGCGAGCCGCTCGATCACCGCCGGGCTCACCGTGCTCATCTCGATGAGGACGGAGTCGCGTCGCCAGCCGGCCAGCAGGCCCTCGGGCGGGCGCGTGACCGCCTCGAGCGCGACGTCGTCGGTGACCATGGTGAAGACCGCGTCCGCGCGCTCCGCGACCTCGCGCGGCGAGCGGGCGAGGCTCATGCCCGCGCGCACGAGGTCGGCGGCCTTGGCGGCGGTGCGGTTGTAGCCGCACAGCGCGTGGCCGGCGTCGAGCAGGCGCCGGGCCATGCGGCCTCCCATCGCTCCGAGGCCGACGAAGCCGAGGGTGGTCATTCGGGACGCGCGGGCTTGCGACGTACGGGGGCCCGGCGCGCGGGCTTCGGCGTGGCCGCGCCATCGGCGACCGCGATGACGCTGATCTCGACCTTGCAGTTGGCGTGGGTGGCCAGCCGGGAGACCTCGACGGTGGTGGTGGTGGGACGATGGGCGCCCAGGTAGGCGGCCCAGACCGCGTTGAGGTCGTCCTGCTCGGCGACGTCGGTGAGGTAGCGGGTGGCCGACACCACGTCGGCGAGGGTGCAGCCCGCGGCGGCCAGGGTGGTCCGCAGGTTCTCCATCAGGAGCCTCGCCTGCTCCCGCATGGTGCGGGGGAGGTCGAACTCCTCCTCGCGGTGGGGATGGCTGTGGTAGACCGGGGCCGCGGTGAGACCGGAGAGGAAGAGCAGGTGCCCGCGCCGCACCAGCAGCGCCGGGGCGTAGGGCATCTCCACGTGGCGCTTGTCCGGGTGGTGGACCGCGCGGATGTCCCTGGCCATGGCACGGCATGATTGACGCGGGCCGCCGCCGGCGTCAAGCGGCATCCGCCCGGAACCTTGACACCCCTGCGCATGTTTGCTAAAAGAAAGGCCCATTCCGGCCGCGCCCATCCGCTCGACAACGTCCCGAGGAGGACACCATGACGAAGAGGTCTTTCAAGCGCTTGGCCGCGGTGGCCCTCACCGGCATCGTCGTCGCCTCGCTGCCGCCGGCGGCCCCCGCCCAGACCCCGATCAAGATCGGCGCTTCGATGTCGGTGACCGGCACCTACGCCAAGCCCGGCACCTACCAGAAGCAGGGCTACGACGTCTGCATCGACGAGCTGAACGCCAAGGGCGGGCTCCTCGGTCGCAAGGTCGAGCTCGTGATCTACGACGACCAGTCGCAGCCGGCCACCGCGGTGCGGCTGTACGAGAAGCTGATCACCGAGGACAAGGTGGACGCGGTCATGGGGCCCTATTCCTCGGCGGTGAGCGAGGCGGTGGCCAACGTCACCGAGAAGTACAAGAAGGTCATGGTGGCGCCGCTCGCGGCCACCACCTCGATCTTCAAGAAGGGCCGCAAGTACATCTTCATGGTGATCACCCCCGCCGAGAACTACCTGCAGGGTCTGATCGACATGGCGGCCAAGCGCGGCCTCAAGACGGTGGCGATCATCAACGAGGACACGCTCTTCCCCAAG
>DATIFV010000228.1:0-4911 GCA_035455085.1 Candidatus Methylomirabilota bacterium | reverse complement strand
TCGCCCGACCCGAGCTGGTCGTCGAAGTGGAGGTGACCGCCGTCAAGGGCGCCGGGGCCGCCATCGAGTCGATCGGCCCCGACCCCGTGGATCCGCTGGACTAGAGCCGGTCCTTCTGCTCGACGATCTTCCAGTAGGTGTCCTTGTTGAGGATCTTGTCGCCGCGGAACTCGTAGAGGTCGCAGCCCTGGTAGTTCAGGACCTCACCGTCGGCGCCCTTGCCGGTGACCATCCAGACCGAGACCGCGCGGTTGCCCGTCACGAAATGGTCGAGGTGATCCCAGCGCATCCCGCTGATGACCTTGAAGCGGTCGGCCAGGACCTTGCCGATCGCCGCCTTGCCGTGCACGCGCCGGCCGCACGGCTCCGGGCCGCGGGCCATGAAGAAAGTCGCGTCGTCGGCGAAGAAGCCCAGGATCCGGTCCACGTCACGGCTGTTGAAGGCGGCGTTGATCTGCATGAGCAGGTCGATGCTGGGGCCGGTGGGGGGCGCGCTCGTGGTCATGGCCAGGACTCTGCCCGGTCCGGCCGACGTGGTCAAGAGCGATGGTATCATCCGCGCATGCGCCGCTCCGAGGGCCCGGTCACCGCCGGCGACCTACTGAGCCTGGAGGAGCTCGGCGATCTCCGGCGCACGTCGGCCTGGCGCGGCGCCTGGCTGGTCGTGCACGCCTGGGGCGTCATCGCGGGGGCGGTCGCGCTGCATCTCCTGTGGCCGTCGGCGCTGACCTTGGGTGCGGCGGTCCTGGTCATCGGCGCGCGCCAGCTCGGTCTGCTCGTGCTGATGCACGAGACCGCCCACTGGCTGCTCTTCCCCCGCGGGTCGGTCAACAGCTGGGTCGGCACCTGGCTGTGCGCGGCCCCGCTCGGCGTCGACCTGAAGGCCTATCGGCGGCGGCATCACCTGCACCACCGGCACACCCAGACCCCGGAGGATCCGGACCTGGCGCTCACGCAGGGGCTGCCGCTCTCACGTGGCCGGCTGGCGCGGGCGGTGCTGAGCGACCTCACCGGCTGGACGGCGCTCACCCGCCTCGCGCGCGGGCGGCCGTGGCGCGACGGCCTGGCCCAGGCCTGGTGCCGGGGTCGCGCTCCCCTCGCGGTCAACGCGGTGCTGGCCGCCGCCTTCACCGCGGCCGGCGGCTGGCCGCTCTACCTGCTCCTGTGGGTGCTCCCCTGGGCCGCGTGGCTGCCGCTCCTCACGCGGATCCGCGATATCGCAGAGCACGGCCTCGTCGCCGGGACCGACGATCCGCTGCGGAACACCCGCAGCACCGCCGCCGGTCTCCTGGCGCGGGCTCTCGTGGCCCCCTACGGGGTCAACTACCATCTCGAGCATCACCTGCTCGTGTTCGTCCCGTGCTGGAAGCTCGGCCGGGTCCACGGGCTGCTGCTCGCACGCGGCCTGGGCGGGCGCATGGAGCGAGCGGGAAGCTACGCGGAGGTCCTCACCCGCGCCACCGCGTCCGGGGCCTAGCGACGCCCTACTGCCCGGTCGCTCTCCGCGGGTCCGCGCCCTCGGGCAGGCATTGATACTCGCTGACCTTGGCCCGGGGGGCCCACCGGCCACCCGTCGACCCGGCGCGGAAGGCCTGGTTGATGGCGGTGGTCATGGCCCCGCGGCACCAGCGCTCGGCCTCGAACGACTGACGGCGCTGCCAGTCGCGGCGGGGTTGCCCGCCGGCGGCGTCGACCGGGCGCTCCCAGAGCGTCCACCCGGTCTCGGCGGGCGCCGCCCCCGGGCCGCCGAGCGCGGCGACGATCGAGGCGACCAGCACGCGGCGCGCCGCTCTCAATAGAGGTTCTTCCGGTAGCCCTCTTGGAGGCGCTGGTCGAGCTCCTCGACGGTGACGTGCCCGAGCCGGGCGTGGTCGCGGAACATCTGGGCGGGCGTGGCCAGCCCGGTGCGATCGGGCCAGCGCGCCGGCTCCCAGAGCCCGGAGCGCTTCACGCACTTCGCGCAGTGGAGGAAGGCCTCCTCCACCTCGACCGCGATCGCGAGCTGCGGAGTCTTGCCCTGTGCGGCCAGGCGCGCCAGCCACTCCGGATCGCGTACGATCCGGGCCCGGCCGTTCACCCGGAGCGTCTCCTCGCTGCCCGGGACCAGGAAGATGAGCCCGATCCCCGGGTTCGCGAGCAGGTTGCGCATCCCGTCGAAGCGCTTGTTGCCCGGGCGGTCCGGGATGAGCAGGTGCCGGTCGTTCACGACGAGGACGAAGCCCGGCGCGTCCCCCTTGGGGCTCACGTCGCAGCGGCCCGCGGCGTCCGCGGTCGCCACCAGCACGAAGGGGGCCCGCGCGATGAACGCCCGGCAATGCTCGTCGAGCCGCCCGATGTCCTTGCGAAGGGCGATCTCCGACGGCTCCCCCATCAGCGCGCGCAGCTCGTCGAGGGAGCCCACCACGTCCTTGAACTCCGGCGCCCGGTCCTGAGAGCTCATGGCAAGAACATACCCCGGAGCGGCCGGGCAATGCCAGCGGGCTTGCGGGCCGCGCGGACGGGTCGTAGCATGCGGGGCGGAAGACCGATGAGCCTCTTCGCCGCCGCCGTCGCCCTCGTCGCTGCGGGCATCTGCCTGCTCTTCGCGTGGGTCTGGCGGCAGGCCGAGCGCGGCCGGATCGAGCGCCAGTGGGTCGAGCGCGAGCGCCTGCTGGATCGTCGGTTTCGTCCCGCCAGTGCCCGGGAGGTCTTGCAGCGGCGCGCGCGCCGGGCCTGACGGATCACCACTCGGTCCGTCGACCGGCATCGGGCTGCGCGAGAACGCGATGGCGATGCCGGTGCCGAGGCCGATGCGGGTCGTGCTCACCGCGGCCACCGCCAGGGCGAGGAACGGCTCGTTGCGGTTCTCCGCGGTCAGCACGCCGAGTGTACGCCAGCCCGGCCTCGTGTATGCTTCCCGCCGTGAGCGACTACGACGTCCTGGTGGTGGGCGCGGGCAACGCGGCGCTGGCCGCCGCGGTCTCGGCCCGGGAGCAGGGCGCGGCGCGCGTGGTCGCGCTCGAGAAGGCGCCCCGCGGCCTGCGCGGCGGCAACACCCACTACAGCGGCGGGCTGCTGCGCATCGCCTTCGACCGCGCCGAGGATCTTCGCCCGCTCGTCCCGGACGCCGAGCGGGAGGTGCCGGGCTTCTACGCGGGGGTGGAGCCCTACCCGCACCGGCTCTTCATGGCCGATCTGCTGCGCGTGACCGACGGACGCACGGATCCGGAGCTGGCCGAGCTGCTGATCGGCCGCTCCTACGACACTGCCTGCTGGATGGCCCGTCAGGGCATCGAGATGGAGCCGGCGGTGTCGCTGTCCGCGGTCAAGGTCGGCGACACCATCAAGTGGTCGCCCGGCGCGGTCGTCCGGGCGCGCCACGAGGGCGTGGGGCTCTCCGCGATGTGGTTCCGGACCGCCGAGCGCGCCGGCGTCGAGGTCCGCTACGATACCGCGGTCGTGCGCCTGCTGCAGGATCGGCGCGGCCGGATGACCGGCGTGGTCGCGAGCGGGCCCGACGGCTTCGTCGAGATGTCGGCCCGGACGGTGGTGCTGGGCTGCGGCGGCTTCGAGGCCAACCCCGAGTGGCGGGCCCGCTACCTCGGGCGGCCGTGGGATCACGCCAAGGTACGGGGCACGCGGTACAACACCGGCGACGGTCTGCGCATGGCTCTCGGGCTGGGGGCCCTGCCCCACGGCCAGTGGACCGGCTGCCACTCGACGCCGATCGACGCGGGCGCCCCGCCCCACGGCGACCGCAAGCTCACCGACAAGACCAACCGGCTCTCGTACCCTTACGGAGTGCTGGTCAACACGCGCGGGCTGCGCTTCTTCGACGAGGGCGAGGACTTCCAGTTCTACACCTACGCCAAGCTCGGCGGCATCATCCTGAACGAGCCCGGGGGCACCGGCTGGCAGATCTTCGACGCCAAGGTGACCCACCTGCTGGAAGGCCGCTACCAGACCGGCACCCCGATCGTCGCGGACTCGCTCGAGGGCCTGGTGGGAAAGCTCCCGGTCGACCGGGCCGCCTGCCGTCGCACCCTGGAAGCCTACAACGCGGCGGTGACCGACGGCCGCTTCGATCCCACCGTGCGGGACGGCCTCGCGACCCGGGGGCTCGCGCTCGCGAAGTCCAACTGGGCGCAGCGGCTCGACACCCCGCCGTTCACGGCCTACCCGGTGACGGGCGGTATCACCTTCACCTTCGGCGGCGTGCGGGTGAACGACCGCGCCCAGGTCATGAGCACGAGCTGGGCGCCCATCCCGGGGCTCTACGCCTGCGGCGAGATGGTGGGCGGGCTCTTTCACGGCAACTACCCCGGCGGCACCGGGCTCATGTCGGGTGCGGTCTTCGGCCGGCTGGCCGGCGCGCACGCCGCGGCCGAGTGACGGCGGCCAGGAGGAACGAGGGCATGGCGACGAAGCCGACGGTCGGATTCGTGGGACTGGGCATGATGGGCGGGCAGATGGCGAAGCGGCTCGTCGAGCAGGGCTACCGGGTGACCGGCTACGACGTCGATGCGGAGCGCGCCGGGCGCGCCGAGAAGGCCGGGGTCGGCCGGGCCAAGTCCCCGGCCGCCGCGGCCGGGTCGTCGGAGTTCGTGCTCTCGAGCCTGCCGGATCCCGCCGCGCTCCGGCGCGCGTACCTCGGCCCCGACGGGATCGTGAGCGCGATCCGATCGGGGACGACGCTCATCGACCTGAGCACGGTGGACCCCGACACCTGGCGGGAGGTCGCAGCCGCCGCGCGGGCCAAGGGCGCCGACTGCCTCGACGCGCCGGTGAGCGGCGGTCCCGCCGACGCGGGCAGCGGCAAGCTGGTGTTCCTGGTGGGCGGCGAGGCCGCGGTGCTCGAGCGGAGCCGCCCTCTCCTGCTGACCCTCGGCACCGAGATCCACCACGTCGGCCCGCTCGGGTCGGGGCAGATCA
>DATIFV010000227.1:0-4302 GCA_035455085.1 Candidatus Methylomirabilota bacterium | reverse complement strand
AGATCTTGAGCTCTTTCGCCACGATGGGTTCCTCCGTTGTCGGCGCCCCCGCGGTGCGGCGCCCGACCGGAGAGAGGATATCACCGATGGGCGGCCAGATGGGAGAGCAGCGCGCGGGTGATCGCAGCCGGATCCTGGTCGGTGACGAAGTGGCCGACACCGGGCAGCACCTCGAAGCGGAAGGGCCCGGTGACGAAGTCGGCGGTATAGCGGGCCGCCGCGGGCCCCACGGTGGCGTCCGCGTCGCCCCAGAGGTAGAGGGTCGGCGCCGTCACCGGGCCCACCTCGACCGCGGTCAGGGCTCCGGCCGCCCGGTACCCGGCGAGCGCTGCTTCCCCCCGCTGATCCGGCGCCACCGCGCGATAGCCGGCCGCGGCCAGGGCGGGCACCTGGGTTCGCCCGGCCGGGCCGGCCGGTCAATCCGGAGGCGCGCGCATCTGATACCATAGCTCGCGCCATGACCTACTGCCTGGGCATCTGGACCAAGGATGGGCTGGTGATGGCCTCCGACTCCCGGACCAACTCGGGCCACGACCAGGTCAACGTCGCGCGGAAGATGCACACCTTCGTCCAGCCCGGCGAGCGGGTCTTCGTCCTGCTCAGCAGCGGGAGCCTCTCCTGCACCCAGTCCATCGTCACCCTGCTGCGCCGTGACTTCGAGCAGGGCAAAGGGCTCGCCCAGGCGCCGTCCCTCTACGACGCGGCCCGGGTGATCGGCGAGCAGGTGCGCCGGGTGTCGGCCATGGACCGCGACGCGCTCGAGCGGGACGACTTCAAGTTCAACGTGAACCTGTTGCTGGGGGGCCAGGTCCGCGGCGAGTCGCCCGGGCTGTTCGTCATCTACCCGCAGGGCAACCCGCTGCAGGCCAGCGAGGACTCCCCGTACCTGCAGATCGGCGAGACCAAGTACGGGCGGCCCATCCTCGACCGCGGCATCCGGTTCGATCGGACCAGCCTGGAGGAAGCGGCCAAGTACGCGCTGCTCTCCCTGGACTCCACCATGCGCTCGAACGTGACGGTGGGTCCCCCGATCGACCTGCTCGCCTACGGGGTGGACGAGCTCGAGATCACCCGGGTCCGTCGCTTCGCGGCGGGCGATCCCGACCTCATCAAGATCGGCACCCGCTGGGAGCAGGCCCTGCGGCAGGCGGTGGGCCGGCTCCCCCAGATCCGCTTCCGGGCCCGCCGCCCCGGGGCGTCCCAGCTGCCGCCCGCCGAGAGCATCGAGCTGGTGGAGCCGGGCCCGGCCGAGCCGGCGGGCGCGGAGCTGCAGCCCCAGGCCAAATCCCCATCATCCTGACAAGGAGCGAGCGATGCGCATCTACTACGACATCCGCCTGAACGACCGGAGCATCACCAAGCGCGAGCTGGAGGGCGAGGCGATCGTGAAGGCCGGGCGGTACTTCATCGCCAAGACCCTGCTCGAGCTGGGCGCGGCCACCGTCGATCCGCTCTCTCCCGCCAACCCGCTGATCTTCTCGGCGGGCCCGTTCGCGGGGACGAGCTTCTCCAACGCCAACCGCACCAGCGTGGGCTGCAAGAGCCCGCTCACCGGCGGCGTCAAGGAGGCCAACGGGGGCGGAAGCTTCAGCTACGGACTGGGCCAGCAGAAGATCGCCGGGTTCACCCTGCTCGGCGCCTCGCCGGAGTGGGTGGTGATCCACTTCAAGAAGGACGGGACCATCGAGTTCGACGACGCCAGGCCCTATCTCGGCAAGGGCAACTTCGAGGCCCAGAGCATGCTGCACGCCAAGTACGGCAAGAAGGTCACGATCGCGCTCTGCGGGCCGGTGGGCGAGTACCAGGGCCTGATCGCGGGCATCGCCTTCAGCGACAAGGACGGGCGGCCCGCGCGGCTCTCCGCCCGCGGCGGCGTGGGCGCGGTGATGGGATCCAAGAAGGTCAAGGCCATCGTGGTCGATCTCGACAAGATCCCGCCGTTCTCCGATCCGAAGAAGGTCAACGCGGCCATCAAGGACTACGCGAAGCTGCTGCAGGCCGACTCATTGGTGACCAACTTTTACGCCAAGATCGGCACCATGGGCATGGCGGATCTGCAAAACACGCTCGGCGGCCTGCCCGTCCGCAACTTCAGCGCCGGCCAGCAGGTGGACGTCTCCAAGGGGGAGAAGTTCAAGATGGGCGGCGAGTACATCAGCCAGCTCAACGTCTCGCGTGGGGGCGAGCATACCCACGCGTGCATGCCGGGCTGCGTGATCCAGTGCAGCAACGTCTACGCGGACAAGGACGGCAAGGAGGTGGTCTCGCCGGTCGAGTACGAGACGCTCGGCCTGCTCGGCACCAACTGCGGTCTCTCCGATCCGGACGACCTCGCGCAGATGAACTACATCGCCAATGACCTGGGCGTGGACACCATCGAGGTCGGCGCCATGATCGCGGTGCTGATGGAGGCCGGGCTCGGCGCCTTCGGCGACCTCAAGTTCATGGCCGACTGCTTCGCGGAGATCCGGAAGGGCTCCGAGAAAGGGCGCCTCTGGGCCCAGGGCACTGCGCGGGTGGGCGAGCACTACAAGGTCAAGCGGGTGCCGGTCATCAAGAAGCAGGCGATCAGCGCCTACGATCCCCGCGTGGTGGAGGCCACCGGCATCACCATGATGGCCACCGCGCAGGGGGCCGACCACACCGCGGGCAACCTGCCCAGGCTCAAGACCCGCGAGATGGAGGCGCCCGCGATCGTGGAGCAGAGCGTGGCGCACCAGGCGCGGGTGGCCGCCAACGACTCGCTCGGCCTCTGCATCTTCGGCATGAGCGTGACCAACCCCAACACCGAGTGGCTGGCCAACGCCATCAACGCGGCCCACGGCACCAGCCTGACCAAGGACTTCTTCGAGGCGCTCGGCCGCCAGACCCTCAAGCTGGAGCACGAGTTCAACAAGCGCGCCGGCTTCACCGCCAAGGACGACGAGTTGCCCGAGTTCTTCTACACCGAGTCGCTGCCCCCGACCAACCACGTGGCGCGCTTCCACGCTGAGGCGGTGCAGGGCATGTACGAGCGTCTGCCCGCCTAGCCGGGAGGATTCCCGGGCGATGGCGCGCGAGGCGGCCGGGGCCCGTCGTCGGGCCGGCCGCCCGAGCGTTTCCCATGAGCACTCCCGGCCAGCGCAACGGCGGGGGGTGAGCGAGGAGACCCGATGCGCATCCGGGACCTGCGCGCCGATCACTACCACATCCCGCTGCCGGTGACGCTCTCCGACAGCACCCACGGGCTGATCGAGAGCTTCGAGCTCGTCACGGTGCGCCTGCGCGACGAGGACGGGGCGGAGGGCGTCGGCTATACCTACACGGTCGGCACCGGCGGGGCCGCGGTGCACGCGCTGCTCGCCCGCGACCTGGCCCCGCGGCTGGCCGGGCGGGAGGCGGAGCGGATCGAGGAGCTGTGGCAGGTGATGTGGTGGGCCCTGCACTACGGGGGCCGCGGCGGGGCCCAGGTCCTCGCGATCTCAGCGGTGGACATCGCCCTGTGGGACCTGCGCGCGCGGCGGCAGGGCGCCCCGCTCTGGCGCGTGCTGGGCGGTTTCGATCCGCGGGTTCCGTGCTACGCCGGTGGGATCGACCTCGAGTTCCCGCTCGATCGCCTGCTGCGCCAGACCGACGACAACCTGGCCCGCGGCTTCCGCGCGATCAAGATGAAGGTCGGGCGGCCGTCGCTCCGCGAGGACGTCGAGCGGGTCCGGGCGATGCGCCAGCACCTCGGTGCCGACTTCCCCCTGATGGTGGATGCCAACATGCGCTGGAGCGTGGACGACGCCATCCGCGCCGCGCGCGCGCTGCGGGACCTTCAGCCGGTGTGGCTCGAGGAGCCCACCGTCCCCGACGACGTGCCGGGCCACGTCCGCATCGTCCAGGAGGGCGGCCTGCCGATCGCGGCGGGCGAGAACCTCCACACGCTCCACGAGTTCCGCGCCCTGATCGCGGCCGGCGGCGTCACGTTCCCCGAGCCCGACGTCACGAACTGCGGTGGCGTCACCAGCTTCCTGAAGGTGTGCCACCTCGCCGAGGCCTTCAACCTGCCGGTCACGTCCCACGGGGCCCACGACATCACCGTGCATCTGCTCGCGGCGGTCCCGAACCGCTCGTACCTGGAAGCCCACGGCTTCGGCCTCGACCGCTACATCGCCGACCCGCTGCGCATCGAGGACGGCCGGGCCGTCGCTCCCGACCGCCCCGGCCACGGCGTCCAGTTCGACTGGCCCGCTCTAGAAAAACTCCGCGCCTGACCGCCGGGGCCGCAGGCCGGCCGGGGGCGGCACGGGGGTCGGGTGACCCGTTCCCGACCCGGTG
>DATIFV010000226.1:0-16118 GCA_035455085.1 Candidatus Methylomirabilota bacterium | reverse complement strand
CACCTTCGTGGGCCCGGTCGCCGGGGCGATCTACGTGCCCTACATCGCGGACCCGGCGGCGGCGGTGCGCCCGGTCAGCGAGGCGCTCTCGCGCCAGGCGGTGGCCCGCGGCGGGCAGGGGACCACCGATGTCGAGGTGCTGGAGCGCTACAGCACGCCGCCGCCCATGGGCTCGGGCCAGGCCGCGTATGTCTTCGCACGCTCGCGGGTGGGCGGCCGGCCCTACTACCACTTCGCGCTGGTCAACACCGCGCCGATCGACGCCAGGTCCTGGGCCTACTACTACTCCGCGGTGGCCGCCCCCGACGGCGTCTTCCAGCGCGACTTCGCGCTCATGCTGAGCATCTGGCGCTCGTGGTCGCTCAACCAGCAGATGCTGCGCGACCGCCTGCAGGACGCCGCCGAGAAGATGCGCCAGACCGGCGAGATCCTCCGCAGCGCGGCGCGCGGGCAGAGCGAGGCCTACGACCGGGCCAACAAGGGCTTCAGCTACTACATCCGCGGCCTCGAGGTGCTCGAGCACAGCCCGTCCGGCCGGCGCGGCAACTTCGACCGCGACTTCGCCGACGCGGTGGTGAAGGCGGATCCGACCAAGTTCCGCCTGGTGCCTCCGAGCCAGTACCGGACAACCGACTAGGCGGGCGGATTCCACGGTCACCGGTCGCGGGCTTCTATAGTAGAATCCCGGCCGTGGCTGCGCCCCTGGGCATCGACGTCCACGCGCACTTCTTCCCCGAACGCTTCATCCGGGCGATCGAGGACGGTGGCGCGCCGTCCGGCGGGCGGGTGGATCGCTCGAGCCCGGTCGGCCCCGCCATCGATGTGAAGGGCTCGCGCACCCCGCCGCTCGAGGCCCGCTACTACGACCTGCCCAGGCGCGTGGCCTCCATGAACCGGCAGGGCGTGGCCGTGCAGGCCCTCTCGCTCACCGCGCCGATGGTGTACTGGGCCCAGGGCGACCTCGGCCGGCGGCTGGCGCGCGAGTGGAACGACGGCGCCAGCGCGGCGCACACCGCCTATCCCGACCGCTTCGTCTTCTGCGCCACCCTGCCCATGCAGGAGCCGGCGCTGGCCCTGGCCGAGCTCGACCGAGCCGCGAAGCTGCCCGGGGTGCGGGCGGTCTACATGGGCACCAACATCGCCGGGCGCGACCTGGCCGATCCCGCCTTCTTCCCGGTCTTCGAGCGCTGCCAGGCGCTGGGGCTGCCGGTGGGGCTGCACCCGTTCAACGTCAACGGGGCGCAGCGTCTCAGGCCCTACTACCTGACCAACCTGCTCGGCAACCCCTACGACACCGGCATCGCGGTGGCCAACCTCATCTTCGGCGGGGTGCTGGACCGGCTGCCGAAGCTCGACGTGATCCTGCCGCACGCCGGCGGCACCTTCCCGTACGTGTGGGGGCGCCTCCAGCGCGGACAGAAAGTGCGTCCGGAGACCAACAAAATGGCCAAGAAGCCGGTGCGCGCGTACCTGCGCCGGTTCACCTACGACACGATCAGCCACGATGCGGGCGCCCTGCGGTATCTCATCGACACGGTCGGCGCGGACCGCGTGATGCTCGGCACCGATTTCTGCTTCGACATGGGCTACGAGCGTCCCCTGGACATCATCCGCGACAAAGGCGTCAAGCTCTCGCGGGCCGACCAGGCCAAGGTCGTGCGCGAGAATGCCGCCCGGCTGCTGCGCCTGCGCTAGGGCCGGGCCCGGGGTGCGCGCCGAGTTCTGGATCGCGCAGTCGTTCAACGGGCTCTCCTACGGGGCGCTCCTGTTCCTGCTCGCCAGCGGCCTGTCCCTCATCTTCGGCGTCATGCGCATCGTCAACCTGGCCCACGGCTCCTACTTCATGCTGGGGGGCTACGTGGGGCTCACGGTGGCGCTGCGCACCCGGAGCTTCGGGCTGGCGTGCCTGGCCGGGGCGGTCGCCCTCGCGCTCGTCGGCATGGGCATGGAGCGCTTCTTCCTGCGGCGGCTGCGCAACCAGGTGCTCGGCCAGGTGCTGATGACCATCGGCTTCGCGCTGATCTTCCAGGACCTGGCCCTGCTCATCTGGGGCGGCGACCCCTACACGGTGCCGGTCCCGGCCATGCTGTCCGGCACCGCGCGGGTCGGGGACGTGGTCTTCCCGATCTTCCGCATCTTCATCGTGGTCGTGGCGGTACTCGTGGGGCTGGCGCTGTGGCTGGTGATGGACCGCACGCGGGTCGGCGCCATGATCCGCGCCGCGGTGGACGACGGGGAGATGGCCCAGGGCGTGGGCATCAACGTGCCGCGGGTGTCGCTGGCGGTGTTCGCGCTGGGCGCGGCGCTGGCCGCGCTGGGCGGGGTGATCGGCGGCGGCTTCCTCGGCGTCTACCCGGGGGCGGACTTCGAGGTGCTGCCCTACGCCTTCGTGGTGGTGATCGTGGGCGGGCTCGGCAGCCTGCCCGGCGCGGTGGCGGGGAGCCTGCTCGTCGGCCTCCTCGACAACTTCGGCAAGGCCCTCTTCCCCGAGCTGTCCTACTTCACGCTGTTCGCGCCGATGGCGGTGATCCTGGCCCTCCGGCCGACGGGGCTCTTCGGGCGCGCATGATCCGGCGCCGCGCCCTGCTCGCCACGGCGGTGGTCGCGGTCCTGGCGCTGATCGGGCCCTGGCTGTCCGCCTACCCCCTCACCGTGCTCACCCAGGCGCTCATCGTGGCCATCCTGGCCATGAGCCTGGACGTGCTGCTCGGCTACACCGGCCTCTCCTCGCTCGGTCACGCGGCCTACTTCGGGGTGGGCGCCTACGTGGTCGCGATCCTGGCCACCGAGCACCAGATGGGCCTGCTCGCCTGCCTCGGCGCCGGGGTGGCGCTGGCCGCGCTCACCGCGGCGGTCTTCGGGCTGCTCGCCATCCGCGCCGCCGGCACCTACTTCCTGATGATCACCCTGGCCCTGGGCATGGTCATCTGGGGCCTCGCCTATCGCTGGGTCTCGCTCACCAAGGGCGACAACGGCATCGCGGGCATCCCGCGCCCGACCCTGCTCGGGATCGAGCTGATCCAGGCGGTGCCCTTCTACTACTTCTGCCTCGCCTGCGCAGCGCTGTCCTGGGTGCTGATGGGGCTGCTGGTGACCTCGCCGTTCGGGCTGGGGCTGCGCGGCATCCGCGGCAGCGAGGCGCGCATGCAGGCCCTCGGCTACAATGTGTGGCTGCACAAGTACACCGCCTTCGTGCTCTCGGGCGTGTTCGGTGGCTTCTCAGGCACGCTCTGGGCCTACTACAACGGCTTCGTGAGCCCGAACGACCTGCAGCTCGTGACCTCGGTGGAGACGCTGCTGATGGTGGCCCTCGGCGGCTCCGGCACGCTCATCGGGCCCGCGCTGGGCGCGGGGATCATCGTGTTTCTCAAGAACTTCGTGAGCGTCTACACCAAGCGCTGGCTGCTCATCCTGGGCGGCGTCTACATCGGGGTGATCCTCTACGCCCCGGCCGGCATCGTAGGCGCCCTGCGCGGCCGCCCCGGCTCCCCCTCTCCGAGGGCCGGGTGAGGGGGCCGATGGAGCCCGCGCTCCGCCTCGACCGGGTCAGCCGCACCTTCGGCGGCCTGCAGGCGGTGGACGGGGTGGAGCTGACGGTGCGCCCGGGCGAGCGCCGCGCGCTCATCGGGCCCAACGGGGCGGGCAAGACCACGCTCTTCAACCTGATCTCGGGCGCGCTCCCGGTCACCGCCGGGCGCATCGCGCTGTTCGGCCGGGACGTGACCGCCACCCCCGCGCACCGGCGCGCCGCGCTCGGGCTTGCGCGCACCTTCCAGATCACGAACCTGTTCCCCGACCTCAGCGTGCTGGAGAACTGCCTCCTCGCGGTCCAGGCGCACAGCCCGGTGCGCTTCTCGATGCTCCGCCCGGTGGGTGGCTACCCGGCCCTGCTCGAGCGGGCGCGGGTCGCGCTCGAGCGGCTCGAGCTGGGCGGTCTGGCCGGGGCGGTGGTGCGCAACCTCTCCCACGGCGAGCAGCGGCAGCTCGAGATCGCGCTGGCCCTGGCCGGGCAGCCGCGGGTGCTGCTGCTGGACGAGCCCACCGCCGGCCTCTCACCGGCGGAATCGCGCCTGATGGCCGGCCTGCTGCGCCGCCTCGACCCCACGATCACGGTGCTGATGATCGAGCACGACATGGATATCGCGCTCGAACTGTCGGACATGGTGACGGTGCTGCACTATGGCCGCGTCATCGCCGACGGCCCGCGCGAGCAGGTGAAGGCCGACCCGCAGGTGAGGGAGATCTACCTTGGCGCTTGAGGTGGAGGGCGTCCACACCTACTACGGCGAGAGCCACGTGCTGCAGGGCGTCTCGCTGCGGGTGGAGCCGGGCGAGGTGCTCGCCATCCTCGGCCGCAACGGCATGGGCAAGACCACGCTGATCCGCACCATCGTGGGGTTCAGCCCGCCGCGCGAGGGCCGCGTGCGCTACAAGGACACCGAGCTCACGCGCCTCCCCCCGTTCCGGATGGTGGAGATGGGCATGGCCCTGGTGCCGCAGGGGCGCCGCGTGTTCCCCTCGCTGAGCGTCCGGGAGAACCTGGACGTGGCCCGCCGGGGCGCCGGGCGGTGGAGCCTCGAGCAGGTGTATGCTCTGTTCCCGCGCCTGCGGGAGCGGGCGGGGAACCGGGCCAACAAGCTCTCGGGGGGCGAGCAGCAGATGCTGGCGATCGGGCGGGCCCTCATGTCCAATCCCGAGTTGCTGCTCATGGACGAGCCGACCGAGGGCCTGGCCCCGCTGCTGGTGCGGGAGGTGGGGCGGGTGATCGCGGAGCTCAAGCGCAGCGGGCTCTCGATCCTGCTGGTGGAGCAGAACCTGGCGCTGGCCCTGTCGGTGGCCGACCGGGTGCACGTGCTGAGCCGGGGACAGATCGTGCACACCGGAACGCCGGCGGAGCTGATGCGCAACGAAGAGGTGAAGGCTCGCTACCTGGGGGTGGCCTGATGCGATTCGGGACCTACTTCTTCCTGCAGGCGCCGCCGGCCGACCGGCACGCCGACATCGTCCGCCGCGAGCTCGACCAGATGGTGCTCTCGGAAGAGCTGGGCTTCGACGAGGTGTGGCTCACCGAGCACCACTTCATCGACTACGGGCTCTCGGTCGATCCGGCCACCCTCGCCGCCGCGGTGGCCTCGCGGACATCGCGGGTGCGGATCGGTCTCGCCGCCGCCATCCTGCCCTTCCACGAGCCGCTCCGGTTCGCGGAGCAGATGGCCCTCGTCGACATCATCTCGGAGGGCCGGCTCGACGTGGGGGTGGGGCGCGGCAACCGGCCGTCGGAGTTCATCGGCTACCGCGTGCCGCAGGTGGAGAACCGCGAGCGCTTCGACGAAGCGGTGCAGATCATCCAGCGCGCGTGGACCGAGGAGCGGTTCAGCTACGACGGGCGCTTCTACCAGATCCCGCCGGTGCGGGTGATCCCGAAGCCGCTGCAGCAGCCGCACCCGCCCCTCTACCAGGTGTGCGTGTCGCCCGACTCCATCGAGGGCACCGCGCTCCGCGGCTGGCCCATGCTGAACTCGATCCTCTTCGGCGGCGTCGAGCAGCTGGTGGCCAGCCGCGACCGCTACGTGACCACGCTCGAGAAGGCCGGGCGCAGTCCCGCCGACATCCAGGCGCTGCTCGGGCGCTGGGGCGTCTCGCGCCAGATCTACGTGGCGCCCACCGACGCGCAGGCCTTGGCCGAGGCGAAGGACGCCGAGATGTGGTACCAGGAGTCGTTCCGGAAGTTCGTGATCCCCGAGCGCATCGAGGACAGTCACCCGACGCTGCAGCCCGGGTTCCGGGCCATGGCGGAGCGCCTGTCGAAGATCACCTGGGAGGGGCTCGTGGCGGAGACGCTGGCGTTCGGCTCGCCCGACACGGTGGCGCAGCACATTGAGGAGATGCGCCGGATGGGCGTGGGCCAGATCCTGTGCTGGATGAACTTCGGCGGGCTGGCCCAGGACAAGGTCCGCCGCTCGATGGAGCTCTTCGCCCGCGAGGTCATACCCCGCTTCCGCTAGCCCAGCATCCCTCACACCACCTTGTAGATGTTCACTTCCTCCGCCCGGCCCTTGACGCGCACCGCGGGCAGCTCCTCGACCGCCACCGTGCCGTCGAGCCGGCCCCGCGTGGCCTCGCTGATCAGGATGTCGGCCTTGAAGTCCTTGGTGAGCCCCTGGATGCGCGAGGCCAGGTTGACCGGATCACCGACCAGGGCGTAGGAGAGGCGGTCGGCGCCGCCGATGTTGCCGGCCAGCACGGTGCCGGTGTGGATGCCGATCCCGTTGCGGAGCGGGGGCCGCCCGGCAGCCTCGCGCCGCGCGTTCCAGGCCTGCAGGTGCGCCCGCATGTCCACCGCGGCCTGCACCGCCCGCACGGCGTGGTCCCGGGAGGCGATGGGTGCGCCGAACACCGCCTCGATCTCGTCGCCGATGAACTGGAGTACGAGGCCGCCGTGGGCACGGATGGCCTGGTCCATCAGGGTGAAGTACTCGTTGAGGTCGCGCACCACCTGGCGCGGCTCGGTGGCCTCCACCCACGGGGTGAAGTCCCGCAGGTCCGCGAACAGGATGGTGGCCTCCGTCAGCTCGCCCTCTCCGCGGATGCGGCCGGCCAGGATCTCGTCGCGGATCTCCGGAGTGACGTACTTGCCGAAGGTCTCCTTCACCAGCTCACGATCCCGCAGGCCCTGGAGCATGCGGTTGAAGCCCTCGGCCACCGCCCCGATCTCGTCGGTGCTCACCACGGGGGCGCTCCCGTCGAGGACGCCGCGCTCCACCCGCGCCATGGCGCCCTCGACCTCGCGCAGGGGTGCCGCCACGCTGTTGGCGGCGAAGATGGACAGGCCGATGGCGGCGGCGACGCCGACCCCGAGCAGGAACAGGATGATCAGCTGCAGGCCGTCGACGATGGCGGCGGCG
This sequence comes from Candidatus Methylomirabilota bacterium, assembly GCA_035455085.1. Taxonomy (GTDB): domain Bacteria; phylum Methylomirabilota; class Methylomirabilia; order Rokubacteriales; family CSP1-6; genus CAMLFJ01. Next base: position 9,213 of record DATIFV010000226.1, on the reverse strand, counting down.
GCGGCCGGCTCGGCGCCGACCAGGGCGACTGCGCGCGTGTAAGCGAGCATGGCCAGCACCGCGAGCGGGACCACCCCGATGAGCAGGAGGATGGCGAGGAGGCGCACGCGTACGGTCAGCCGGGGCACGCCCCCCACCGCGCGCAGGCCACCCTCGGGGAAGATCTGGGGCAGGTACCGCCGCCACTGGTGCTCGCTCGCAAAGAAGATGAAGGCGACGGTCACGCCCCCCGCGATGACGGTGATACCGAAGAGCAGGCGCAGGGAACCGTAGAGCGAGAAGCCCCCGGCCAGCGTCGGCCAGACGACACCCCAGATGAGGCCGGCCACGAGCCAGCCGACGAAGCTGATCCCGGCGAGAAAGTAGGGGAACAGCAGTGCGCGCCGGCGCACCAGCTCGGCCTCCGCGGGCGGCAGGGTGTGGAGCTCGCCCACGCGGTCGAGCGGCCTGGTCCACGGCAGGCTCAGCCGGACGCCAACCGCGACCATCAGGACGAAGACCACGATCGAGACGACGATGTCGATCCAGCCGACCGGGGGGAGGCGCGCCGAGGCTTGGTCCACGACCCGGAAATAGAGAAAAGCGACGACGGCGCCCAGCAGGTTGCCGACGAAGCTGATCCACCGCTGCCCGAGCTCCGACGTCCGGGCGGAGCCCATGGCCCGCTATGCTCCTCGCGGCGCGGCGCCGAGGGCGGTGACCACCACGGCCAGGTCCTCGCCGCCGTGGCCCGCGGCGACCGCCGCGGCGTAGAGCCGCTCCGCCACGTCGGTGAGCGGCAGCGCCGCGCCGGCGGCGGCTGCCGCGTCCTGGATCAGGTGCAGGTCCTTCATGAAGAGCTCGAGCTTCATCTGAGCAGGATACTCGCCGCGCACGATCAGCGGCCCGCGCACCTGCAGCATGCGGGAATCGGCCGCGCTGCCCGCCAGCGCCTCGAGCGCCCGCGCGGGGTCGAGCCCGGCCTGGCACGCGAGATGGAGCGCCTCGGCGGCGGCGGCGCTGTGCAGGGCCACGAGCAGGTTGGCCACCAGCTTCAGCACCATGGCCTGCCCGGCCGCGCCGATGTAGATGGTGCGCGACCCCATGGCCGCGAGCAGGGGGCGCCACCGCTCGAACACGTCCGGCTCGCCGCCCACGAAGAGCACACCCCCGCCCTGCGCCACCACGCCGCTGGTGCCGCTCACCGGGCAGTCGAGAAAGTCGAGCCCGCGGGCCCGGCTCTCCGCCGCGAGCCGCGCGGTGAGGGCCGGCGAGATCGTGCTCATCTGGATCAGGACCTGGCCGGGCTTGCCGGCCGCCGCGATGCCCTCGGGGCCGAGGATGGCCGTCTCCACCGCGGGCAGGGTGGGCAGCAGCGTGCAGACCGCGTCGCTCACGAGCGCGGCGGCGCGCGCGGAGGCGGCCGCCTCGCCTCCCATGTCGCGGAGCGCGCGCATCCGGTCGGCGGCGGTGTCGAAGCCGACCACCCGGTGCCCGGCCGCGAGCAGTCGCGTGGCCACCGCGGTGCCCAGCAGGCCCACGCCGACCAGCCCGATGGTCGCCATGATCGCAGGAGATAGCACAGGAAGCGGGGGATTGCTATTGACCGCCCCGCCGCCCGCCAGGTAGGCTGGGGCGCCGCCTCTCAGGGGAGAGGTTCATTCATGAGCCGATTCGTCGATCTGTCCGTGACGGTGGACGACAACACCTTCAGTCCGCCGTCGACCAACATGAAGCTCGAGATGACGCCGCACCGTCGCGGCCCCGGCTTCTGGCAGGTCACGAGCGTGCACCAGAGCCTGCACACCGGCGCCCATATCGACTCCCCGCTGCACGTGTTCAAGAACGGCATCACCACCGCGGAGATCGCGCTCGACCAGGTGATGGGCGAGGCGCTGGTGGTGGACCTGTCCTGGGCCGGCGCGAACCACGCGGTGACCATCGACGATCTCAAGCGGGGCGGGGCGGGTGACGTCAAGCGGGGTGACATCGTGTTGCTGCGCACGGGGTGGACCGACAGGATGTACGGGCGCTGGCCGGACTACTTCACCCAGTCCCCCTACTTTCCGCCCGAGTCCGCCCAGTGGCTGGTCGACCGCGGGCCGAAGAACATCGGCTTCGACTTCTTCGAGGAGTACTGCGCCCGGCTGCCCGACTTCACCTCGGAGGACTTCGCGATGCACCGGGTGATCCTGGGGGCCGGGGTGGTCATCATGGAAGGGCTCACCAACCTGGGCGCGCTGCCGCGGCGGCGCGTCGAGTTCGCGGCGCCCTTCTACAAGATCGCGGGCACCGAGGGTGCCCCGGCCCGCTTCTTCGCCACGGTATGAGCGGGGCGGACGGGGTCCTGCTGCGCACCGAGAAGCTCACGCGGTCCTTCGGCAGCCTGATGGCGGTGAACGGGGTCTCGCTCACCGTGCGCGAGGGCGAGCTGCGCTCGATCATCGGCCCCAACGGCGCGGGCAAGACCACCTTCTTCCGCCTGGTCTCCGGGGAGATGGTGCCGTCCGCCGGCCGCGTGCTCTTCCGGGAGTCGGACATCACCGGCCTGCCCCAGCACCGCGTCTGCCGCCTCGGGATCGCCAAGTCGTACCAGATCACCAACATCTTCCCGCACCTGTCCGTCCTCGAGAACGTGCGGGTCGCCGTTCAGGGCTACGCCCGGTCGTTCAACTTCTGGTCGCGCGCGGACGACCTCGCCGGCTGCCGGGACCGGGCCGCCGGGATCCTGGAGACGGTCGGGCTCGCCGGGCGCTCCGGGCAGCTCGCCGCCCACCTCTCCCACGGCGAGAAGCGGCACCTCGAGATCGGCATCGCGCTGGCATCCGACCCGGCGCTCCTGCTGCTCGACGAGCCCACCGCGGGCATGAGTCCCGAGGAGACCGACGAGACCATGGTGCTCATCCGCGACCTGGCCCGCGCCCGCACCGTGGTGCTGGTCGAGCACAAGATGAAGCTCGTGATGGGCATCTCCGACCGGGTCACCGTGCTGCACCAGGGGCAGGTGCTGGCGGACGGCACCCCCGCGGAGATCCGCGCCAACCAGCTCGTGCAGGAGACGTACCTGGGGGCGTCACGGTGAGCCTGCTCACCGTGGAGGACCTGCACACCTACTACGGGGAAGCCCACATCCTCCAGGGCGTATCGCTCAGCGTGGGCGCGGGCGAGGTCGTGACCATGATCGGGCGCAACGGCGCGGGCAAGACCACCACGCTGCTCTCGATCATGGGCATCGCGCGGGCCCGGCGCGGGACGGTGCGGCTGGGCGGCGACGACATCACCCAGCTCGCCACCCACGAGATCGTCCGGCGCGGCATCGGCTGGGTGCCCGAGGAGCGGCGCGTGCTGCCGAACCTGACCGTGCTCGAGAACCTGCGGCTCGGCATGATGGCGGGCGACGGCGCGGGCGCCGACCAGCGCCTGGAGGAGGCGCTCGAGTTCTTCCCGCGGCTGCGCGAGCGGATCGCGCAGAAGGGGCGCTTCCTCTCCGGTGGCGAGCAGCAGATGCTGGCCATCGCGCGGGGGCTGGTGGCGCGGCCCCGCATCATGCTGGTGGACGAGCCGACCGAGGGTCTCGCGCCGCTGCTGGTGCAGAGCCTCACTGAGATCCTGCGCGAGATCAACCGGCGCGGCACCACCATCCTGCTGGTCGAGCAGACGCTCGACGTGGCGATGGCGCTCTCCCACCGCCTCTACGTGATGGACCAGGGGCGCATCCAGTTCGAGGGCACACCCGACGCCCTCCGCAAGGACCCCACGATCCAGCAGCGCTTCCTGCAGCTGTAGGGGCACCGTTCCACCCGTTCCCGCTCCGGCGCCGTATGCCTTCGTGAGATGACGGCGAGACAGTGGGGGCTGCTGGGGGTGCTGGCGATCCTGTGGGGCGTGTCCTTCCTCTTCAGCAAGGTCGCGCTGGCCGAGGTGCCTCCCTTCACGCTCGTGCTAGGTCGCTTCGGGCTCGCCGCGCTGGCTCTGCTGCTGGCCGCGCGGCTGGGCGGCCACCGGCTGCCGCGCTCGCCGCGGATCTGGGCCGGCCTCCTCGTGCTGGGTGCCCTGAACGGCTTCATCCCGTTCGGGCTCATCGCCTGGGGCCAGGTGCAGCTCACCAGCGGGCTGGCCTCGATCCTGAACGCGACCACGCCGCTCTTCACCGCGCTGGTCGCGCACGCCTGGGGCGACGAGCGGCTCACGCCCAACCGGCTGGCCGGCGTCCTGGTGGGCTTCGCGGGCGTCTGCGTGCTGTTTGGCCCCGGGGCGCTCGGCCACCTCGGCGTGCACACCCTGGCCGAGCTGGCGATCCTGGGCGCGGCCGTCTCCTATGCCTTCGCGGGGACGTACGGCCGGCGCTTCCGCGCGCTGCCGCCGGTGGTGCCGGTGGCCGGGATGATGACGGGGGCGGCGGTCCTGGCGCTGCCGGTCTCGGTGGTGGTGGACCGCCCGTGGACGCTCGCGGTGGGCGCGCGCACCTGGGGCGCCCTGCTCGGGCTGGCGCTGCTCAGCACCGCGCTCGGCTTCGTGCTCTACTTCCGCCTGCTCGCCACCGCCGGGGCCACCAACGTCATGCTGGTGACCCTGCTGATGCCGGTCGTCGCGCTCGCGCTCGGCGGGCTGATCCTGGGCGAGACGGTGACCGGGACGGCGCTCGCGGGCATGGCCCTCATCGGCGCGGGATTGGTGGCCATCGACGGGCGTGTGCTCGGCACCCGCCGCCCGGGCGCCGCCCGGCCCCGTCACCCTGCCCTCTCCCCCTCGCGGGGGAGAGGGGATGCTCGCTAGGCGACCGCGCTCCGGCTCGCGGGCGGCCGGAACTCCGGCAGCACCTTCTCGGCGAACAGCCGCAGGCTCCGCATCGCCTTGTCGTGCCCGTAGTAGGGCGGATAGTGCAAAAGCAGCGAGGTGAGCCCCGTCTTGTGCCGCAGCTCGCGCAGCTTGGCGGTCACGGTGGCGGGCGAGCCGTGCAGCAGGGTGGTGGCGGCCAGGTCGTCGTAGCTCAGGCTCTCGGCCCGGTTCTTCTCCGAGACGTTGCCGAGGTAGCCCGCGGTGCCCGCGCCCATGAAGTGGCTGATGTGGCGCACGATCCCCTCCTCGGTGTCGCGCCTGGCCGCCGCGTCGCTGTCGGCCACGTAGACCCAGCGGGCGATGTCCACCTTGCCGCACGCCGGATTCCGGTCCAGGGGGGTGGGCGCGTCCTCGAGCTGGCTCCGGTAGAGCGCGATCTGGCGGGCCAGCGTGTCGGCCGAGGGCAGTGTCGAGAGCATCAGCCCGAAGCCGTGGCGGGCCGCGTAGCCGAGGGAGCGGTCGGTGGCGCCGGCCATGAAGAGCGGCGGGTGCGGCTGCTGCACGCTCACCGGGAAGATCTCGTAGTCGCCCTCGATGACCGATCTGAAGTGTGCTCCCTCGTGTCGCCCGCGGCGCTTGTGCAGCAGCTCGAGGATCAGGTCGATCGCCTCCTCCTGGACGTCGCGACGGCTGTCGAAGTCCCGGCCGAAGCCCTCGAACTCGTAGGGGCGGTAACCCGAGCCGAGGCCCAGGACCACCCGGCCCCCCGAGAGGATGTCCACGAAGGCCATGTTCTCGACCACCCGGATGGGGTCGTACAGGGGCAGGGTCACCACCGCGGTGCCCAGCCGGATGCGCGAGGTCTGGGCGGTCAGGTAGCCCAGGTAGGTGAAGACGTCGGGCATGATGCCGTACTGGTTCGAGAAGTGGTGTTCGGCGACCCAGGCGGTGTCGTAGCCGAGGCGGTCGGCGGCCTGGATCTCCGCGGTGACGCGGGCGTGCACGTCGCGGTGGGGATAGGGCTCGGTCACGTGGTTGGGATGCGACGTGAACAGGATTCCGAATTCCATGGGGGCCTCCGGGGCGGATCTGGTTGGCCACGAGTCTAGCAGAGCCGGGCGGGGTGCCGCGCCGCGCGATGCGCCTTGCCAAGCCGCGCCGGGCTCGTGTATGTTCCTGGCGCTCCACGCCCCACGTCCGGATCCATCGACCCGCTCGTTCTGACCCCAAAGGAGGGGAACGCCATGGCCGATTCGGTTCCGCCCAAGTCCCCGAAGAGCTCGGTGAGCCGCCGCTCCTTCCTCAAGACGGTGGGCGTCGCCGGCGCGGCCACCACCGCCCCCGCGTTTCTCCGGTCCCGCGCCGAGGCCCAGGACACGCCGTTCCGCGACCCCGCGGCCAAGCGGGGCGGGACCCTGCGCTACGGCGTCCACACCGCCCCTGCCCACTTCGACGTGCACCAGTCGGGTACCGTCGCCAACATCGGAGCGCAGAGCCCGATGTACGACACGCTGATCCGTCGCGACCCGCGTGACGGGCAGTCGATCATTCCCGACCTGGCCTTCAAGTGGGACGTCGCGCCGGACGGCAAGAAGTACACCTTCCATCTCCGGAAGGGTGTCAAGTTCCACGACGGCGCCGATTTCACCGCAGAGGACGTCCGGGCCACCTACGAGCGGATCGTGCGCCCGCCGAAGGGCGTGGTGATCCCCCGCTCCTCGCTGTTCACCGCGGTGGGCGACATCGTGGTGCTGGATCCGCACCGCATCGAGTTCCGGCTCACCGAGCCGAGGCCGCGCGCCTTCATGCTCGGCGCCTTCGCCAGCGGCTGGAACATCATCGTGCGCAAGAAGACCCTCGAGGAGAACCAGGGCAACCTGCGCCAGGTGATGGCCTACCCGGGCACCGGGCCCTTCCGGCACGTCTCCCGGAAGGACAAGGAAGTCTGGATCATGGAGCGGAACCCCAGCTACTGGAACAAGGGCCTGCCCTATCTCGACAAGCTCGAGGTGTACCACATGCCGCCGTTCTCGCCCGAGCTGGGCTCGGCGTTCCTCTCCGGCAAGCTCGACTACGCGCGGCTGCTCGATCCGATCTCCTGGCGCAAGGCCAAGGAGATGCCGGGGGTGACCGCGGCCGCATTCAACCAGTCCGTGATCCAGGCGTTCTGGATGAACCAGAAGAAGAACAAGGCGTTCCAGGATGTCCGGGTGCGCCGGGCCATCCACCTCGCGATGGACCGGCACGTGCTGGTGGACGTGGTCAAGGACACCGCCCCCATGCAGGTGGGAGGCTTCGTCTACCCGTTCCACGAGGCGTCGACCCCGAGAGCGGAGCTGGAGAAGCGGCTGGGCTACCAGAGGGATCCGAAGGCGGCGATCCAGGAAGCCAAGAAGCTCATGCAGGCCGCCGGCTACGGCCAGGGGCTCAAGGGGCTCGATTTCCTGGTGCGCGAGGCCAACACCTTCAAGCTCTGGGCGGTGGCCATCCAGGCCATGCTGAAGGAGCATCTCAACGTCGAGTGCAATCTCCGGGTGGTGCAGATCTCCCAGTGGTTCGAGGAGGCGGCGGCCGGCAACTTCGACCTCGCCATAAGCGCGATCGTGTCCTCGCTCATGGATCCCTCGGACTACTTCGAGGCCTGGTACGGCAAGAACGGCCCGCAGAACTACGCGGGCTGGACCAACGAGCAGTTCCATTCCCTCGCCCGGAACATCGAGCGGGAGGTCGACGACAACAAGCGCAAGACCATGATCCGGCAGGCAGAGGACATCCTCGAGAGCGACCCGCCGCTGATCCCGGTGTCGTACGAGCAGATCTACGACGCCTGGTACAACCGGGTGCGCGGGCAGAACCCGACCAAGTACTTCGGGATCTACGACGTGGTGCGCTGGGACCAGGTCTGGATGGCGCAGGCCTAGACCGGATTCTCGCTCGTGCAGAAGTACCTCCTCCGGAGGGCGTTCTTCGCCCTGGGCACGCTGATCGGGGTCTCCCTGATCATCTTCGTGGTGCTGCGTATCCTGCCCGGCGATCCGCTGGTGGCCATCCTCGGCGTGGAAGGGCACGCCAAGATGGCGCCGGCGGATCGCGAGGTGATCATGCGCGATCTGGGGCTCTCCGACTCGCTGCCGGTCCAGTACGTGCGCTGGCTCCGCGACATCGCGACCGGCCAGCTCGGCAAGTCTTTCTTCCGCGGCGACACCGTCCGCGACCTCATCCTTCACCGCGGGCCGCTGTCCGCGGAGATCGCCCTTCTCGCCCTGGTCATCTCGTGGCTGGTCGGGCTTCCCGTCGGCATCCTGAGCGCGGTCCGGCCGAACGGCTGGGCCGACGCGCTGGTGCGCTCGCTCTCCGTCCTCTTCATCGCGGTACCCGGCTTCTGGCTGGGGCTCCTGATCGTGCTCGCCCTGCTGTTCTGGTTCGGCTACAAGGCGCCGATCGTGATCGTGCAGCTCTGGCAGGACCCGTGGCAGAACTTCCAGCTCATCCTCGGGCCCGCGGTGGTGCTCGGGCTGGCCCAGGGCGCCTACATCGCGCGCATGTCCCGATCGTGCCTGCTCGAGGTGATCCGCGAGGACTACGTGCGCACCGCCCGGGCCAAGGGCACGGTGGAGCGCTCGGTGGTGCTGCGCCATGCTTTGCCCAACGCGCTCTTGCCCGTCATCACCATCTCCGGCGTGCTGCTGGGCTTTGTTCTGGGCGGCTCAGTGGCGGTCGAGCAGGCCTTCGGGGTGCCGGGGCTGGGACGCGCGCTGGTGGTGGCCATCGTCGAGCGCGACATCGTGGTGGTCCAGAACCTCGTGCTGCTCTACGCGGGGATCTTCGTGCTGGTCAACGTCCTGGTGGATATGAGCTACGCATGGCTCGATCCCCGGATCCGGTACCAGTAGGCGTTCCCGCAATGCAGAACCAGGCGCTCCGCGAATTGGCGGGGTTCGCCCGCCGCAACAAGCTGTCGGTGGCGGGCGGTCTCGTGGGGCTTCTCGTGATCCTGATCGCGCTGACCGCGCCGTGGGTGGCCCCGCGCGACCCGCTGAAGGCCGACTTCCGGCGGATGAACAAGGCGCCCGACACCCAAGCCTTCTTCGGGACGGATCAGGTGGGCCGCGATTGCCTGAGCCGCGTGATGTACGGGGCCCGCACCTCGCTCTTCGTGGCTTTCTCTGCGGTGCTGCTGGGCACGACGGTGGGCTCGCTGTGGGGGGTGTCCTGCGGCTATCTGGGCGGCCGCTTCGATCTGATCAGCCAGCGCATCATGGAGGTGCTGCAGGCGTTTCCGGACCTGATCCTGGCCATGGCGATCTCGATGGCGATCGGGACCGGGCTGCCCGCGGTCATCGCGGCGATCGCGATCACCCGCATCCCGTTCGGCGGGCGGGTGATCCGCTCGGTCGCGATCAGCGTGCGCGAGATGCCCTTCGTGGAGGCGGGGCGCGCGGCCGGGGCCTCGCA
>DATIFV010000225.1:0-6731 GCA_035455085.1 Candidatus Methylomirabilota bacterium | reverse complement strand
GGTCTTGCCCATGAAGATGAGGATCTTGCAGCGCGGGTCCCCGATGCCGGAGGTCCACCACTTGTGGCCGTTGATCACGTAGTGGTCGCCGTCGCGCTCGATGCGCGACTCGATGTTGGTGGCGTCCGAGGAGGCCACCTTGGGCTCGGTCATGGCGAAGGCGGAGCGGATCTTGCCCTCGAGCAGGGGCTGCATCCACTGCTTCTTGTGCTCGGGGGTGCCGTAGCGCTCCAGCACCTCCATGTTGCCGGTGTCGGGGGCCGAGCAGTTGAAGACCTCCGGTGCGATCGGGGACCGCCCCATGACCTCGCAGAGCGGCGCGTACTCGAGGTTGCTCAGGCCGGCGCCGCGCTCGCTCTCGGGGAGGAAGAGGTTCCAGAGACCCCGCTCGCGCGCCTTGGCCTTCAGCTCCTCCATGATCGGCGGGACCTGCCAGCGCGTCGGGCCCGAGTTGAGCTGGTCGTGGAAGACCTGCTCGTTCGGGAGGATGTGCTTGTTCATGAAGTCGGTGAGCTGCTCCATGTACATCTTGGTCTTCTTCGAGTACTCGAATTCCATGTGGGCCTCCCGCGCCGATGGGTGTCCGCTCGTCCTCCGCGTCGCCCCAACCCTAGGGCCGCGCCCCGCGATTGTCAACGGCCCTGCGCGCTTCGCCGGCTGGACTTGGAGTGCCCGCCGTGATAGAAAAATGCGAGACTTACGCGACATCCGACGCTGACCATGCTCTCGATCTCCGACACGGCCACCGAGATGGTGAACTGGGTGTTTCCCGAGCACGCGGGCGCCCCCGGACAGATCCACGGCGGCCGGATGATGCAGTGGATCGCCACCTGCGGCACCATCGCGGCCGCGCGGGTGGCGCGCGGGCACGTGGTGCTGGGGGCGATGGACGACATCGACTTCCTGCACCCGGTGAAGGTGGGCGAGGTGGCGGTCCTGCGGGCGCAGGTGGAGTACGTCGGGCGGTGCTCGCTCGAGGTCGGCGTGCGCGTCTACGCCGAGCAACCCGCCACCGGTGAGCGGGCCCTGACCCTGTCCTCCCATCTCGTCTTCGTCAAGGTGGACGAGCACGGGAAGCCGATCCCGGTGCCGCAGGCGGTGCTCCCGCGGGGGCCCGCGGAGGAGGCCCTGCACGCGGCGGCGGGCGAGCGGCGGGCCCGGCGGCTCGAGCGTTTCGCGCGGCGGGCGGAGCGGATGCGCGAGGTCGAGGACGACGCCACCCCCGAGCAGATCCGCTGGAAGTTCGAGTCCTGCCGCTCGGTCCTGCCGGAGGATCTCCTCTTCGGCAACACCATGTTCGCGGGCAAGCTGCTGCTCGACATCGACGAGGCCGGCGGTATCCTCTCCATGCGGTACTGCCGGGGCCTGGTCATGACCGCGTGCCTGGACGCGCTGGACTTCTACGCCCCGATCCAGTCGAACGAGGTGGTGACCTTCAAGGCGGGCCTGAACCACGTGGGAGCGTCGTCCCTCGAGATCGGGGTGAAGGTGCTCAGCGAGGTGCCCTGGACCGGAGAGGTGAAGCACGCGTGCACCGCGTACCTGAGCTTCGTGCACCTGGGTACGACCGCGCCGCTCCGCCCGCAGCCGTGCCCGCGCTTCACGCCCGAGAGCCCCGCCGAGCAGCGCCGATGGGCGGAGGCGCTCGCGCGCCGCACACGGCGGCTCGAGCGAGTCAAGTCTTTGAAACTATCTCTCAGCGCGTAGGAGACGGGCATGTCTGGACACTCACGGTGGTCGCAGATCAAGCGGAAGAAGGGCAAGACGGACGTCCAGCGCGGGAAGCTGTTCTCCAAGATCCTGCGCGAGATCACGGTCGCGGCGAAGAACGGCGGTGGCGACCCCAAGGGCAACCTGCGCCTGAAGGCGGCCATGGAGTCGGCCCGGGCCGCCAACATGCCCGCCGACAACATCAAGCGGGCCATCCAGAAGGGCACCGGCGAGCTTCCCGGGGAGTCGTACGAGGAGATCGCCTACGAGGGCTACGGCGCGGGCGGCGTGGCGGTGATGGTGCGGACGCTCACCGACAACAAGAACCGCACCGGCCCCGAGATCCGGCACATCTTCGAGAAGAACGAGGGGCGGATGGGCACCGCCGGCTGCGTGGCCTGGATGTTCGACCGGCGCGGGCTGATCGAGGTCGACGCCCAGAAGGTCAAGGAGGACGACCTGCTCGAGAAGGCGCTCGACGCGGGGGCCACCGACGTCAAGCAGGTAGAAAAAGTGTTCGAGGTCACCGCCACTCCTGATGAAATGGAGGCGGTCCGCCAGACGCTCGAGCGGCAGGGGATGCCGGTGCTCGAGGCGCGGGTCGACATGGTGCCCCAGTCCACGGTCAAGGTGGAGGGCAAGGAGGCCGCGGCGGTGCTGCGGCTGATCGAGGCCCTCGAGGAGCAGGACGACGTCCAGTCCGTTTACTCCAACTACGATATCGCCGACGAGGTCATCGACGCCATCACCGCGGCCTAGCGTGCTTCGCGTCATGGGGGTGGACCCGGGGCTCGTCGCCACCGGGTTCGGCGTGCTGGAGGCCGGCGCCGAGGGGGTGACCGTCCGCGACGCGGGCGTCATCAGCACCGTCACCGGCCAGGCCCTCGAGGCCCGGCTGAACGCGCTGCACCGGGCGATGCATCGCATCATCGAGACGCAGCGCCCGGAGCTGCTGGTCGTCGAGGACCTGTACACCGAGTACAAGTTTCCCCGTACCGCCATCCTGATGGGCCACGCCCGCGGGGTGATCTACCTGGCGGCCCGCCAGCTCGGGGTGAGCGTGGTGGCCCTGGCGCCCTCCGAGGTCAAGCGGGCCATGACCGGCAACGGCGCGGCGGGCAAGGGCCAGGTGCAGCGCGCGGTGCAGACCGTGCTCGGGCTCAGGGAGCTGCCGCGCCCCTCCCACGTGGCCGACGCCCTCGGCCTGGCCGCGACCGGCCTATCCCGGATGACGGGCCGGGTGCCGGGCGCGGGGGGTGCCCGGGCGAACGGAAGCATCTCTTCATCTGCGGGGGCCCAGAAATGGCCCCCGCACTCCCCCATCGGCGGACAACCCAGGAGCGGGCCCCCGCACTCCCCCAGCGGCGGACAGCCCGGGAGCCGGCTCCGCTCGCTGCTGGCGCGCGGGGCCAGCCGGCAACCGTGATCGCGTCCTTGCGGGGCAGGCTGCGGCGCAAGCTCGAGGACCGGGTGGTGGTCGAGGCCGCGGGCGTCGGCTACGAGGTGTTCGTGCCTCCGGTGACCCAGCAGGAGCTCGTGCACGTCAAGGCCGCCGACGGGGACGCCGCCGACGAGGTGGCGCTCGAGATCCACTACCACGCGACCCAGAACCAGCCGAGGCCGGTGCTGATCGGGTTCACCTCGGAGCTCGACCGGGAGTTCTTCGAGAAGCTCATCACCGTCAAGGACGTGGGCCCGATGGTGGCGGCGCGCTCGCTGGCCGCCCCGGTGGCCGAGATCGCGGCCGCCATCGCCCGGCAGGACGAGGGCTACCTGCGGCGCCTGCCCGGCATCGGGCCGCAGAAGGCCAAGAACATCGTGGCGCAGCTACAGGCCAAGGTGGCCAAGTTCGCGCTCGCCCGGGGCGAGGCGGCGACCCCGGAGCCGGCCGCCCCGGCCGCCCCCGACGAGGAAGGGCTGCGCGGGCTGGTCTTCGACATCCTGGTCAAGCAGCTCGGCTACCGTCCGAGCGAGGCGGCCCCGATCATCAGCGCGGCCCTGGCCCGCCGGCCCGGCGTGACGACGCCGGAGGAGCTGCTCGACGAGATCTACCGTGGCGGCCGAGCGGGCTGAGCGGGAGACCGGAGTGACCGACGAGGCCCGCGTGATGAGCCGGGTCGCCCTCCCCGACGAGACGCAGGTCGAGCGGCAGCTCCGGCCGCAGCGCCTCACCGAGTACGTGGGCCAGCGGGCGGCGGTGGAGAGCCTGCGGGTGTCGGTGGAGGCGGCCCGCCAGCGGGGCGAGCCCCTCGATCACGTCCTGCTCTCGGGCCCCCCCGGGCTCGGCAAGACCACGCTGGCCGCCATCATGGCCAACGAGATGGGCGCCACTCTCGTGACCACCGCCGGTCCCTCCCTCGAGCGCGGCGCGGATCTCATGGGGATCCTGACCAACCTGGCCGAGCGGGACGTGCTGTTCATCGACGAGATTCACCGCCTGCCCCGGGTGGTCGAGGAGCTGCTCTACCCGGCCATGGAGGACTTCTCGGTCAACTTCGTGATGGACAAGGGGCTCAACGCCCGCACCATCCGGATCCCGCTGAGGCCGTTCACCATGGTGGGCGCGACCACGCGGCCCGGCATGCTCTCCTCGCCGCTCCGCGAGCGCTTCGGGATCTTCCACCACCTCGATTTCTACTCGGGCGAGGAGCTGGCCGCGATCATCCGGCGCTCCGCCGAGATCCTGGGGGCGTCGATCACCCCGGACGGGGCGGCGGCCATCGCGCGGCGCGCGCGCGGCACGCCGCGGATCGCCAACCACCTGCTGCGGCGAGTGCGCGACTACGCCCAGGTCAAGGCCGACGGTACCGTGACCGCGGAGCTGGCCGGCCGCGCGCTCGACCAGGAAGGCGTGGACGAGGCCGGGCTCGACCGGCTCGACCGCCGCTTCCTCACCGCGATCATCGAGCACTACCACGGCGGCCCGGTAGGCCTCGAGGCCATCGCCGCCACCATCAACGACGAGGCCGAGACCCTGGCCGAGGTGGTCGAGCCCTTCCTGCTCAAGATCGGCTACGTCGTCCGCAGCCCGACCGGCCGCAAGGCGACGCCGGCGGCCTACGCGCACCTGGGGCACGCCCTGCCCGCGTCCCCGGGGGGGCAGGGGCAGCTACCGCTGTGATTCCGCTCGCCAAAATCCTTCTGCTGTTCGGGCTCGTGATGGTACTCCTGGGATTGGTCCTGCTCGTCGCGGGGAACCTGTCGGGAAAGGTGCCATGGCTCGGACGACTGCCCGGAGACATCTACGTCGAGCGCGGAAGCTGGACGTTCTACTTCCCGCTCGCCACCTGCCTCCTCGTCTCGCTCCTGTTGACCTTGCTCTTCTCCCTGTTCGGACGCCGCTGAGGCTCTCGCCGCGATGAGGAGGTCCGCCACGCTCGTTGGGCTGGCCCTCGTCCTGTGGGCGGCGCCCGCGCTCGCGTCGGGGGACATCCGGGTGGCCATCGCCGAGGGGCCTCCGACCGTGGAGGTGGGCGGCGGCCCCATGATGGTGAGCGATCTCTCCGGTCGGGTGGTGGTGGAGGGCTTGCCCACGTGGCTCCGGGCCACCCTCAAGAACGGCGCGGTGGAGGTCAGCGGCGGGAGCCGTGCGGAGGGCCTGCGGGTGGCGCCGGGCGACTCCGGCTTCCTGCGGGTCAACGGCCGCGAGTACCCGGGCGCCCTCGAGATCGTGCGCAGCGGTGAGGGGCTGACCGTGATCAACGAGCTGCCCCTCGAGGAGTATCTCGCGGGCGCGGTGAAGGCCGAGGCGGGCGACAAGATGCCCCTCGAGATGCTGAAGGCGCAGGCGATCGTCGCGCGCACGTACGCGGCGTACCACCGGCGGCTCAATGCCCAGAAGGCGTTCCACATCGTGGCCTCGACCCTGAACCAGCAGTACGTCGGCCGGGTGGTGCCGGACTCGGTGGTGTGGGCCGCGGTGAGGGAGACCGCGGGCCAGGTGCTGCTGTGGAACGGCGAGCTGTTCCCCGCCTTCTATCACACCGACAGCGGCGGCTACACGGAGGATCCGCGCGTGGTCTTCGCGGCCGCGAACATGCCGGCGCTCAAGCCGGTGCGGGTGGCGTTTCCGTCGAGCTCGCCCCATCACCGCTGGCGCCTCGATCTGCCCCTGGCCGAGCTGACCGCGGCGCTGCTGCGGGGCGGGATCTCGGTGGGGCGGGTGGTGAAGCTCGACGTGCTCGAGCGGAGCACGTCCCTGCGCGTGGCGCGCATCGCGGTCCGCGGCACCGCGGGCACCGTGACCCTCCGGGGCAACGACCTGCGGCGTCTCGTGGGTTACGACACCCTCAAGAGCACGCTCTTCGCGGTCGCGGTCTCCGGCCCGGTGGCGCGGTTCGTCGGCCGCGGCTACGGCCATGGCGTCGGGCTCGATCAGTGGAGCGCCAAGACCATGGCCGACCAGGGGTGGAGCGCCCCGCAGATCGTCGGGTACTACTATCCGGGCGCCACCCTCGCCACGCTCCCGGACGCCTCCGCGCCGCGCTGAGCGCTCCCACCGCGTGAGCGTGACCTGGGAGGAGTTCACCCGCGTGGACATGCGCGTGGGCGTGGTGGTGGCCGCGGAGGCCTTCCCGGAGGCCCGGCGCCCGGCCCTCAAGCTCCAGATCGACTTCGGCCCGCTCGGCGTGAAGCGCTCGAGCGCCCAGATCACCGAGCACTACGCGCCGGCCGCGCTCGTCGGCCGGCGGGTGGTGGCGGTGGTCAACTTTCCCCCCAAGCGGATCGGGCCGTTCGTCTCCGAGGTGCTCGTGCTGGGCGCGTACGACGAGGCGGGCGAGGTCGTGCTCCTCGCGCCCGACTTCGAGGTGGCGCCCGGCTCCCGCATCGGGTAGCGCGTTGCTGGACCGCCGGGCGGCCCGCGACGGGGCGCCGGGTGGGGCGCGGGGCGGCCCCGTCAGGACACGCTGACTCGCCGGCCCGCTGCGCCGTCGCGAACGAGCCACGAGATGGGATGTTGGCGCCTTCGTCGACGCGCAGAAGACACGGTCCTGACGGGGCCGCCCCCCCCCCCACCCGAC
>DATIFV010000224.1:0-11209 GCA_035455085.1 Candidatus Methylomirabilota bacterium | reverse complement strand
CCCCCTCCATCATGAAGTGGGTCCACACGACCCCCGAGGAGGCGGTGCAGGCCTTCGTGGACCTCGATGCGCGGACGATCCTCGGCATGCACTGGGGCACCTTCGACCTGGCCGACGAGCCCCTCGGCGAGCCGCCCGGGCGCATGCTCCAGGAGGTCGAGCGCCGGGGCATCGACGCCTCCCGGGCCTGGATCCTCAAGATCGGGGAGAGCAGGAGCTGGTAGCGGGGGGCGCGGCGATGGCGCAGCGCGTGCTGATCGTGGAGGACGAGCCGGACATCCGGGACCTGCTCGTCTTCCACCTCGAGCGCGAGGGCTACCAGGTCACGAAGTCCAGGAGCGGGGCGGAGGCGGTCCGGCTCGCGCGGGCCGCACCGCCGGACCTGGTGCTCCTCGATCTCATGCTGCCGGAGATGGACGGTCTCGAGGTGTGCCGCCGGCTGCGCCGCGATCCGGCCACGCAGGCCGTCCCGATCGTGATGCTCACCGCGCGCGGTGACGAGGTGGACCGGGTGCTGGGCCTGGAGCTCGGGGCCGACGACTACGTGGTGAAGCCCTTCTCCCCTCGCGAGCTGGTGGCCCGCATCCGCGCCGTCCTCCGGCGCGCCCGGCCCGGCCCCGGCACCGCGCCGACCACGGTCGGGCGCCTGAGCATCGACCCGGCGGCCCACATCGTCACGGTGGACGGCGTCCCGGTGACGCTGACCCGCAAGGAGTTCGATCTCCTGCGGGCCCTGGTGGAGGCCAAGGGACGTGTCCTGTCGCGCGAGTTCCTCCTCGACCACGTCTGGGGCTACAGCGCGGCCGGCGAGATCGAGTCGCGCACCGTGGACGTGCACGTGCGCCGTCTCCGGCAGAAGCTCGGTCCCGAGGGCCGGCGCATCGGGACCGTGACGGGGGTGGGGTACCGGCTGGAGGCCGACGGCTGATGCGCGCCCTCGTCCGCGCGATCCGGCGCAGCATCGCGCTCAAGCTGACACTGACTTTGGTCGGCTTCGTGGCGGTCAGCAGCCTGGTGGCCGGACTCTACCTCGACCGGGCGCTGCAGGCCTTCGCGGTGGAGTCGCTCGAGACGCGGCTCGGCGCGGTGGCCGCCGTGGTCCAGGACGAGGCCCGGGCCCTCCTCCGGGCGGGGGCCCCGGCCGGGCCCGCCCAGGAGTTCGTCCTCCGCCTGTCGCGGTCGGCCGGGGCGCGGGTGACCCTGATCGCCCCGGACGGACGGGTGCTCGGCGAGTCCGAGCGCGCGGGCGGCGACCTGACCGCGATCGAGAACCACGCCGGACGCCCCGAGGTACGCGCCGCCCTCGAGGGCCGGATCGGGCGGGACCTGCGGCGCAGTGCGACCACCGAGGCGCCCCTGCTGTACACGGCGGTCCCGGTGCGCGACGAGGCGCGCGTCCTCGGGGTGCTGCGGCTGGCCCTGCCGCTGTCGGCGGTGACCGCGTCGTACGCCACCCTGCACCAGGTGATGCTGGCGGGCGGCGCCCTGGCGCTGGTGGTCGCCCTCGGCATTGGTGTCTTCGTGGCGGGCCGGGTGACCCGTCCGGTGGTCGAGATGCAGTCGATCGCGCGCCAGATGAGCGGCGGGAGCTTCCTCGTGCGCGCCCCCACCCGGTCCATCGACGAGATCGGCACCCTGGGCCGCTCGCTCAACGTCATGGCGGGGCGGCTCCGGGAGAAGATCGAGGACCTCGGGCAGGAGCAGGCCAAGACCACCGCGATCCTGGAGGCCATGGTCGAGGGAGTGATCGCGGTGGACGGCCACGAGCGCATCCTGCTCATGAACGGCCAGGCCCGGCAGATGTTCGGGCTTGGCGCGACCCGGGGCGAGGGCAAGCCGTTCCTGGAGGTCATCCGCAACGCCGACCTCCACGAGGTCTTCCGGGCGGTGCACGGGGGCGGGACCGGCGAGGCGCTCCGGCGGGAGATCACCACGACGGGCCCGGCGCACC
Source organism: Candidatus Methylomirabilota bacterium (assembly GCA_035455085.1). GTDB lineage: Bacteria > Methylomirabilota > Methylomirabilia > Rokubacteriales > CSP1-6 > CAMLFJ01. The sequence continues at coordinate 9,258 of DATIFV010000224.1, read as the reverse complement.
GGGTCCTCGGCGTCAGCGCGGTGCGGCTGGCGCTCGCGGGCGCGGCGCCCGGGGTCGTCATGGTGCTCCACGACCTGACCGCGCTCCGCCAGCTCGAGCGGGTCCGGACCGAGTTCGTGGCCAACGTGAGCCACGAGCTGCGCACGCCCCTGACCGCCATCCAGGGCTACCTCGAGACACTGCTCTCCGGGGCCCTCGAGGAGCCGCAGAATGCGAGGCGCTTCCTGGAGATCGTGCTGCGGCACAGCGAGCGCCTGGGGCGGCTGTTGGACGACCTCACCGACCTCTCGAACATCGAGCTCGGCAAGGTCACCCTGCGGCGGGAGACGGTCGACCTCGACGAGGTGGTGGCCTCCGTGGTCGCGATCATCGCACCCCGCGCCGCGCGCTCGCGGGTCAGTGTGACCGCCGATGTCCCCGCCCGGCTCCCCGCGGTGACCGCCGACCGCGACCGGCTCGCCCAGATCCTCATCAACCTCGTGGACAACGCGGTGAAGTACACGCCGGAGGGCGGGGCGGTCACGGTCACCGCCCGGCCGGCCGCGGACCGGCTCGTCGAGGTCGCGGTGACCGACACCGGGATCGGCATCCCGGCCGCCGACCTGCCGCGCATCACCGAGCGCTTCTACCGGGTGGACAAGGCCCGCTCGCGCGAGTTGGGCGGCACCGGGCTCGGGCTGGCCATCGTCAAGCACCTGGTGCTGGCCCACGGTGGCGAGCTGCACATCGAGAGCCGCGAGGGGCAGGGCACCACCGTCCGCTTCACACTGCCGGTCGAGCCCCCCGCCGCTAACGCGAGCCTGCCGGCTCTGCGGCCTCCCGTGGCATAGGCGCTGCCGATAGGACCGGTGATTGCCCATCGGGAAGTCGGATTGGACCCTCGGGGCCATAGCGGTACGATCTGCGGCGGACGACGGAGCCCGATTCAATGCCGGCGACACGCCGAGAGGGAGAATCCCAGCCATGAAGCGACGTGAGCTCCTGCGGTACGGGGCGGTGATCACAGGGGCGGCCGCGGTGGGCGTGCGGCCGCGCGCGGTCCGGGCCTCGAGCGGGGCGGACGGCCCCCGGTGGCGGACGTTCGAGGTGGTGACCCGCGTGGAGGTGGGCAACCCGTCGGGCGCGACCCGCGTGTGGATCCCGATGCCGCTCGCGGCGGACACGGACTACCAGAAGAGTCTCGGCCACAGCTGGACCGGCAACGGGGCGGTGGCCCGCGTGTATCGCGACGACAAGTACAACACCGCGATCTTCTATGCGGAGTGGCCCGCGGGCGAGAGCGCGCCGGTGGCGGAGGTGACCAGCCGCTTCGCGACGCGGGACCGGCTGGTGGACGTGACCAGACCCGGCATGAATCCCACGCCCGAGGACCGGGCCACCCTCAACCGGTACCGCGAGGGCAGCCGCCTCGTCCGCACCGACGGGATCGTGAAGAAGACCTCGCAGCGGATCACCAAGGGCGCGGACCGAGACGTGGACAAGGCGCGCGCGATCTACGAGTGGATCGTGGAGAACACCTTCCGCGATCCCAAGGTGCGGGGCTGCGGGGTGGGCGACGTCCGCGCCATGCTCGAGACCGGCAACCTGGGCGGCAAGTGCGCCGACCTCAACGCCCTCTTCGTGGGGCTCGCGCGGGCGGCGGGCATCCCCGCACGCGACGTGTACGGCGTCCGCGCCGCCGACTCCGCCGAGTTCAAGAGCCTCGGCAAGAGCGGCGAGATCACGAGGGCCCAGCATTGCCGGGCCGAGTTCTACGTCGCGAGCCACGGCTGGGTGCCGGTGGACCCGGCGGACGTCCGGAAGGTGGTGCTCGAGGAGCGGGGCGGCATCCCGCTCAACGACCCGACCACCCAGAAGGCGCGGGCCAAGCTGTTCGGCCAGTGGGAGATGAACTGGCTCGCCTACAACTACGCGCACGACGTCAAGCTCCTGAACTCCAAGGAGGAGCCGGTTGGGTTCCTGATGTACCCGCAGGCCGAGACCGGCGAGGCGCGCAAGGACAGCCTGGACCCGGACGCCTTCAAGTACAAGATCACCTCGCGCGAGCTCGGGGTCTGAGCAGAGAGCGCTAGCCTCGGGCTTTCCCCTCACCTCCCCTCTCCCCCCAGACGGGGGAGAGGGTCTTTTTTTGTTTACCCCGGCGTCATCGTCCCGTAACCCGACCCCGGCACACTCCGGCCATGAGAGCAGCGACTGGGGCGGAGCCGATGGCGCAGAGCGGCCGGCGGGGGAGTCCGGACAGCGCGAGCGGGTCGAGGCGCCCGCGGGTGCTCGTGGTGGAGGACGAGCCGGACGTGGCGGAGATGATCCGCTACAACCTCGGCCGCGAGGGATACGAGGTCCGGCTCGCCGGGAGCGGAACCGAGGCCCTTCGGCAGGCCAGGGAGACCCGGCCGGACGTGATCCTCCTCGACATCATGGTGCCCCAGCTCAACGGCTGGGAGATCTGCCGGCGGCTCAAGCAGGACCGCGAGACCGCCGCCATCCCGGTCATCATGGTGACCGGGCGGGCCGAGGAAGGCGACAAGGTCCTCGGCTTCGAGATGGGGGCCGACGACTACGTCACCAAGCCCTTCTCGCCGCGCGAGCTGCTGGCCCGGGTCCGGGCGGTGGCGCGCCGCGCGCGCCCCGGCGAGGAGACGGCCGGCCAGCCGATCCGGGCGGGGGACCTCGAGATCGACCGGCAGCGCTTCGAGGTGAAGATGAAGGGCCGCCTCGTGGAGCTGACCCGGAAGGAGTTCGACCTCCTCGCCAGCCTGGTCCGGGCGCCCGGGCGCGTCTTCGGCCGCGAGGAGCTGCTCGACCTGGTCTGGGGCCAGGACGGCTTCGTCGAACCGCGCACGGTCGACGTCCACGTCGCTCGCCTGAGGGGCAAGTTCACCGCGGCCCGGGTGGCGATCCCGGAGATCGAGACGGTCCGGGGGGTCGGCTACCGCTTCCGCGAGCCGCGGTGAGTTAACAGGAATGTAACCGTGCCGTTACCGAGCCGTCATCGTCCCGGAGCATTCTCCCAATCAACCACATGGAAAGAGGACAAGGAGAGCACCGATGAAGAGATGGTCCATCGTCGCGGCATTCCTGCTGGCGGTCGCGGTGACCTCGCTGCCCGTGGCGGCCGACGCCCAGATGCTGATGAACGGGGCCGGGGCCACCTTCCCGTACCCGCTCTACTCGAAGTGGTTCGAGGAGTACATCAAGGTGGATCCGGAGGTGCGGTTCAACTATCAGTCGATCGGCAGCGGTGGCGGCATCCGGCAGATCAGCGAGCGGACGGTGGACTTCGGGGCCTCCGACGGCCCCATGACCGACGAGCAGCTCAAGAAGGCGCCCGGAGAGCTCCTGCACATCCCGACCGTGATAGGCGCGGTGGTCGCCACCTACAACCTGCCGGGCAACCCGCAGCTGTCGTTCACCGGTGAGGTGCTGGCCGACATCTTCCTGGGCAAGATCACCAAGTGGAGCGACCCGCGCATCAAGACGCTGAACCCCTCGGCGAGCCTGCCCGACCGGCCGATCGTGGTGGTGCACCGGTCCGACGGCAGCGGCACCACCTACATCTGGGTGGACTACCTGTGCAAGATCAGCCCGGAGTGGGACAAGCAGGTCGGGCGAGGCACCTCGGTGAAGTGGCCGGTGGGCCTGGGGGGCAAGGGCAACGAGGGCGTGGCCGGTCAGGTGAAGAACGCGCCGGGCTCCCTCGGCTACGTCGAGCTGGCCTACGCGATCACCAATAGGCTGCCGGCGGCGAAGATCAAGAACCAGGCGGGTCGCTTCGTCGAGCCGACCATCCAGAGCACGACCGCGGCGGCGGCCGGAGCGGCGGGCAACATGCCGGCCGACTTCCGGGTCTCGCTCACGAACGCGCCGGGACCCGACGCGTATCCGGTCGCGAGCTTCACCTGGCTGCTGGTCTACCGGGACCAGCCGAACGAGGTCAAGGGACGCCACCTCGTGAAGTTCCTGTGGTGGGCCATCCACGACGGCCAGAAGCATCCAGCGGCGCTGCTGTACGCGCCGTTGCCGGCCCCGGTGGTGAAGCAGGTCGAGGCCAGGATCAAGCAGATCACCTACTCCGGCAAGCCGCTGCTGGCGGCCCAGTAGCGCGAATGGCCGTCGACCTGGCCGCGGGGACAGGGACTGCCGACAGGCTGACCCTGCCCCCGCGGCCCGTGTCGGCGAGCCGGGGCGGAAAAGGCGATCGCATCTACCGGGCGGTGGTCCTCGCCTCGGTCTGGGTGGTCCTGACCCTGGCCTCGGGCCTGTTCCTCGCCCTGCTATGGGAGTCGTGGGAGGCGATCCGCACCTTCGGGCTCCGCTTTCTGGTGAGCTCGAGCTGGGACCCGGTCGCAGGCGAGTTCGGGGCGCTGCCGTTCGTCTACGGCACGCTGGTCTCCTCTCTCCTCGCGCTGGTGATCGCGGTCCCGCTGTCGCTCGGAGCGGCGATCTTCCTCGCCGAGCTCGCCCCGGCGTGGATCCGCCCGCCCATCGCGTTCCTCACCGAGATGCTCGCCGCGGTGCCGAGCGTGGTCTACGGCCTCTGGGGCATCTTCGTCCTGGTGCCGTTCCTGCGCGACTGGGTGCAGCCCGGGCTCGGGAGGGCGCTCGGCTTCCTGCCCCTCTTCCAGGGGCCGCCCTACGGCATCGGCATGCTCGCGGCCGGCATCGTGCTCTCGATCATGATCGTGCCCTACATCACCTCGGTGAGCCGGGAGGTGCTCATGGCCGTGCCCGGCTCACAGCGGGAGGCCGCGCTCGGGCTGGGGGCGACCCGCTGGGAGGCGACCCGGATCGCGGTGCTCAGCTACGGGCGGTCGGGGCTGATCGGTGCGGTGCTGCTGGGTCTCGGGCGCGCCCTGGGCGAGACGATGGCGGTCACCATGGTCATTGGCAATCGCCCGGACATCGCGGTTTCGCTGTTCGCTCCCGGGTACACGATGGCGAGCGTGCTCGCCAACGAGTTCACCGAGGCCACGTCCGATCTCTACGTCTCGGCGCTGGTCGAGATCGGACTCCTGCTCCTGCTGGTGACGGTGCTCGTCAACGGCCTGGCGCGGCTCCTGGTCTGGAGTGTCAGCGGGCCGGCGCGAGGTGGCCGGGAATGAGCGCGCGGGTGCGCCGGCTGATCGACACCGCGGTCGGGGTGGTGACGTTCGCCGCCGCGATCCTCGCGATCTGCCCCCTCCTCCTCATCCTGGGGTTCCTGCTCTACCAGGGCGTCTCGGCGATCAACCTCGACTTCTTCCTCCACCTGCCGAAGCCGGTGGGCGAGGCCGGCGGTGGGGTGGCCAACGCCATCGTGGGCAGCCTGATCATGATCGGGCTGGCCGGGGCGGCCGGGCTGCCGATCGGCATCCTGGGCGGGGTGTACCTGGCCGAGTCCCGCGACCGGCGGCTGCCGTGGCTGCTGCGGTTCGTGGCCGACGTCCTGAACGGCGTACCCTCGATCGTGTTCGGCATCTTCGCCTACACGGTGCTCGTGATCCCGATGCGCCGGTTCTCGGCGTTCGCGGGAGGACTCGCGCTCGGCCTGATCATGATCCCGATCGTGCTCCGCACCACCGAGGAGATGGTGCGGCTGGTACCCAACGCCCTCCGGGAGGCGGGGCTCGGGCTGGGAATCCCGCAGTGGAAGGTGAGCCTGCGCATCGTCATCCCGGCGGCGCGCGCCGGCATCATCACCGGCGTCATGGTGGCGGTGGCCCGGATAGCCGGGGAGACCGCGCCGCTGCTCTTCACCGCGCTCGGCAACCGCTTCTGGCACCAGGGCCTCGACCAGCCCATCGCGGCCCTGCCGCTGCAGATCTACGCGTACGCCATCGCTCCCTACGACGACTGGCACCGGCAGGCGTGGGCGGGCGCGCTCGTGCTGATCGCTCTGGTGTTCCTGGCAAGCCTGGCGGCGAGGCTCGCGACACGGGGCCGGACCGTTGCCCGGTGAGGTGATCATGGGAGACGGCATCTACGTCAAGGGGCTCGAGGCCTGGTTCGGAGACGCCCGGATCCTCAAGGGCGTGGACCTGACGGTGGCGCCCAACGCGGTGACCGCCATCATCGGGCCGTCGGGATGCGGCAAGTCCACCTTCATCCGCTGCCTGAACCGGATGCACGAGACCGTGCCCGGGGCCCGGGTCTCCGGCCAGGTGCTGCTCAACAACGAGGATCTCTACGCTCCGGGCGTGGATCCGGTCCAGGTCAGGCGGCGGATCGGCATGGTCTTCCAGAAGCCGAACCCGTTTCCCACCATGTCCGTGTTCGACAACGTGGCGGCCGGCCTGCGCCTGGCGGGCGTCCGCCGGAGGTCGCGCCTGCAGGAAGAGGTGGAGCGCGCGCTGCGCCACGCCGCCCTCTGGGACGAGGTGAAGGACGACCTGGACAAGTCCGGGGTGAGCCTCTCGGGCGGGCAGCAGCAGCGGCTCTGCATCGCGCGGGCGCTGGCGGTGGATCCCCAGGTGCTGCTGATGGACGAGCCGTGCTCCGCGCTGGATCCGATCGCCACCGCGCGCATCGAGGAGCTCATCCACGACCTCAAGAAGGAGCTCACGATCGCCATCGTCACCCACAACATGCAGCAGGCGGCCCGGGTGTCGGAGTGGACGGGGTTCTTCCTCCTGGGCGAGCTGGTGGAGTTCGGGGTGACCAAGGAGATCTTCACCACCCCCCGCGACCAGCGAACCGAGGACTACATCACCGGGCGGTTCGGGTAGGGTGGAGGAGACGCCATGCAACGGCACTTCCACGAGGAGCTGGAGGCTCTCAAGCAGACGCTGCTCGCCATGGGCGGCCTGGTCGAGGACCAGATCCGGCGGGCGATGCAGGCTCTGGTGGAGCGCGACGACGCCCTCGCCCGGGAGGTCATCGACCGCGATCGGCAGGTGAACACCTACGACGTGGAGGTGGACGAGCAGTGCGTGAACCTGCTCGCCCTGCACCAGCCGGCCGCCGGGGACCTTCGGTTCATCACCACCACGATGAAGATCGTGACCGACCTCGAGCGCATCGGGGACCAGGCGGTCAACATCGCCCAGCGGGTGCTCGAGCTGAACCCGGAGCCGCAGCTCAAGCCCTACATCGACCTGCCCCGCATGGCCGAGAAGGCCCAGCGCATGGTCAAGGAGAGCCTGGACGCCTTCGTGGCCCGGGACACCATGCTGGCCCGCCAGGTCTGCGCCAAGGACGCGGAGGTCGACGCCCTCAAGGAGCAGATCTTCCGGGAGCTCTTGACCTTCATGATGGAGGATCCGCGCACGATTCCCCGCGCGATCCGGGTGATCCTGATCTCCCGGTTCCTCGAGCGGGTGGCCGACCACGCCACCAACATCGCGGAGATGGTGATCTACCTGGTCGAGGGGAAGATGGTCCGGCATACGCTGGCCTGACGAGAGCCGCGTGTATACTGCTGGTGTGAGTCCGGATCGGCACTACCACCTCCAGTCCGAGGAGGCGAACCGTCGCCTCGACGCCCTCCTCGAGCAGCTGCGGGTCCCCGAGTCGAGCTGGCCGTTCTACGCGGACATGCTCACCACCGCGCTCAAGATGTACGAGGACGGCGCGGGGGTGGCGGATCTGAAGATCGCGAACGCCGCCTTCAAGGAGATCCGCTACGGCTTCAAGGTGTTCGCGCCCTGGCGGAACGTCCCGAAGGTCACGGTGTTCGGCTCGGCCCGGACCCCGCGCGCGCACCCGGTCTCCGAGCAGGCCTTCGCCTTCAGCAAGCGGATCACCGAGGCGGGCTGGATGGTGATCACCGGGGCCGGCGGCGGGGTGATGGGCTCCGCCCAGGAGGGGGCGGGGGCCGAGCGCTCCTTCGGCCTCAACATCCGGCTGCCCTTCGAGCAGGAAGCCAATCCCTGGATCGCGGACGACCCGAAGCTCATCTCGTTCAAGTACTTCTTCACGCGCAAGCTCTTCCTGGTGCGCGAGGCGCACGCCATGGTGTTCCTGCCCGGGGGCTTCGGCACCGCCGACGAGGTCTTCGAGGCGCTCACCCTGATCCAGACCGGCAAGTCGCCGGTGCTGCCGCTGGTGATGCTGGACGAGCCGGGCGGGACCTACTGGAGGAGCTTCGACGAGTTCATCCGGCGGGAGATGGTGGGCCGCGGCCGGATCTCGCCGAACGATCCCGGCCTCTACCGGATCGCCGACGACGTCGAGCAGGCCGTCGCCGAGATCGAGGGCTTCTACCGGGTCTACCACTCGCAGCGCTACCTGCGCGACGTCCTGGTGGTGCGGCTGCGCCGGGCGATCTCGCCCGAGGCCCTCCGCGAGCTGAACGCCCGGTTCGGCGATCTGCTGAGCGCGCCCGCCGAGCAATGGAAGGGGCCGCTGCCCGGCGAAGGGGACGAGCTCCCGGATCTGCCTCGGCTGGTGCTGCCCTACAACCGCACCGACTTCGCCCGTCTCCGCAGCCTGCTGGACCTCGTGAACGCCGGCTGATTCCCCCTCTCCCCTCACGGGGAGGGCAGGGTGAGGGGCGGTTACTCCCGCTCCTCGCGCTCCTCGGTACCCTGGCACGCGGTACAGACCCACGTCCGCAGCAGGGTGACGCGCTTGGGATCGCGCCGCAAGGTCCACGGCATCAGCTTGCGCGCGCCGCAGCGGGGACACGTCTCGGTGGGCTGGCCCGGCTGCACCTCGTGGGGAAGCCACGGGATCTTGGGCTTCATGGGCGGGATTATACGCTAAGCTCGGCCCGTGCCGAGCGCGTACCTCGTCCTGCTCCTCTCCAACCTGGTCTTCGCCACCGGCTACTCGGTCTCCCGCATCGTGCTCGACGACGTGGGCCCGGTCACGCTGGCGATGGCCCGCCTGCTGATCGGCTCCGCGATCCTCGGGCCACTGGCCTGGCGCGGGATCCGCGGCGCCAAGCTGTCGCGCGAGGACCACTGGCGCCTGGCGCTGATGGGGCTGGTGGGCTTCACCCTCGCCTTCGCCCTGGGCAACTGGGGGCTCGCCCACTCCACCGCGAGCAACGCCGCGCTGCTCATCACGGTCGAGCCGGCCGCGCTGATCCTGCTCTCCCCGCTGCTGCTCGGCGAGCGGCTCGGTCGTCGCGAGGGGGTGGGTGCCGGGCTCGCCATCCTGGGCGCCACCCTCGTGGTGGTGAACGGCATCCCGGGCGTCACCCAGGCGCTGGTGCCGCACTGGCGCGGCGACCTCGTGCTGATCCTCTCCGGCGTGGCCTACGCCGCGTACTCGCTGCTCGCCCGGCCGGTGCTGCTCCGCCATCCCGCGCTGGTGGTGACCGCCTGCTCGATCCTG
>DATIFV010000223.1:0-2741 GCA_035455085.1 Candidatus Methylomirabilota bacterium | reverse complement strand
AAGGGCGCGCCCTGTGCTGCACGCGGCCCGCGAGCGGCGCGTGCACCCGGGCCTGGACGACAAGGTGCTGGCCTCCTGGAACGGGCTCATGCTGGCCGCCTTTGCGGAGGCCGCCGCGGTGCTCGGCCGCGCCGACTACCTGGCCGCCGCCGTCCGCAACGCGGAGTTCCTCACCACCCGGATGATGCGCGACGGCCGCCTGCTCCGCTCCTGGAAGGACGGGCAGTCGCGCATCACCGGCTATCTCGAGGACTACGCCATGCTGGGGGCGGGGCTGCTCGCGCTGTACGAGGCCACGTTCGACCGCCGCTGGCTCGACGAGTCGCGGCGGCTGGCCGACGAGGCGCTGCGTCTCTTCTGGAGCGCCGACCGCGAGGCGTTCTTCGACACGGGCCACGATCAGGAGAGTCTGGTCGTGCGGCCCCGCAACATCTTCGACAACGCGGTGCCCAGCGGCACCTCGGTGGCCATCGACTGGCTGCTGCGTCTGGCGGTGGTGCTGGGCGAGGAGCGCTACGAGTCGACCGCGCTGCGCGCCCTGCGCCCGATGGCGGATCTCATTCAACGGTATCCGTCCGGCTTCGGTCGCTATCTCTCCGCACTCGACTTCCACCTCGGGCCGGTGGCCGAGGTGGCGCTGGTGTGGCGCCCGGGCGAGGAGCGGGCCGTCGCGCCGCTGCTCGACACCGTGTTCGGCCGTTACCAGCCGAACCGGGTGGTGGTGGGCGCGGCCGAGGGTGACCCGGCGGGCGCCGGGCTGCCGCTCCTGGCCGGGCGCGGCTCCGTGGGAGGCCGGCCCACCGCCTACGTGTGCCGGCATTACGTCTGCCAGCTCCCGGTGACGGAGCCGGACGCGCTCGCGCGCCAGCTCTACGCTGGGGTATAATCCGGATCGCGTCGCTGGGGGAGGTTTCCTGAGAACCGGGTGCGGCCCGGGACCCCTCGAACCTGCACTGGGTAATTCCAGCGAAGGGAACGCGACGCGAGGCATCACTGGACCGCACCCCTTTCTTGGAAAGGCGTGCGGTTTTTTCATGACTGTCACCGTCAACGGCAAGTCGATGGAGCTGCCGGCGGGCCTCACGATCGACGGCCTGCTCGCGCACCTGAAGGTGCGTCGCGAGTTCACCGCGGTGGCCCTGAATCGCGAGGTGGCTCTGCGCGCCCGCTACGCGGACACCCTGCTACACGACGGCGACAAGGTCGAGATCGTTCATCCGATGGGGGGCGGGTAGGGCGAGGTGAAGCCCGCTTGGCGAGGTGAAGCCAAGCGGATTGGAGAGTCGAGCCGAGCGGATCAATAAAGAAGTAAGGGGGGTCCTCATGTACGACACGTCGCTCTGGCTGGGCGGGAAAGAGTTCAAGTCGCGTCTCATCGTCGGTACTGGAAAGTACCCGTCGTTCGAGAACATGCGCGAGGCCATCGAGGCCTCGGGATCCGAGATCGTCACGGTCGCGGTGCGCCGGGTGAGCCTGCCGGGTCAGGGCGAGTCGCTGCTCGACTACGTCGACCCCAAGCGGTACACGCTCCTGCCCAACACCGCGGGCTGCTACTCGGCCGACGAGGCCGTCCGCACCTGCTACCTGGCCCGCGAGGCGGGCCTCGGCACCCTGGTCAAGCTCGAGGTGATCGGCGACTCGCGCACCCTCTTCCCGGACGTCCTGGGGCTGCTCGAGGCCACCCGCACGCTCGCGCGGGAGGGCTTCACGGTGCTGCCCTACACCAACGACGACCCGGTGATGGCCAAGAAGCTGGAGGACGCCGGCGCCGCCGCGGTCATGCCCCTGGGCGCGCCGATCGGCTCCGGGCTCGGCATCCGCAACCCGTACAACATCAAGCTCATCCTGGAGGCGGTGACCGTCCCGGTGCTCGTGGACGCGGGGGTCGGGACCGCGTCCGACGCGGCCATCGCCATGGAGCTCGGCTGCGATGGCGTGCTCATGAACACCGCCATCGCGGGGGCCAAGGACCCGGTCGCGATGGCCACCGCCATGCGCCTGGCCGTCGAGGCCGGGCGTCTCGCCTTCAAGGCGGGGCGCATCGGCAAGAAGCTCTACGCCACCGCGTCCTCCCCCCTGGAGGGCGTGCCCGAGTGGACCAGCTAGGCTTCCGGCTCTACCTGATCACCGACCGCGCCGCCTCGCCGCGACCGCCGCTGGAGGTCGTCGAGGAGTGCCTCGGCGCCGGGCTGCGCGCGGTGCAGCTCCGCGAGAAGGATCTCGAGGTGCGCGCGCTCCTGGCTCTGGCGGAGCCCCTGCGCGAGGCCACCCGCCGCCACGGCGCGCGCCTGCTGATCAACGACCGTGCCGACGTGGCGCTGGCCGTGGGCGCCGACGGGGTGCAGCGCACGCACGCGTCGCTGCCGGTGGCGGCCCTGCGCGGGGTCACCCCGCCCGGGTTCCTCATCGGAGCCTCCGCGCACTCGACCGCCGAGGCCCGGGAAGCGGCCACGGAAGGGGCGGACTTCGTCGTGTTCGGTCCGGTCTACGACACGCCCTCGAAGCGGCGCTACGGGCCACCGCAGGGGCTGGCCGCGCTCGAGGCCGCCGCGGCGGCGGTGGCCCGCCCGGTCCTCGCGGTGGGCGGAATCACCCCCGATCGGGTGCCGGAGGTCCGCGCGGCGGGGGCCGCGGGCGTCGCGGTGATCGGCGCCATCTACGGAGCGGCGCGCCCGGCCGACGCCACCAAGGCCTTCCTCGACGTGCTGGGGAGCGCGTGATGGCGGCCGGGCCCCCGACGC
>DATIFV010000222.1:0-2556 GCA_035455085.1 Candidatus Methylomirabilota bacterium | reverse complement strand
AGCCGGGGGGAGTGCGGGGGCCATCCGGTTGGCCGCAGACTGGGGGAGTGCGGGGGCCATTTCGGGGCCCCCGCAGATGAAGATCGCCCCACCGCAGACCGGATGGTACAAGCCCACCGCCGTGATCGCGGGATCCGGCGGGCCGCCCTCGCCCACCGTCTCGACCGCGAGGGGCTCGCCGGCCGGCACCGCGGCCAGGTAGCGCGCGAGCGCCTCGGCGTCGGCGAGGGCCGGGAGGTCACCCCCCGCGGCCTCGGGCGCCGGCTCGGCGGGGAGCTGGCGCAGCAGGCTGTGGAACTCCATCTCGGTCCAGAGGGCACGCAGGCGCGCCCAATCGGGCTCGCTCCGGCGGAAGGCCTCCAGATCCACGGGGATCGGCGCCCGCGTGCTCACGGTGGCCAGCTCGCGCGAGAGCAGCGCCTGCTTGCGGTGGGCGGCCAGGGTCTCGCGGAGCTTGCCCGGAACCAGCGAGAGGTTCTCGTACAGCCGCTCCACGCTGCCGAACTGGCCGATCAGCTTGGCCGCGGTCTTCTCACCGACCCCGGGCACCCCGGGGATATTGTCGATCGAGTCGCCCATCAGGGCCAGGATGTCGGGGATCTGCGCAGGCCCGACCCCCCACTTGGCCTTCACCGCGGCCTCGTCGAAGACCACGCGGTCGCCGCCCCGGCCGCTGGTGGCGAACACGCGCACCCGCGGGCTCACGAGCTGGAGCATGTCCTTGTCGGAGGTGACCAGGACGATCTCGATGGGGAGGTCCCGCGTGCGGTCGACCACGGTCCCCAGCACGTCGTCGGCCTCGAACCCCGGCACCTCCAGGACCGGCAGCCGGAGCGCCTCGAAGAGCGTCTTCACGTACGGGATCTGGCTGCGCAGGTCGTCCGGGGTGGGGGCGCGCGTCTCCTTGTAGGCGGCGAACCGCTCCTCGCGGAAGGTCTTGCCGGGCGCATCCCAGGCGACCGCGAAGTACTCCGGCGCGTCCTCGCGCAGGAGCTTCCACAGCATGGTGGACATGCCGAAGACGGCGTGGCTCGGCGTCCCCCGCGAGGTGGAGAGGAACGGAAGCGCGTGGTAAGCGCGGAAGAGGAAGCCGGGGCCGTCGAGGATGAAGAGCCGCTCGCTCATGCGGGTACGACCGGATCATACAACGGCGACGGGCGCCCCGTCGGGCGGGCGGATTTTCCTCGACAGGCGGCGGGAGCGCCGTCTACGTTTGGACCATGCAGCGGATCGGCGATCGATTCCTGGTGGAGGGCGGCCATCCCCTGCGCGGGGCGGTGACGCCGGCCGGCAACAAGAACGAGGCCCTGCCGGTGCTCGCGGCCTGCCTCCTCGTCGCGGGTCCGGTGGTGGTGGACAACGTGCCGCGCATCCGGGACGTGACCGCGCTGCTGGAAGGGCTCCGCCATCTCGGAGTGCGGGTGACCGCCAACGAAACGGGCACGGTACGCCTGGACGCGAGCGAGCTCGGGGAACGCGATCCCGATCCGGCGGTGATGTCGCAGCTCCGCGGCTCGGTGCTGCTCGCGCCGGGCCTGCTCGCGCGCACGGGTCGGGCGGTGCTGCCGCCCCCCGGCGGCGACCGGATCGGCCGGCGGCGACTCGACACCCACCTGCTCGCGCTCGCCGCGCTAGGAGCCCGCATCGACAGCGGCCCCGCGCTCCGCCTGACCCTCGAGGGCCGCTTCCGGGGCGCCGAGGTCTTCCTCGACGAGATGAGCGTGACCGGCACCGAGAACACGGTGATGGCGGCGGTGCTGGCCGACGGCGAGACCGTGATCCTGAACGCGGCAAGCGAGCCGCACGTCCAGGGCCTGTGCCGCTTCCTCAACACCCTTGGCGCCCGGATCAGCGGGATCGGCACCAACCAGCTCCGCATCGAGGGCGTGCGCGAGCTGGTCCCGGGCCGCCACCGGCTCGGGCCCGATCACATCGAGATCGGTTCCTTCGTGGCGCTGGCCGCGATGACCGGCGGCGACCTCCGCATCCGCGACGTGGTGCCGGACGACCTGCGCATGATCCGCCTCGCCTTCCGCCGGCTGGGCGTGGAGACCGCGCTCGAGGGCGGCACCCTGATCGTCCCCGGCCCGCAGCAGCTCGCGGTGGCCGCCGACGCCGACGGCGCCATCCCCAAGGTGGACGACTCGCCGTGGCCCGGCTTCCCCGCCGACCTGACCTCGCTCGCCCTGGTGCTGGCCACCCAGAGCCGCGGGACCGTCCTCATCCACGAGAAGCTGTTCGAGAGCCGGCTCTTCTTCGTGGACAACCTGATCGCGATGGGCGCGCGGATCGTGCTGTGCGACCCGCACCGGGCGGTGGTGGTGGGCCCGGCCGAGCTGCGCGCGGCCCCCATGGTGTCCCCCGACATCCGCGCCGGGATGGCCCTCATCGGGGCCGCGCTCTGCGCGCGCGGCACCTCGGTGATCATGAACGCGCACCAGGTGGACCGCGGCTACGAGCACATCGACGAGCGCCTGCGCGCGCTCGGCGCCCAGATCGAGCGCACCTAGCCAGCCGGCCGGAGGCCGCAGCCCGGCGAGCGGGCCCCGCTAGGCG
>DATIFV010000221.1:0-7810 GCA_035455085.1 Candidatus Methylomirabilota bacterium | reverse complement strand
ACCGCGAGGCCGAGCGCGGCGACCGCCAGCACCGGCACCGCCGGCACCGGGGGCGGCTGCCAGATCCGCTCGTAGGTGGTGATCAGGATCGCGATGGCCATCACGCAGAGCACCACGCCGTTGACGAGGGCGGCCAGGATCTCGACCCGGTAGTAGCCGTAGGTCTTGGCCGGGGTGGCCGGGCGCTCGGCGAACCAGACCGCGAGCAGGCTCAGGAGGAGGCCGCCCGCGTCCACCAGCATATGGGTGGCGTCGGCCAGGAGTGCGAGGCTGCCGGTCCACAGCCCGACCCCCGCCTCGACCAGGAGGAACGCGGCGGTCAGCCCGAAGACGGCCAGGAGGCGGTGCTTGTGACGCGTGCCGTGGGTGCGGGGGCCGTGCACGTGCGCTCGCTCAGCGGGGCGGGGGCACCACCAGCCGCGCCTCGCCCTGGCGAATGCCCTGGCTCGCGAAGAACCCGGCGTGGGCCTCCACCGCGTAGCGGAAGGGCCCGAGCGGCCCGTACAGCTCGGTCTCGCTCGGCTCCATCCTGAGGATGGCGAAGATGCGGCCGTCCTCCTTGGCGAAGGCGATGTCCAGCGCGGCCGGCACGTTCTGCATGTGGACCTGGGTGACGATCTCCCGTCCGAAGTCGAAGAGGATCAGGTGCCGCTTGATCTCCTCGGGGGTGGCGCACTGGAAGCCCCCCGCCTGCCGCTCGCCGGTGTCGGCGGACTTGACCCGCAGCGCGATGCTGCGCGGGCCGGCCTGCACGCTCACCATCTGGATCGGCATACCCGCGAAGGCCGCCCGCCAGCGCGGGCATTCCGGGTTCGGGGCCGGGGTCGCGGCGGAGGGCTTGCCCGGGCCCTGGGCGGCCCCCGCCGGGGCCAGCAGGGCCAGGAGCAGGACGGCCAGCACGGCGGCGCGCGCACGGATCACGACGGGGTCCCTCCTGCGAGCCCCCGGCGACGAGCCAGGGACGCCGCGGCGAAGATGAGCAGGGCGGCGAGCACTACCGCGCCGCCCGCGGCCAGGCGCAGGTAGTAGGCGGCGATGAGGCCGGCGGTCATCGAGAGCAGCGCGATTCCGATCGCGATGGCGGTCGCGGCGTGAAAGCTCCGGCCGAGCGCGAAGCCGGTGAGCGCGGGGATCACGATCATCGCGCTCACCAGCAGCACGCCCACCATCCGCATCGCCACCACCGTGGTCAGCGCGGTGAGGACGGTGAGCAGCAGGTTGAGGGCTCCGACCGACACCCCGCTGGTGCGGGCCAGATCCTCGTTGAGGGTGATGGCCAGGAGCTGCTTGTAGAAGCAGCCCACCGCGACCGTGACCACCGCGCCGAGGGCCACGATCAGCCAGACGTCGGCCGGGGTGACGGTGAGGATGCTGCCGAAGAGGATCGCGAAGAGATCGGCGTTGAAGCCGCGGGCGAGGCTGATCAGCACCACCGCGAGGGCGAAGCCCCCGGAGAGGAACACCGCGAGCGCGGCGTCGCCCCCGAGTGCCCCCCGGGCGCGCAGGCGCTCGATTCCAACCGCTCCGGCCAGGGCCACCCCCAGCGCCCCCAGCACCGGCGAGACCCCGAGCACCAGGCCCAGGGCCACCCCGGCCAGCGCCACGTGGGCGAGGGTGTCGGCGATCAGGGAGAGCCGGCGCGGGATCAGGAAGACGCCGATGGCCGGACAGATCAGCGCGGTCACCACCCCCGCCGCGAAGGCCCGATGCATGAAGCCGTACTGGAGGAACTCGGGCATCGGCTAGTGCTCGTGGCTCACCACGCGGACCGCGGGGCCGTAGAGCGCGGTCAGCGCCGCGTCGCTCAGGAAATCGCCGGGACGGCCGTGGAAGATCAGCCGGCGGTTGAGGCACGCGAGCTTGGTGACCTCCTTGGCCACCACCCCGATGTCGTGGCTGACCAGGATCAGGGTCACGTCGCGCTCGCGGTTCAGGTGGTGCAGCAGCGCGTAGAAGCTCGTCTGGGCCTCCGGGTCCACCCCGCCGGTGGGCTCGTCCAGGATCAGCAGCTCGGGCTTGGAGACCAGCGCCCGCGCGATCAGCACCCGCTGCTGCTGGCCGGTGGAGAGCGCGCCGATGCGGGCGGCCGCGTGCGCCTCCATGCCGACCTGACCGAGCACCTCCGCGATGCGCTTGCGCTCCGCGGCCCCGAGGCGCCCGAAGAGGCCGAGCGAGGGCAGGAGCCCGGTGGCGACCACCTCGCGGACCGTCACGGGCAGGGCCCGATCGAGCGTCGCCTTCTGCGGCACGTAGCCCAGACGGCCCCACTGCCGGAACGACGCGGGCGGATGGCCGAAGAGGCGGACGGTGCCGCGCGAAGGCGCCAGGAGCCCCAGCATGATGCGCAGCAGGGTGGTCTTGCCGGAGCCGTTCGGGCCGATGATGCCGAGGAAGTCTCCGGGCTCGACGGTCAGGTTGATGCGGTCGAGCACCGGGACCGCGCCGTAGGCGAAGTCCACGTCCTCGAGCTCGACGAAGGGGCGCATCAGCCGCCGATCCGGACCGGGTCGTCGATCGCGCGCGGGCGCGGCGCCGCCGGGGAGGGATGCGCCGCGTCCCACCAGGCGCCGGCGGCCGCGCAGCCCGCGCCGAGCAGAACGCCCCCGAGCACGTCCGAGGGCCAGTGGGCGTTCAGGATCACCCGCGCGAAGCCCACCGAGCCCACCAGCGCGACCGCGAGCAGGAGCAGCGGCACCCGCGCCGCCGGCGAGATGCGCTCGCGCGAGAGCAGGTAGACGACCACCACCGCGAAGGTGGCCGCCGCGGTGACGTGGCCGCTCGGGAATCCCCAGTTGAGCCCGCGCGGGCGCGGGCGGCCGACCAGGAACTTGAAGAGCTGCTCGATGCCGCCGGACAGCGGCAGCAGCCCGCACCACAGCCACCAGCGCCGGCGCGCCGCCGGCGAGCAGGCCAGGAGCAGGAGCATGGCCGGGGCCAGGAAATGCCAGCGGCCGCCGTAGTTCAGCCAGCGCGCCACCGCGTGGACGAGGGTGCCGCGGTAGGCGATGATCTCCTGCTGCAGGTCCACCTCCCCGGGCAGGAGGTGCACGCCGTAGATGACGGCGCTCATCCCGACGAAGGCGCCCAGCAGGAGCAGGCTGAGCGCGCGCCAGCGTGCGACGGGGGATGCGTCCATGGCGTTGATATTGTACTCGAAGCTAGAGCCGGCGCAGGAGCGCCTCGGCGAAATGCGCGGCCGCGCCGGGCGCGTGCGGGAAGAACAGGCCGGGCTCGTTGACCTCGACCTCCATCACCAGGCAGCCGGCGGCCGCCTCGATCCCGTCGATCCGCGCGTAGAGTGGCGCGAGGGGCAGGGCGGCCAGCGCCGCCTGCGCGGCGGCCCGGACCCCGGCCGGGGGCGCCCACGCCTGCACGGTGCCGCCGAGGCGCGGCTGCACGCGGAAGTCCCCGGCCGCCGGCCGCTTGAGCACCGCGTGGGTGAGCTCGGTGTCGATGAAGATCGCCGACCATTCCCCGCGCGTGCGGATCTCCTCGACGAAGGGCTGGATCAGGACCGGTCGCCGGATGGCTCCGGCCTCGAGCGCGGCCACCGCCTCGTCCAGGGTGGCCTCGCTGACCAGGCGCGTGTCGTGCGCGGAGGCCGAGACCATCGGCTTCAGCACCGCCGCGGGCCAGCCCCGCCGGGTCAGCAGCCGCCGGAGCCCGAGGCCGGTCGCGTCCTCCAGGACGACGGTGGGCACGGTCGGCACCCCGGCCTGCGCGAGCTCGAGCAGGTAGCGCTTGCTCAAGTTCCAGCGCACCAGGGGCGGCGGGTTCCAGATGGGCACCGCCGTCCGCTCGAGCCGCTCGAGCCACGCCAGGAAGCCCTGCGCGTCGAAGTGGTAGTCCCAGTTGGACCGCAGCACCACCGCGGCGAAGCCGGTGAAGTCGGCCCCGGGGTCGTTCCAGGCGCGCGCCTGCACCGAGACGCCGCGGGCCTCGAGCGCGCGCTGGGCGAGCCGGTCGCTCTCGGAGATCTCCGGCCAGGTCCGGCAGGTGACGAAGCAGACCCGCCGCACGCGCACCTACCGGCAGCCCAGAGCCATGCGGAGGTTGGCGAGGTTGGCGCGCATCAGCTCGACATAGCCGATCCCCGCCGCAGTCTGCTCCGGGCTCGCGCCCTCGATCGGGTTCAGGGGGAGGGGCGTGGCCCCGATCTCCCGGCTCAGGGTCTCGGCGAGCCGCGGGCTGACCAGGGTCTCGAAGAAGACGTGCGTGACCTTGAGGCGCCGGGCGGTCTGCACGATGGCGGCCAGGTCCGCCGGGTTCGGCTCCGCCTCGGGCGAGAGCCCCATGACAGGGATCTGCGTGAGCCGGTAACGGCGGGCGAGGTAGCCGAAGGCGGCGTGCGAGGTCACGATCTCGCGGCGCGCGCAGTTCCCCAGGCCGGCCGCCAGCTCCTGGTCGAGCGTGTCCAGCCGGGCGACGAAGGCCCTCGCGTTCTCCTCGTAGGTCGCGCGGCCCTCGGGGTCGGCCTGCTCGAGCCCGGCCGCGATCGCCTGCACCTGCCGGCGCGCGAGGCTCGGATCGAGCCAGACGTGGGGATCGGTGATCCCGCGCGCGGTCAGCAGGTCGACCCCGCGGCTGGCGTTCACCACCACCAGCGGGCGCCCGCCGAGATCGGCGAGCAGCTTCCCGGCCCAGCCGTCGATCGGGGTCCCGGTGTGCACGAACGCCGAGGCCCCCTGGACCAGGCTCACGTCGCGCGGCGCGGGCTCCCAGTCGTGCGGCTCGACCCCGGCGGGTACCAGGACGATCACCTCGGCCCGCTGGCCCGCCACCTGGCGGGAGAACTCCCACAGCGGGTAGACGGTGGCGACCACCAGCGGCCTCGTGGGTGGCGCGGCGGGCGAGCAGGCGGCGGCCAGCGCCGCGAGCGCGAGCCACAGCGGCGCCACCCTCATGCCGCCCTGAGCGTCCGCCGGCCGAACCCGAGGAGCAGGAGGCTCGCGCCGAAGGCGCAGACCACGGTGGCCCCGGTGGGCAGGTCGAGGACCGCCGAGGCGAGCATCGCGAGCACACTGACCCCGGCGCCGAAGGCCCAGCCCACCGCGAGCCGGGTGCCGATCCCGCGGGCGAGCAGGATCCCGGCCAGGGCCGGGACGATCAGGTACGAGAAGACCAGCAGCACCCCCGCGATGCGCACCGACGAGGTGACGACCACGCCGAACGAGGCGTAGAAGAGGAAGTCCCACCACGGTACGCGCCAGCCCTCGCGATAGGCCCGGTCGGGATCGGTGGAGATGAGAAAGAACGGCCGGCGGCAGAGCCAGTGGAAGAGGCCGATCGCCGCATAGAGCGCGGCGACGCCGAGCACCTGGCCGCCCCGCACGCTGAGGAGGCTGCCCACCAGCATGCCGCGCAGGTGCTCGCTGCCGTGCGGCGAGCGGTCGGCGAGCAGGACCGCGCCGGCGGCGGACACCGCGTAGACCACGCCGATCACCGCCTCGTGCGAGATGATCCCGGCGCGCGAGCGCGTGAGGGCCAGCACCAGGGCGCCCAGGATGGTGAAGGCGAGGCCGGCGGCGTAGGACGGCCACGTCTCGATCTCCCAGCCCGCCAGGAACGCGGCGGTGGCGCCGAGGGCCGCGATCTGGGCCAGCGCGATGTCGACGAACACCACCTCCCGCGCGATGACGTGGAAGCCCAGGTAGGCGTGGATCCCGGTGAGCACGAGACACATGAGGAACGGCAGCCACATCAGCGCGAGCAGATCGGCGGCCATGGTCGTCTATCTTAGCCCGTCCGCGAGGGTCCGCACGTTGTAGTCCACCGCGTCCAGGTAGGTCGGCGCCTCCTTGAGCGCGCCCACCGACGGGGCGAGCACGCGCACCTTGGCCCCCGCCTCCTGGGCCACGCGCTCGGCCAGCTTCACGTCGTTCCACGGCTCCACCACCACGAGCTTCACACGCTCCTGCTTCATGTCCTGGATGAGTCGGGCGAGGTGGCCGGGCGTTGCGGGGATCCCGGGGCGGTCCTCGATGGCGCCGGCCTTCACGAGGCCGAATCGGGCGAGGAGATAGATGAAGTCGGGATGATACTGCACGACCTTGGCGCCCTTGAAGGGCGCCAGCGCCGCCGTCCAGCGGCTCATCGCCTGGTCGAGCCGGGCCAGGAAGTCCGCACGGTTCTTCTCGAAGGCCGGTCGCGATCCGGGCATGAGGCGCGCGAGCCCGGCGAGGATGTTGGCGGTGACCTGGGGCGCCATTCCGGGATCGGGCGTGTAGTGCGGGTTCCCGACGGGGTGCACGTCGCCCATCGAGCGATCCACGCGGGTCGTCGGCACCTCCAGGACCGGCAGCCCCTCGGAGGCGTCCACCCGGCCCGGCGCCCCCGGCAGGACCTTCGGATTGTTGGCGCCCTGCACGACGACCTCGGCCCACTGGTCCAGCTCGAGGCCGTTCACCACCAGCAGGTCCGCCCGGCGGACCTTGACCATGAGGCTCGGACGGACCTCGAGATCGTGCGGGTTCTGGTTGCCGCGGGCCAGCGAGTCCACCTCCACGAGATCACCGCCCACCGCCTCGGTGAGCGCCTTGAGGTCAGTCGTGGTGGTGACGACGCGGAGCTTGCCGGCGGCCTCCGCGGCCCCCGGTGTGAGACCGGAGGCCGTGAGGCCAACCGCGAGGATCACGATCAGGGCTGCGCGGATCGGGTTTGCCATGGACTCCCGCCCTCCCTCAGAACGGGTGCGCCGGATGGGCGCCCAGGATGAACGTGGCCTGGAAGAGGATCTCGTCCACCTTCCGGGCGCTGGATTCGTTCTCGGCGAAGCTCGCGCGGTCGGCGGTGCGCCGGGTGTGCTTGTAGCCGAGCCGGAAGCGCAGGAACTCCGACGGGGCGAAGGAGATGAACGGGCCTGCCGCCCACTCGTGTCCGCGCGCCACCGGGTACTCGGTCCAGTCGTAGCGGAACCCGGCGCCGAGACCCTTCGTCCACCCGGTGCGGAAGGGCCGCACCTCGCCGCCCGCGTACCAGCCCCAGCGGCTGCGGCGCCGCGTCTCGTCGGGGGTGTCCGGTACGCCGTCGCCGTCCGTGTCCTCGCCGAGCACGTTGACCCGGCGCTCCTGATAGATCATCTCGCCGAGCAGGGTGAGCAGCGGGTGCGGCCAGCTCTCCGGCGTGTACTTGTACTTGCCGTCGAGGCCGAGCAGGGTGCTGCGGCGCCGCTCCGGGGTCTCGCCGCTGGCCGCGGAGACCCCTAGCTGGACCGCGCTCGAGTCGCCCAGCTCGAAGAAGGTGCGCAGCCGCCCGGTGACGAGGGGCTCGGTGAGCTTGCCGCGGCCGAACGCCTCCTCGTTGTCGCCGTTGAAGACCCCGACCAGGCCCTCGAGGAAGAAGGGGAGCGGAGCGACCCACGTGAGCTCCGCTCCCCGCTCGACGAGCCCCTCGTGGCCGAGGAACCAGCGGAGCACGTTGGGGGTGTCGATGAAGGGCCGGTCATGCTCGTGGATGGGGTTCAGCAAACCGAATCGGTTGCGCATCTGGCCCATCTTGAGCTGGGTGTTGAAGGGCAGCGTGAGCAGGGTCAGGTGCGCCTCGGCCAGGTGCAGGGCGATCTCCCCGGGGTCCTCCTCGCCCGCCTCGATCCGCACCTCCGCGCGCGCGTAGGGATCGACCTGGCCGAACAGCGACAGCTCGATCTCTCGAGGGAAGAAGCGGTTCTCTAGGCCCGCGAAGGTACCCGCGTTGGCCTTGTCCACGTTGCGCTGGGTGAAGTTGGCGATGAAGTCGCCCGCGATGCCCATGTCGAAGAGGAGCTGGCCGGGCCCGCGAGTGCTGTAGAGCGCGAAGGGCTGGCGGGGGCGCG
>DATIFV010000220.1:0-34039 GCA_035455085.1 Candidatus Methylomirabilota bacterium | reverse complement strand
CGGGCGCGGGCCGATGCTGGCCGACCGGCCGTCCTTCAGCCGAACGGTCAGGCGCGTCCACATGTGGCGCTCGAGATCGGTCGGGATCTGCGGATCGACCACCACGGTGACCCGCTCCATGAGGCGGCGGATGGCCGGATCCTGCGCCCGCCGGTCCTCGAAGGTCGCCATTCCCACGCGACCGTCGGTGAGCGCGGCGGCCGCGGAGAACTCGGCGGAGAACTTGGCCTCGAGCCCGGTGCGGGGGCGCGAGTGGATCAGGATGCGCGGCACCCCGGCGGCCACGCCCACTGTGACCTCCTCCACCTCCTCGGGCCGGATCCCCTCGACCCGCCGCAGCTCGAGCGCGCCGTCGATGATCGAGTGCGTGCACGCGCAGGAGGGATACGGCTTCACCGCCACGCCGGTGGTCAGGATCTTCCACGGCGCCCCGAGCGTCCCGAGGGGGTCGAGGACACGCTTGCCCGCGCCCAGCACCGCGAAGAAGCCCTGGGGGCCCTCGAGGGCGTGCTCCGACCCGGTCCAGCCGTCGCGCGCCAGCAGGGCGGACAGCACGCCGCTGCGCGCGGCGTGCCCGGCGTGGAACGGCTTGGTCATGGTGCCGAAGTTCTCCTTCAGCCCCGAGGACTGCGAGGCGGCGACCGCGAGCGCGTGGCGGGTCTGGGTGGCGTCGAGCCCGAGGAGCCGCGCCGCCGCCGCGGCCGCGCCCAGCGTGCCGAGCGTACAGGTCGCGTGCCAGCCGTGCGCGTAGTGGGCCGGGTTGATCACCTCGGCGAGCGTCGTCTCGACCTCGAAGCCCAGCAGGAAGGCGTGCAGGACCGCGCGGCCGTCGGCCAGCGCGACCTCGCCGGCGGCCAGCGCCGCCGCCAGCACCGGTGCCGACGGATGACCCATCAGGGCGAAGTTGGTGTCGTCGAAGTCGAGCGCGTGCGCCGCGGTGCCGTTGCAGAGCGCGGCCCAGACCGCGCCGGTGCGCCGCCCCGTCCCCAGCACCGTGGCCAGCGGGGCCCCGCCCTCCGCCCAGGCCACGCCCTGCAGGATCCTCGCCGCCGGCTCGACCGAGCCGGCGAGCGTCACCCCCAGGCAGTCGAGGATCGCCCGGCGCGCGGCCTCGCGGGCGGGCTCGGGGCAGTCGTCGTAGCGGCTCTTGGTGACGAACTCGGCGAGCAGCGCGGTGGCGTTCATGGCCGCGAGCCTACCACACCCCCCGGGCCGGTGCGCCCTGCGCGGTGCTCACCAGCAAGGGGAGCCCGGCCCCTTGACCCCTCCCGCTCGAGGGCGCTACTCTGATCGGACTATCGCCTGGGCGTCGACGCGCCGAGGAGGGCCGAGGTGACGTGTTCCCGCTGCCAGTCGGACAACCGTGAGGGTGTCCGGTTCTGCGAGGAGTGCGGCGCGCGCCTGGTGAGGAGCTGCGCCAGCTGCGGCTCGGAGCTGCTTCCGGACAAGCGGTTCTGCGGCTCGTGCGGCGCGCCGACCAACCCCGAGCCGGTCGAGCGGCAGCCGTCGGCTCAGGCCTACACACCGAAGCACCTCGCCGAAAAGATCCTGACCTCGCGGCACGCCCTCGAGGGCGAGCGCAAGCAGGTCACCGTGCTCTTCGCCGATCTCAAGGGTTCGATGGAGCTCCTGGCCGACCGGGATCCGGAGGAGGCCCGCCGGCTGCTGGATCCGGTGCTCGAGCGCATGATGGAAGCGGTGCACCGCTACGAGGGCACCGTGAACCAGGTGATGGGCGACGGCATCATGGCGCTCTTCGGCGCCCCCCTCGCCCACGAGGACCACGCGGTGCGCGCCTGCCACGCCGCGCTGCGGATGCAGCAGACGGTCGGCTGGTACGCCGAGGAGCTCCGCCGCGGGCGCGGTGTGGACGTGCAGATCCGGGTGGGGCTGAACTCGGGCGAGGTGGTGGTGCGCGCCATCGACAGCGACCTGCACATGGACTACTCGGCGATCGGTCAGACCACCCACCTGGCCGCGCGGATGGAGCAGCTCGCGCGCCCCGGGTCGACGCTGATCTCCCGCGAGACCCTGCGGCTCGCCGAGGGCTACGTGGAGGTCAAGCCGCTGGGCCCGGTGCCGGTGAAGGGCATGCCGGAGCCGGTCGAGGTGTTCGAGCTGATCCGCTCCGAGCAGGCGCACTCGCGGCTCGAGGCGAGCGCCGCGCGCGGCCTCACCCCGTTCGTGGGCCGCGAGGCCGAGGTGGACACGCTGCACCAGGCGATGGCCCGTGCCGCGGCCGGCCACGGCCAGGTGGTGGCGGTCTCGGGCGAGCCCGGGGTGGGCAAGTCGCGCCTGTTCTGGGAGTTCACGCACTCCCACCGCGCCCGCGGCTGGCTCATGCTGGAGGCGCAGGCCACCTCCTACGGCAAGAACACCTCCTTCCTCACCGTGAAGGAGCTGCTCCAGCATTACTTTCACCTCGAAGAGCGGGACGACCCCAGGCGAATTCGCGAAAAAGTCACCGGCAAGCTCCTGACCCTCGACGAGAGCCTGCGACCCACCCTGCCCGCGTTCCTCCAGCTGCTCGACGTGCCGGTGGACGACGCGGAGTGGCAGACGCCGGATCTCCCGCAGCGCCGCCAGCGCATGCTCGACGCGGTGAAGCGCCTGATCTTGAGAGAAGGCCAGGTCCAGCCGGTGCTCGCGGTGTTCGAGAACCTGCACTGGCTGGACTCCGAGAGCCAGGCCTTCCTGGACAGCCTGGTGGACAGCCTCCCGCTGGCCCGGGCGCTCGTGCTCGTCAGCTACCGGCCCGAGTACCAGCACGGCTGGGCCCGCAAGAGCTACTACACCCAGTTCCGTATCGATGCGCTCCCGCCCCAGAGCTCGGAGGAGCTGCTGCGGGCGCTGCTGGGCGACGATCCTGGGCTCGGGCCGCTCAAGGAGCTCCTGATCGAGCGCACCGAGGGTAATCCCTTCTTCCTGGAGGAGAGCGTGCGCACGCTCGCCGAGACCAAGGTGCTCGCGGGCACCCCCGGGCGCTACCGCCTGACCCGCGAGGTGCAGAAGGTCCAGGTGCCCGCCACGGTGCAGGCAGTCCTCGCGGCCCGCATCGACCGGCTGCCGATCGAGGGCAAGCGGCTGCTGCAGGCCGCGGCGGTCATCGGCAAGGACGTGCCTCTCCCGCCGCTGCAGGAGATCGCCGACCTGCCGGAGGAGGCGGTCCGGCGCAACCTGACCCTCCTGCAGGCCGGCGAGTTCCTGTACGAGATCAGCCTGTTCCCGAGCGTGGAGTACACCTTCCGCCACGCCCTCACCCACGAGGTGGCGTACGGGACCCTGCTGCAGGATCGCCGGCGCGCCCTGCACGGCCGGGTGGTGCAGGCGATGGAGCGCCTGTACGCGGACCGGCTGCCCGAGCACTTCGAGCGGCTGGCGCACCACGCGGTGCGGGGCGAGGTGTGGGCCAAGGCGGTGGCCTACCTGCGCCAGGCGGGCGCGAAGGCGGCCGCACGCTCGGCGAACCGCGAGGCGGTGAACTTCTTCGAGCAGGCCATGGCCGTCCTCGGGCGCCTGCCCGAGGGCCGGTCCGCCACCGAGCTGGCCATCGACCTGCGCCTCGACCTTCGCTCCCCGCTACTGCAGCTCGGCCAGCTCGAGCGGGTGCTGACGCTCTCGCAGGAAGCGGAGGCGATGGCCGAGAAGCTCGGCGACGAGCAGCGCCTGGCGCGCGTCTACACGTACCTGATCAACTACCACTATCTCAAGGGCGAGCCGGACCTCGCGATCGAGTACGGCGAGCGCTGCCTGCGCATCGGCGACGCGGCCCGGGACCCGGCGCTGCAGGCCCTCGCCCAGGGGTATCTGGGCTACAGCTGTCACGCCCAGGGCCAGTACGGGCGCGCCCACTCGATCCTGCGCGAGAACGTGGAGGCCCTCGAGCTCGTGCAGGGCGAGACCGCGGGCGGCCAGACCGGCGTCTCCTACGTGACCTCGAGCGGCTGGCTGGCCTTCACCCTGGCCGAGATCGGCGAGTTCGATGCGGCCGCCTTGTCGCTCGACCGCGCCCAGCGGGCGGGTGAGGCCAGCGGCCACGCCTACACCCAGACGATCGCGCGCACGATGGCCGGCCTGGCCTGGCTCCGTCGCGGCCAGCTCGAGCGCGCCCTGCCCGCGCTGCAGCGCAGCCTCGACGCCTGCCGCGAGAAGAGCCTCGACGTGTGGCGGCCGATCCCCTCCTCGCTCCTCGGGCTCACTCTCGTCCTGCTCGGCCGCCGCGAGGAGGGCGTGCGGCTCCTCGAGGACGGGGTGTCGCTGACCGAGGCCCTGGGGGTGCGCGCGTACCTCGCCCTCTGGACGGCGAACCTCGGCGAGGGGCTCGCGGCCGCCGGCCATCTGGACCGCGCGCGGAGCGTGGCCCAGCGCGCGCTCGACCTGGCGCTGCGGCACAAGGAGCGCGGGCATCAGGCCTGGGCGCTCCGGCTGCTGGGGGAGCTGGCCGCGCAGAGCGAGCCGCCCGCGCCGGGCGAGGCGGAGGGTTACTACGGGCAGGCGCTGGCCCTCGCCGAGGAGCTCGAGATGCGTCCGCTGCAGGCCCGCGCGCACCTCGGGCTCGGGCGCCTCCTGCGCCTGACCGGCGACCGCGACCGTGCCGAGGAGCACCTGGCCCGGGCGCTCGGCCTGCTGCGCGAGATGGACATGCGTCTGTGGCTGTCGCGGACCGCGGAGGAGCTGCTGCATCTGGGGCACCTGTTCGTGGTGGCGCGGCACAACATCCAGCTCTACGACTACCTCAAGCGCGAGTACGCGGGGGAGCCGGTCACCGTGATCCTCGACCGACGTCACGGCGAGCGCCGCGAGCGCGCGGAGCCGACGGCCACCGAGCGGCGGTCCGTCGAGCGGCGCCGCCAGATCCGGGTGGACGAGTCCATCCGCACCCGCGGGTTCGCGGTCGTTCCCGAGATCATCGCAGGGGCCTGACCCCGGGGGCCGGGGCCTCGCGCCCGACGGAGGCGAGGCCGCGGCCAACGAGGCGCACCTCCACCGCGCGCCGGGCGTCGGTGCGCGGCTGGGGCTCGAACGCGACGCGCTCGCCGACCCGGGGCGCGGGGCTCCGCCCGTCCCGGCCCCGGACGACGTAGAGATCCTGATCATCGCCGACGATCAGGCCCCACGCGGTGGGCCGGTCGTAGAACTCGACGCGCCCCGTCTTGATCACGCCCGGATCCTACGCGGCCGCCCGCGGCGCCCGCAATGTCGACAATCCCGGACAGGCGGGCGGGGCGCGCGCGTTGCGGTCTCCTGGTTCCGGTATAAGCTAGCGCGGTGCGCCGGCCGCGCGGGTCGACGGCGGCCGAGCCCGGGAGCCAGGCCATGACCATGAGCCAGAGCGACAAAGCGGCGCGGTTTCGCGCGCTCCACGAGGCGCCCGGCGCCTTCGTGATCCCCAACCCGTGGGACGCCGGGTCCGCGCGCATCCTCGCCGCGCTCGGCTTCCCGGCCCTCGCCACCTCGAGCGGCGCCTCCGCGGGCATCCTCGGCCGCCGCGACGGCCGGGTGAGGCGCGAGGAGGCGCTCGCGCACGCGCGGGCCATCGTGGAGGCGACCGACCTGCCGGTGTCCGCCGATCTCGAGAAGGGCTTCGGCGATGCGCCGGCGGCGGCGGCCGAGACCATCCGCCTCGCCGCCTCGGTCGGCCTGGTGGGCGGCTCCATCGAGGACGCGACCGGGGACAGGGAGCGACCGCTCTTCGATCTCGAGACCGCGACCGCGCGGGTGGCGGCCGCGGTGGCGGCGGCGCGGGCACTGCCCTTCCCCTTCACCCTGACCGCGCGCACCGAGAGCTTCCTGCGCGGCAATCCCGACCTGGCCGACGTCATCCGACGGCTGCAGGCCTTCGAGAAGGCCGGCGCGGACGTGCTCATGGCGCCGGGGCTGCCCGACCTCGCGGCGGTGCGCGCGGTGTGCGCGGCGGTGTCCAGGCCGGTCAACTTCATGGTGGGCATCCGGGGCAAGTCGTTCACGGCGGCCGAGCTGACCGCGGCGGGCGTCAAGCGCATCAGCCTCGCCACCTCGCTCTACCGGGCGGCGATGAGCGGCCTGGTGGACGCGGCCCGCGAGGCGAAGGAGGGCACCTTCGGCTACGTCGAGCGCGGGATCTCCTCCGCGGAGCTCGCCGGCTTCATGGAGGGCTGAGCCGGGCGGTCACCGCACGGAGCCGGCCGCGATCAGCTGCTCCAGACGCCGCAGCTGATCGCCCGTCCCCAGCGCGAGCAGGCGGTCGCCGGAGGCCAGGGCGAGATCACCGGGCGGGCTCACCAGGGGGTTGCCGTCGCGCAGGATGGCGAGCACGGTGGCGCCGGTCACTCCCCGGATATCGAGACCCTCCAGGGTCTTGCCCAGACCGGGGCTGTCGGCCGACACCGCGAGGTCCTCGATGTTCAGCGCGTCGTTGCCACGCCGGAGGGCGGTCTCGAAGAAATCGACCACCGCCGGGCTCAGCATCAGGTGGGCGAGGCGGTGGCCGCCGATCGCGTACGGGCTCACCGCCCGGTTGGCGCCGGCGCGGCCGAGCTTGGTGACGCCGGCCTCGTCGGCGGCGCGCGCGACGATGTAGAGGTCGGGCTTGAGCACGCGCGCGGACAGGACGACGTACATGTTGGTGGCGTCGTTCGCGGTGGTGACGATCAGCCCCCGGGCCCGCGCGATGCCCGCCCGCTGCAGCACCTCATCCTCGCTGGCGTCGCCCAGCAGCGCCAGGTAGCCGCGCTCGGTGGCGTAGCGGACGGCCGGCTCGGCGGGGTCCACCACCACGAAGGCCGCGCCGCCCTCGTGCAGCTCGAGGGCCGCCTGCCGTCCCACCCGCCCCATCCCGGCCAGGATCACGTGCCCGGTGAGGTTCCCAATGCGACGCTCCATTCGATGCCTCCCGATGGGATCGGCCAGACGCACGCTGACCAGGTACTCCATGACCACGCCCAGCGTGTAGAACAGGCTGCCGATGCCGGTGAACGCGAGAAAGATCGTGAACAGGCGGCCGGCGGTGGTGAGGGGCCTGATCTCGCCGTAGCCGATGGTGGTGATCGTGGTGACGGTCATGAACAGGGCGTCCATCCAGGTACCACCCATGTCGCGCCAGAGCCAGCGATAGCCGAGCGTGCCGATCACGACGACCGTGAGCATGAGGGTCAGGGGCAGGAGCAGCCGCACTTTCAGGGAGCGAATCTCGGGACCTTCGAGCGCCATCGCCGCTACGCTAGCACAGCCCGCGGAACGGTCCTCGCGGTCCTTGACGGCGCCCGTGGGCGGGGCGCACGATGGCCGCATGCGACTCGATTCGGTTCGTGAGCTCAAGCGATCGATCCCGTCTCACCTGAGCAAGGCGTTCGCGGTCCGCGGCGCGGCCGGCCGGACCGCGAGCCTCGCGGTCGTCAGCGCCGCGTCGCTCCGGCGCGAGGCGCCCAGCTACTTCCTGGGGATCTCGGCGCACGGGAGGAAGGGCTACCGGCTGGCGGTCCGGCTGCAAGATCGCGCCCTGGAGAAGAGCGACCTGGTGGACCGGATCGTGGCCCGGGCCCGGGGTGAGGTGGACGTCCGCTACGTGGGCCGCATCCGCGCCCGGGCCAAGCCGTGGTACCGATCGAGGCAGCGTCCGCTGCTCGTCGGCTCGTCCACCGGGTTCCTGGCCGGCGGGTTCATCATGGCCGGCACGCTCGGGTGCTTCGTCCGCTCCGGGTCGTCGAGCGCCCTGTACATCCTCTCGAACAACCACGTCCTCGCCGACGAGAACCGGTATCCCAAGGGCGGGGCCGTCGTCCAGCCCGGTGCGCTCGACGGCGGGAGCGCCACCGCCGACCGCGTGGCCAAGCTCACCCGGTTCGTCCGTCTCGAGCCCGGGCAGACCAACCTCGTCGACTGCTCCATCGCGAAGCTCAACGCGACGATCCAGGCCGACGTGCACCGGCTCCGGGGGATCGGCACCCTCGCCGGCCAGCGCGCCGGCGACCTGGAGGTCGGCGGCGTGGTGCACAAGGTGGGGCGCACGACGGGAGTGAGGCACGGGCGGGTGACCGCGTTCGAGCTGGACGGGGTGGCGGTCGAGTACGACATCGGCGTCGTCTCGTTCAACAACCAGATCGAGATCGAGGGGGCGGGCAACCGGTCGTTCAGCGACGCAGGGGACAGCGGCTCGCTCATCGTCGACGACGAGATACGGGCGGCCGCGCTGCTGTTCGCCGGGGGCGACCACGGAGGGTCCAACGGCAAGGGGCTGACCTACGCGAATCCGATCGCCGCGGTGCTCCGGGCCCTCAAGGTGAAGCTCGCCTAGGCGGACGCATGCCGATCAGCCTCGAGCAGGCCCGGGCCGCGAAGGAGTCCGCCAAGGCGCTGCTCGTCGCGCTGCCCGGGCTGGTGGGGGTGGGGATCACAAAGGTGGGCGAGGACTATGCGGTCAAGGTGAACCTGCGCGAGCCGCTGCCCCCGGGAGCCTCGGTGCCGGAGCGCATCGGCGACGTCCCGGTGCGCGTGGAGGTCATCGGCAGGATCGCCAAGCGGGGCTGAGGCCGCCCCCCGAATCCGTTCGCGAGAGCCGCGGGGCAGGCGGTCCTGCGCCGGCCCCGCCTGCCCCGTGTCGGTGAAGCGCGAATTTTGGTGGAGCTGAGGGGGCTCGAACCCCTGACCCCAAGACTGCCAGCCTTGTGCTCTCCCAACTGAGCTACAGCCCCACCGCGCCGCCCAGCTTAGCGGGCTGGCGTTCTTTTGTCAAGGTTGATCGCTACTTGCGTCGTACTCAGGCGCCCGCCGCCTGCTTGGCCGCGCTCAGGGCCGCTTCGTAGTTGGGCTCGGTGGTGATCTCCTTGACGTACTCCGCATGCTTGACCTTGCCGTCCTTGCCGACCACGAAGACCGCGCGCGCGGTGAGGCCGGTCAGCGGGCCCTCCTTCACGAGCACGCCGTAGCTCTGGGCGAAGGCCTTGTCGCGGAAGTCCGACAGTGTCTTGACCGCGCTGACGCCCGCGGCCCCGCACCAGCGCTTCTGGGCGAACGGCAGGTCCATGCTGACCGTCCACACCTCCACGCTGGTGCCGAGCTTGCCAGCCTCCTGGTTGAAGCGGCGCGTCTCGGTGTCGCACACCGGGGTGTCGAGCGACGGCACCGCGCTCAGCACGATGACCTTGCCCCTGGCCTGGCTGAGCTTCACCGGCTGCAGCGCGTTGTCCACCGCGGTGAAGTCGGGCGCGTCGCTGCCCGGCTTGATCTCGGGGCCGCCCAGCGTGATGGGGTTGCCTTTGAACATCACCGCGCCTGCTCTGTCGGCCATGGTCACCTCCTAAGGGATGGGGATGATGCGGTCCGCCCGCTCTGGGGGTCTCAGTATACCGAGGTGGCTTGTCGTATCATAGGCACGCGCCGGAGTGGCGAAATTGGCAAACGCGCCGCACTCAAAATGCGGTGTCCGCAAGGGCCTGCGGGTTCGAGTCCCGCCTCCGGCACCACCCTTTCCTTCGAGGTGAGCGAGCATGGGCGCGGTGACGAGCAGCGCGCTGCACACGCCGCTCTGCGACCGTCTCGGCATCCGCTATCCGATCTGTCAGGCCGGCATGGCCTTCGTGGCCCGGGCGCGGCTGGCGGCGGCGGTCTCGGCCGCGGGGGGGCTGGGCGTGATCGCGGCCGCGCACGGCAGCGCCGCCGAGCTGCGGGACGAGATCCGGCGCGTGCGCGATCTCACCGACCGGCCGTTCGGGGTGGACATCCTCTTCGCCACGGTTCGCTCGAGCGGGCGGGAGAGCGAGCGCTTCACGGACTCGGTGAGGGGCTGGATCGACGTGACCCTGGAGGAGCGCGTGCCGGTGCTGATCGCGGGTCTCGGCAGTCCGGGGCCGGTGACCGCGGAGGCCCACCGCCTCGGGGTCACCGTCATGGCCCTGTGCGGCAACGTGAAGCAGGCGCGGGAGCACGCGGCCAACGGGGTGGACGTGATCATCGCGCAGGGACATGAGGCCGGAGGGCACACCGGGCGGGTCGGCGGTCTCGTGCTGACCCCGGCGGTGGTGGACGCGGTGGCGCCGCGCCTGGTGGTCGCGGCGGGAGGCCTGGCCGACGGGCGCGGGCTGGCCGCCGCCCTCGCCCTGGGCGCGGCCGGGGTGTGGATGGGCACGCGCTTCATCGCGACGCGGGAGGCCCACGGCCACGACAACTACAAGAACAAGATCGTGGCCATCGACGAGGAAGGGACCGTGATCACCCGTGCGGTGTCCGGCAAGCCCAACCGCCAGATCCGGAACAACTTCACCCGCGAGTGGGAGAGCCGCCAGGCCGAGATCGAGCCCTTTCCGGTGCAATACGAGCGCGTGGGCAAGCCGGCCTCGATCCGGGCGCGGGAGCAGGGTGACGTCGACAACGGCAGCGCGGCCGCCGGCCAGTCGGCCGGGCTCATCCACGACATCCGCCCCGCCGCGGCGGTCCTGGCCGCCATCGTGGACGAGGCCCTCGCAGTCCTCCGTCGGCTCGCCCCGCCCGACCGCCGATGACCCGGCCGCTCGAGGGGCGGGTCGCCGTCGTCACCGGGGGATCGCGCGGCATCGGCCTCGGCATCGCCCTGCGGCTCGCCCGCGACGGCGCGCACTGCGCCATCACCTACCGCAAGGACGCCGCGGCCGCCGCCGGCGCGGTCGCCGAGCTCGAGGCGCTCGGCGTCCGCGCCCGGGCGGAGCAGCTCGAGCTCGGCGAGCCCGAGCAGGTCGGCGCCGCCGTCGAGCGCATCGCGGCCGCCTTCGGCCGGGTGGACGTGCTGGTGGCGAACGCGGCGGCCACCGCCTTCCGCCCGGTCCTGGAGCAGAAGGCCCACAACGTGCGCCGGACCTTCGCGATCTCGGTGGACGCTCTGGTCGGGCTCACCCAGTCGGTGGTTCCGCTCATGGACGGGCGGCCCGGGCGCATCGTGGTGATCTCCGGGATCGATAGCTTCCAGGCCATGGGCGGGCACGCGGTGCTGGGCGCGGCCAAGGCCGCCGCGGAGAGCCTGGTGCGGGGGCTGGCGCTGGAGCTGGGGCCCCGCGGGGTCACGGTCAATGCGGTCACGCCGGGCTTCGTCCCCACCGACTCGTCCATCTACTACGTCACCCGCGGGCTCGGCCTCGACTACGACCGCGCAGTCGCCCGGCTGCGCACGGCGACCCCGGTGCGCCGCCTCGGCACGCCCGAGGACGTGGCGGCGCTGGTCGCCTATCTGGTCTCGGACGCGGCGTCGTTCGTCACCGGTCAGTCCATCGTGATCGACGGCGGGCTCACCATCACCTCGCCGCTGACTCGCATGGAGGACGGGCCCTGATCGTGTAGACTTACCGTCATGCCATCGTCATGGTTCGAGCCGCTCCCGGCGCGGGCGACCTATCAGGCGGAGGCTCACGCGGAGAGCCGCGCCGCCCTCGCGGAGGCGGCGGCCGCCGCGTGCGGGCGCACCGCGGCCGCGCTGCTCGCGCTGCAGAAGCCCGAGGGCTACTGGGTGGGCGACCTGCTCGCCGATTCCACGCTCGAGTCCGACTACGTGCTGCTGCAGCTCTGGCTGTATCCGCCCCAGGACGGCGTGTGGAAGCCGCCCTCGTGGGACCGTATCCAGCGGGCCCAGAGGGCGATCCTGGCCCGGCAGAAGCCGGACGGCGGGTTCGACATCTACCCGGACGGCCCCGCGGACGTCAACGCCACCATCAAGGCCTACGTGGCGCTGAAGCTCGCCGGGCTCGCCGCCCACAGCGAGCCGCTGCAGCGGGCCCGCGCGGCGATCCTCCGCCTGGGCGGCATCCAGGAGGCCAACAGCTACGTCCGCATCAACCTCAGCTTCTTCGGCCTGTACCCGACGCGCCACGTGCCGACGATTCCGGTCGAGCTGGCCCTGGTGCCGGGCGGTCTCATCTACGAGATGTCGTCGTGGACCCGCGCGATCGTGATGCCGCTGTCCATCATCCAGGCCAAGGCCGAGCGGCGCCCGCTGCCCGCGGGCTTCAACCTCGACGAGCTGGTGCTGCCGGGCAAGAGCTTCAAGCTGCCCAAGCGCGACCGGCTCTCCGCCCTCTTCCGACAGCTCGACATCGCGCTCAAGATGTGGGCGACCCGCGGGCCGGAGATGATCCGCAAGCCGGCGATCCGCGAGGCGGAGAAGTGGATCCTCGACCGCACCCGCAACAGCGACGGGCTCGGCGCCATCTATCCCTCGATGATGTATCTCATCATGGCGCTCGACGCGCTCGGCTATCCGCGCGATCATCCCGATTTCATCGAGGCCATCCGCCAGTTCGAGGGGCTCCTGACCGAGACCGCCGAGGCCTTCTACTTCCAGCCGTGCTTCTCGCCGGTGTGGGACACCGCGATCGCGATGTTCGCCCTCGGCGAGATGGGGGCGGTGGCGCCCGCGGCGATGCGCCGCGCGGCGGATTGGCTGATCGCCCGCGAGATCCGGCGGAGAGGGGACTGGTCGGTCAAGCGGCCGGACCTCGAGCCGTCCGGCTGGGCCTTCGAGTTCGCCAACGAGCACTATCCCGACATCGACGACACCGCGATGGTGCTGCTGGCCCTGCAGCACGCACAGGCCTCCGACCCGGGCGCGCAGGAGCGCTGCGAACGGCGGGCGGTGAGCTGGCTGGTGGGCATGCAGTCGGGCGACGGCGGCTGGGCCGCGTTCGACGCCGACAACAACTGGGCGTTCCTCAACCGGGTCCCCTTCGCGGATCACAACGCGATGCTCGACCCGTCCTGCCCGGACATCACCGGGCGCGTGCTCGAGGCCCTCTGCCGCCGGGGCTTCAAGCGGTCGGACCCTCCGATCGAGCGGGGGGTCGGATACCTGCTCGAGACCCAGGAGCGGGACGGGAGCTGGTACGGCCGCTGGGGAGTGAACTACCTCTACGGGACCTTCCTGGCCCTGCGCGGCCTCCGGGCCGCCCAGGATCCCGGCGCGGCGAAGGCGATGTGGAAGGCGGGGAAGTGGATCGCCTCCGTGCAGAACGAGGACGGTGGCTGGGGCGAGAGCTGCGCGAGCTACCGGGAGGAGCGCTTCGTGCCCGCCCGGAGCACGCCGTCACAGACCGCGTGGGCGCTGCTCGGGCTGATCGCGGCCGGGCAGGGCGACACCGAGGCGCTCGCCCGCGGGGTCCGGTACCTGGTCGACACCCAGAAGCCGGACGGGACCTGGGACGAGGATCTGGCCACCGGCACCGGCTTCCCGAACGTGTTCTACCTGCGCTACACGCTCTACCGCGACTACTTCCCGCTGCTCGCGCTCACCAACGCCCGGCGCGCCATCGAGGAAGCGGAGCGCGCACTGCGCCTCGTGCAGGACGCAGCTCCCTCGCATCCCCTCCGCTGACCCTCTCTGAGGGGAAGGGGGCCGGAAGGTCAGGCGGCGGGCCGGGCCTGGAGGGCGGCGAAGGCGGCCCGGGCCAGGGCGGGGAGCTCGGGGTCCCGGGCGCCCATGATCAGCACCGTGTCCCCGGGTCGAGCTTCGGCCCGGACCCAGTCGAGCACCGCGCGATGGCTGGGGGCGTGGGCGCAGGCGAGGGAGGCCGGCAGGTCGCCGGCGAGCAGGCGGCTCGAGACGTCGCGGGCGACGGTGCCGCCCGCGTAGAAGATCTCCGCGTAGCAGAGGCGGTCCTGGGGCCGCAGCAGGCGGGGCATCAGCTCGCGCAGCTCGGGCCGCAGGAAGCGGGCCGGCCCGAAGCCGTGCGGCTGGAAGACGGCGAGCACGCGGGCGGCGCCGGCCTGGGCCGCGGTGATGGCCGCCCGGAGCTTCTCGCCGTTGTGCGCGTAGTCGTCCACCACCCGGACGCCGTCGGGGGTCACCCCGATCACCTCGAAGCGGCGCGCGACGCCCGGGAAGCGGGCGAGCAGGGCCGCCACCGCGGCGGGGGCGATCCCCAGCTCGAGCGCGATCAGGGCGGCGGCGGCGGCGTTCTCCAGGTTGTGCCGGCCCGGCTGCGGCACGTCCAGCGCGAGCGGGCCGGTGGCCAGGTGGAGGACACCGCGCGCCCGCTCGGGCCCCGTGCTCGCGATCTCCAGGGGCACCGCGGCATCCGGACCGGCGCCGTAGCTCCGGGCGCCCACGGTGCGCCCGAGGCGCGCCGCCTCGGGACAGGCGCTGTTCACGAGGAGCCGGCCGCACCGCTGCGCGAAGGTCTCGAACTGAGGGCGCAGGGTCTCCACCTCGCCGTGATCGCGGCTGACGTTGTGCACGAGCCCGATCGAGGCCCGGTAGCCGGTGAGCGTGCCGTCCGACTCGCACGCCTCCGCGATCACCGGCCCCTCGACCGGTCCGGACAGGAAGCAGCCGCCGGTGCCCTCGCCGGCGAGCGCGGCGCCGCCCAGGACGGTGGCCGGCCGGCCCGACTCCCGGGTGAGCCAGCCCACCATGCCCGTGATCGTGCTCTTGCCGCTGGTGCCCGCGATGGCGATCCCCGGCCGGCCCTCGTTCACCACCTCGGCCAGCAGGGCCGGCCGCGGCAGGCGCTCGAGGCCGAGGGCGCGCGCGGCCAGGGCCTCCGGCGTCTCCGCCTCCACCGCGGTCGAGTAGACGAAGCGGTCCACGGCCGCGGTCACCGCGGAGCCGTCCTGGGGCCCGAGCTCGATCCCGAGGGCGGCGAGCTCGGCGGCGGCCGCTCGGTTCTTGCCCTGATCGAACGAGCGGTCGGAGCCCTGGACCGCGTGGCCCCGGGCCCGCATGAGCCGGGCCAGCGGGTTCATCCCGGCGCCCGCGATTCCAGAGAAGTGGTAGCGCACGCCTCATCCTCCCACGAGCCCGTTTTATGCGGCAATCCACCCCGACGGGACGCGGGTGGGCTGCCCTCACCGCAGCCGCCGGAGGCCGTGGTGGACTTTTGCCCTCCGGGCCCGGGTGAAGCGCCCGAGGTGCCGCGTAACTCGCTGATATCGCGATCCCTGGCCGATGGCACCGCGCTTGCGATCGTGCGGCGGCCGAGGGGACCGCCATGGACCTCGCGCAGGCCGAGGCCATCGTCATCAAGCGTCGCTTCTGCGGCTCCTCCACCACGGCCAGCGGCGGTTACATCGCCGGCCTCCTCGGGCGCCATCTCGATGGGCCGGCCCGGGTGACCCTGCACGCCCCGATTCAGATCGACCAGGCCTACGCGATCGAGCGGCTCGGCGACGGCCGGGTGGCGCTCCGCGACGGGGGCGCGATCCTCGCCCACGCGGAGACCGCCCCGCTGCAGATCGAGCCGCCCGCGCCGCCGTCGTTCGCCGAGGCGCGCTGGGCGTCGGAGCGCTACCTGGGATTCACCGAGCACGCGGCCCCGGAGTGCTTCGTCTGCGGTCCCGCCCGCGAATGGGGCGACGGTCTCACCGTCTTTCCCGGCCCGCTGCCGGGCCGGCGGCTCGTCGCGGCGCCGTGGGCCCCGGATCCGACGCTCTTCGACAAGCACGGCGTGGTGCGCCCCGAGTTCGTGTGGGCCGCTCTGGACTGCCCGAGCGGGTTCGCGCTGCTGGAGGCCTTCGGCCGTCGGACGCTGGGGCTGAGCCAGCTCACCGCCAGCCTGATCCGCCCCCTCGAGGTGGGAGAGCGCTTCATCGTGATGGGCTGGCCCTTCGCGGCGGAGGGACGGAACCTGCTGGGTGCGTCCGCGATCTTCTCCGAGCGCGGCGAGCTGCACGCCGTCGCCTCGGCGGTGCTGGTCTGCGCGGACTGACTCAGACGGGAGCGGGCGCGCGCCGGCGGACCAGTTGCATGCTGGTCATGGTGAGGACCGGCTCGTCGCGCTGGTTGAGCGTGGTCCAGGCCAGCCGCACGATGCCGCGGTCGGGCTTCGACCCCGACGGCCGTTGCTCCATCACCTGCACCGTCGCCCGCAGCGTGTCGCCCGGTCGGACCGGCCGGAGCCAGCGCAGCTCGTCCACCCCCGGTGAGCCCAGGCTGCACGCGGCCAGGGCGCGAGTCTGGACGAACAGCCGGAAGGTCAGGGCCATCGTCTGGAAGCCGCTCGCGATGAGCCCGCCGTAGATCGTGCTCCGGGCCGCCTCCGCGTCCAGATGGAACGGCTGGGGGTCGAAGGCGAGCGCGAAGTCGATGATCTGGCCCTCGGTGACCGTGACCCCTTCGGTGTGGAACAGCCGTCCGGGCGCGAAGTCCTCGAAGTAGAGATCGTCGGCGGGCATCGCCGCGATCAGGCGAGCGCGGCCAGCTTCGCCTGGATCTGCGGCTTCGGCACGGCGCCCACCACCTGATCGCGGACCTTGCCGTCCTTGACGAACAGGATGGTCGGGATCGACCGGATACCGTAACGGGCCGCGAGGCCCGGGTTCTGGTCCACGTTCACCTTCGCCAGCGTCACCTTGCCGCCCGAGGAGCGGGCCAGGTCCTCCAGCACCGGGCTGATCGCCCGGCAGGGCCCGCACCACTCGGCCCAGAAGTCCACCATCACGATACCTTCGGCGGCCGCCAGCGCCTCATCGTAGCCGCGCTCGTCGAGGTGCAGCACCCAGCTCGCCTCGTTGCTCATCGCCTCGTCCTCCTGGTGCTTTAGATGACGGCGCCGCCCTGGCGGATGCGCGGCCCGGGCCGGCTTCCGAGTAAGATGGGAAGGCCGCCGATGCCCCCGATCCGGCTCGATCATATCGCGATTGCCCTGCCGCGCATCGCCGACGCCCCGCCCGTCCTGGTGGCGGCGCTGGGCGGCGTCCCGGAGCGGATCCGGCCCGCCGGTGTCTTCCGCTGGGCGACCTGGACCTACGCGGGCGGCGGGCGTCTGGAGGTCCTGGAGCCGCTGGGCGCGGACGGGTTCGTTCGCCGCTTCCTCGACACGCGCGGGCCCGGGGTCCACCACGTGACGTTCAAGGTGCCGGATCTCACCGAGGCGTGCCGTCGCGCCGAGCGCCACGGCTACCAGGTCGTGGGACGCGACGAATCGGACCCCTCGTGGAAGGAGGCGTTCCTGCATCCCAGGCAGGCGCAGGGCATCGTGGTCCAGCTGGCGGAGACGGGCGCGGCCGCGCCGGCCGAGGCGCCGGCCACCCTTCCGCCCGGGTGGCCGGACGCGCCGCCCCCGGTGCGCATCCTCGGCCTGCGCCTGTGCGCGCATTCCCGCGAGCGCGCCCTCGCGCAATGGCGCGACGTGCTCCAGGGCGAGGTGGCGGCGTCGGGGGAAGGCGGGCTCGTCGTCCGCTGGCCCGACTCGCCGATGCGGATCTTCGTCGACGTGGATCCGACCGCGGCGGAGGGTCCGCTCGCCATCGAGCTGACGAGCCCGCGGGGGCTCGCAGACCTCGAGGCGGCGGGGGCCCGCCTGGGGGTGCGGCTCGCCCAGCGGTCCGCGTGATCGCAT
This sequence comes from Candidatus Methylomirabilota bacterium, assembly GCA_035455085.1. GTDB lineage: Bacteria > Methylomirabilota > Methylomirabilia > Rokubacteriales > CSP1-6 > CAMLFJ01. The sequence continues at coordinate 16,769 of DATIFV010000220.1, read as the reverse complement.
TCCGTACCAAGGAGGTCATCTCATGGAATTGCTCTCGACCGATCTCCGATCGCTCCTGATCGGCCTGGCCGGGTCCACCGCCCAGTCCACCGGCCGCATCGTGCTCGCGCTGCTCGCCGGCTACGTGGGCTCCCGCGTGCTGCGCACGCTGATCTCGCACCTCGAGCACGTGCTGATCGTGGCCGGCGAGCGTACGGGCGCGCTGCCCGGCGCCACTCGCGCGCGCGTCGCCACCCTCACCAGCGTGGTGCGGACCCTGGCCCTGGTCGGGCTGTGGTCGGTGGTCACGGTGGTCTGCCTCTCCCAGCTCGGCTTCGACGTGCGGCCGATCCTGGCCGGCGCGGGGATCGTCGGCCTGGCGGTGGGCTTCGGCGCCCAGCACCTCGTGCGTGACGTCATCAGCGGCTTCTTCCTGGTGATGGAGGATCAGGTCCGGGTCGGGGACGTGGCGGTGGTCAACGGTACCGGCGGGCTCGTGGAGAGCGTGACCTTCCGCACCATCGTGCTCCGCGACCTGGCGGGTACCGTGCACACCTTCCCCAACGGCACCGTGACCACGCTCGCCAACATGACCAGGGGCTGGTCCGGCTACGTGGTCGACGTGGAGGTGGGCTACGGGGAGGACACCGACCGGGTGGTGGCGGTCATGCGACGTGTGGCCGAGGAGCTGCGCCAGGATCCCGCCCTCGGCCCCTCGATCCTGGAGCCGATCGAGATCTTCGGGGTGGATGCCTTCAAGGACTCGACGGTGCTGATCAAGGCCCGCCTCAAGACGCAGCCCATCCAGCAGTGGACCGTCGGACGCGAGTACCGCCGGCGCCTCCTCCTGGCCTTCGGGGCCGAGGGCATCGAGATCCCGCCGCGAATCGTCCAGGTCGGCGACGCCGGCAAGCCGTTTCCGGTGCTCCTCGTCCAGGGATCGGGCGGCGGCCCAGGGGATCCGGCGACGCTCCGCGCGGGGGGCTGACAGCCACCGTCACTCGGCCGCCGAACTTAGGCCCCTAAGCTCTTGATTCGATTGGCGCCAACCGTGGTCCGCTTCTTGAATTTCCGCGATGATTCGGCGGGAGGGCCACCATCGAATGAACCTGGGCGGGCTGGGGCGAGTGTTCTCGAGCGATCTGGCGGTGGACCTGGGCACGTCCAACACCCGGCTCTACGTGCGCGGGCAGGGCGTGGTCCTGGACGAGCCGTCGGTGGTGGCGGTCGACATGAGCGGCGCCGTCCAGGCCGTCGGCAACGAGGCCAAGGCGATGCTCGGCCGGGCGCCCGGCTCCATGCAGGTGGTCCGGCCCCTGCGCCACGGTGTCATCGCCGACTTCGATCGCACCCAGAAGATGTTCCGCTACTTCATCAACAAGACCCGCCGCCGCTGGACCTTCCTGCAGCCGCGCCTGGTCATCGTCACGCCCGCGGGCATCACCCAGGTCGAGCGGCGCGCGGTGCGCGACGCGGCCCAGCAGGCCGGGGCCCGCGAGGTCTACCTCGTCCAGGCCTCGATGGCGGCGGCCCTCGGCGCTGGCCTGCCCGTGGAGCAGCCGGGCGCGAGCATGATCGTGGACGTGGGCGGCGGTACCACCGAGGTCGCGGTCATGTCGCTGTGCGGGATCGTGTACTCCGCCTCGCTGCGCACCGCGGGCGACGAGATGAACCAGGCGATCGTGCACTACCTCCGGCGCGCCTACGACCTGCTGGTGGGGGAGCGACGCGCCGAGGAGGCCAAGATCCGTCTGGGCTCGGCCTATCCCAAGGGTGACGACCACGAGCCGATGGAGGTGCAGGGTCGCGACCTGCTGGACGGCCTACCCAAGACGGTGGTCGTCACCGCTCTGGAGGTCCGCGAGGCGCTGCGCGAGCCGGTCGCGGACATCGTGACCGCGGTGCGCGTCTGCCTCGAGCACACGCCGCCCGAGCTCGCCGCCGACATCAGCGACAACGGCATCGTCCTCACCGGCGGCGGTGCGCTCCTGCGAGGCCTCGACGAGCTCCTGCACCAGGAGACCGGGCTCACCATCCGCGTGACCGAGGACCCGCTCACTTGCGTCGCCCGCGGCGCGGGCATGATCCTGGATCAGCTGGACATCCTCCGCCGCGTCGCCATCCCGGCCTAGCCGGGCGCCGATAACGGCCCGGCTGCTTCATTGGCGCCCTCGGTCGGGCGCCGCCTCGCATCTGGACCTTCCTGGGCGCCCTCCCGGTTGCTGTTCGACGGCGCTGGCGATAGGCTCGGGGGCGATGCCATTCCAAGGAGGTCGCCCCATGATCGCGCGGCTGCTCTCCGTCTCCCTCTGTGCCGGTTTCCTGGTCGTGGGCTGCTCGGGGCAGCCCGGGCCGCACGCCCATCATGGCGGTCCCGCGCCGACGGCGGGAGCGGCGCCGGTGCTCTTCGACGATCTCGGCACCTATCATCGGCCGATCACCACCACGTCGCCGCGGGCGCAGGCCTACTTCGACCAGGGGCTGAGGCTCGTCTACGGGTTCAACCACTACGAGGCCCAGGCCGCCTTCCGCGAGGCAGCTCGCCTCGATCCGGCGTGCGCGATGTGCGCGTGGGGCATCGCCCTCACCCACGGGTCCAACTACAACAGCCCCACCGACGCCGAGCGGGAGCGCGCCGCGCTGGCCGCGGTGACCCAGGCGCGCACGCTGGTGGCCGCGCGCGGGACGGAGCCGGAACGCGCGCTGATCGCCGCGCTGGCCGCGCGGCACTCGGCCTCGCCCACCGCCGATCGGACCGCGCTCGACCGCGCCTACGCGGACGCGATGCGCGAGGTGACCCGCCGGTTCCCCGCCGACCTGGACGCGGCGACCCTGTTCGCGGACGCCCTCATGAACCTCCGGCCGTGGAGCCTGTGGATGCCGGACGGCAAGCCCCAGCCGGGGACCCAGGAGATCGTTGCCACCCTCGAGCGTGTGCTCGCAGCCGACCCCCGGCATCCGGGCGCCAACCATCTCTACATCCACGCAGTGGAGGCGAGCCCCGATCCGCGCCGGGCCGAGGCCGCCGCCGACCGTCTGCTCGGGTTGATGCCGGGCGCGGGGCACATGGTCCACATGCCCTCGCACATCTACTTCCGAATCGGGCGCTACGCGGATGCGACCGCCGCCAACGTGGCCGCGGTGGCCGCCGACCGCGCCTACTTCGGCAAGAGCCAGCCGAGCCCGATCTACCGGGGCATGTACTACCCGCACAACCTCGACTTCATCTGGCACGCCGCGGGCATGGAGGGACGCAGTGCCGAGTGCCTCCGGGCCGCGCGAGAGTTCGCCGAGTCGGTCCCCACCGCCGCGATCCTCGAGATGCCGGACATGGAGACGGCTCCCGCCGCCCCGCTGCTCGCTCTGGCGCGCTTCGGCCGCTGGGACGAGATCCTGGCGGAGCCGGCGCCGCCGGCGCAGATGCTCTACGTCACCGTGGCCTGGCGCTATGCCCGAGGCCTCGCCCAGCTCGGCAAGGGCCGCCGCGACGAGGCCCTGCGCGAGCTGGCCGAGCTCCGGGCAGTGCTCGCGCGCGTGCCGGCCGAGCGCACGCTGACCTTCTTCTTCAAGATGGCGGACGTGGCGCGCCTGGCCTCCGAGACCCTCGCCGGGGAGATCGAGGCGCGCGGCGGCAAGCTCGATGCCGCGATCACGCACCTTGCGGAGGCGGTGCGCCTGCAGGACGCGCACTGGTTCACCGAGCCCCCGCCCTGGTACTACCCGGTGCGCCAGTCCCTCGGCGCCGCGCTCCTGCAGGCCGGCCGGGCCGCCGAGGCCGAGGCGGTGTACCGGGAAGACCTCCGGTGGAATCCCGAGAACGGCTGGTCGCTGTTCGGGCTGGCCCAGAGCCTTCGCGCCCAGGGCAAGGGCGCGGACGCCGAGGACGCGCGGTTCCGTCGCGCCTGGGCCCGCGCGGATGTCCGGCTGACCTCGTCGCGCTTCTAGCCGGCTCCATGGCGCGCGACCGCTACGGCCTGCCGCTGTCCACCGCGTCCGGGGCCGCCGCCGAGGCCTACGTGGAGGGCGTCGACCGGTTCCTCGCCGCCCACGCCGGCGCCGAGGAGTCGTTCGAGCGCGCGGTCGCTGCGGATCCCGCGTTCGCGCTGGCCCAGGTCGGATGGGCCCGGAGCCTCCAGCTGCTGGGCCGGGGCGCGCCGGCGCAGGAGGCCGCCGGGCGCGCCCGCGCCCTGGCGGGCTCCCTCGACCGGCGCGAGCGCCGCCACGTGGAGGCGCTGAGCCTCACGGTCGCGGGCCAGGGCGCGGGCGCGCTGGCCCTGGTGCGCGAGCAGCTCGCCGAGTTTCCGCGAGACGCCATGGTGCTCGCCGCCGCCAACGGAGTCTACGGGCTGATCGGCTTCAGCGGCCGGCAGGGGCGCAACGAGGAGATGCTGGCGCTGCTGGATTCGGTCGCGCCCGCCTACGGCGACGACTGGTGGTTCCTCGGCGCCCACGGCTTCGCGCGCACGGAAGCCCTCGGCTGGCGGGCGGGCGCCCCCGTCCTCGAGCGGGCGCTCGCGCGGGCACCCCGCAACGCGCACGCCGCGCACGCCTGGGCCCACGTCTGCTACGAGAGGGGCGGCGACCGGGACGGGGCGAAGTTCGTCGCGGACTGGCTGCCGGAGTACCCGACGACGGGGCCGCTGCATTGCCACCTCTCCTGGCACCAGGCGCTGTTCGAGCTCGGGCTGGGCCGGCCGGAGGCCGCGCTCGCCCTGTACGAGACCTCCATCCGGCCGGGCGTGTCCCGATGCGCCCCGTTCCCCACGCTCGTGGATTCGGCGGCGCTGCTGTGGCGGAGCGAGCTGGCGGGCGCGCCGCGGGGCCCGCAGGCGTGGCGCGCGGTGGCGGACCACGCGCGGGTGTCGTTTCCCGCGATCGGCATCTCCTTCGTGGACGTGCACAGCGCGGCGGCGCTGGCCGCCGACGGCGACGCGGAGGGGCTCGCGCGCTGGGTCGGGCTGCTCCGGGAGGGCGTGACGCAGGGCCGGGTCCCGGCGGGCGAGGTGGTGCCGGTGGTGGCCGAGGCGATGGGCGCCTTCGCGCGGGGCCGCTACGAGGACACCATCCGGGCGCTCGAGCCGATGGTGGAGCAGCTCGTTCGCGTCGGGGGCAGCCGGGCGCAGCGCGACCTCTTCGAGCTGACGCTCCTGGCGGCCTATCTCCGGACCGGCCGCGCCGCCGCCGCGCGGGCCCTGCTCGCGCGCCGGACCGATCGCCAGCCGTCGGTCCCGGTGGCCGGCGCCTGATGGCGGATCCGGCCCGCGAGTATTGCTACCGGGTGGACCGCGACGGGCGGATCTTCCACGACGGCACCGAGATCGTGGACCCGGCGGTGCTGCGGTTCTTCCTTCGTGCGATGGGGCGTACCGAGGACGGGCGGTGGCTCGTGCTCTGCCAGGGCGAGCGCAACTGGTTCGAGGCGGTCGACACCCCGTTCGTGGTCCAGCGGCTCCGCGTGGTCACGGACGGCGGACGCCTGGAGGCGGTGGAGCTCGTCTTCGCGGGCGACCATCGCGAGGCGCTGGATCCCGGAACGCTCGAGAGCGAGCGGGACCTGCTCTTCTGCCGGGTCCGGGCCGGGGCGTTCCGCGCCCGGTTCGGGCGCGTGGCGGTCCAGCAGCTCGCGCCTTTCCTGGTCGACGCCGGGGAGGGCTCGGCGCTGCTGCTCTGTGGTGCTCGCCATCCGGTGCGAAGCGGCGCCGCCCTCCCGAACCGGGTCGGCTAGTGAGGTCACCCGCCGCGGTCAGCCCGGCAGAGGCGGGAGACCGTGGGCGGCATGGGTTCTCGGGCAATGCGCCGGCTCTCGGCTGCTGCGAGCTCGGGGCGCCGTTGCCACACTACGGCCCGCGGCCCTGACCGGCGCGGGCGAGATCGGAGCGATCATGACGGACCGAATCGGATTCATCGGGCTGGGCACGATGGGCCTGCCGATGGCGACCAACCTGGCCAGGGGCGGCGTCCCGCTCACGGTGTACGACGCGAGCCCTGCCGCCCGCGCTGCCGGCGCGCAGTTGTCGGGGGCGACCGCGGCAGCCTCCGTCGCGGAGGTGGCTGCGGGGAGCGGGGTGCTCTTCACCTGCCTGCCCAACGACGCGATCGTGCGCGAGGTGTACCTCGGCCCCGGCGGCATCGTCTCGGCGGCCCGGACGGGGCTCGTGACCTGCGATTGCTCGACGGTGAGCCCCGAGGTGACGAGCGCGGTGCACGCCGCACTCAAGGGCCGCGGGGTGGATCACCTCGACACGCCCATGCTGGGCTCGCAGCCGCAGGCGGTGGAGGGACAGATCTTCTTCATCGTGGGCGGCGAGAAGTCGCGCCTGGCCACGATCGCGCCCTACCTCGAGATCATGGGCAAGATGCACATGTACGTGGGCGGCTCGGGCATGGGCAACCGGGTCAAGCTGATCCACAATGGGCTCGCCGCGGCCACCTCGGTAGCGGTGGCGGAGGCGCTCGCGGTGTGCGTGCAGTCGGGGGTGGATCCCACCACCTTCTACGAGGTCGTGCGCAACGGCGGGGGGATGGCGTACGGGACCTACTTCGACCGGCGGGTCAAGCGCATCTTCGACGGGGAATTCTCGCCCACCTTCATGCTCGAGCTGATGCGGAAGGACGCGATGCTCGCCCTCGCCCTCGCCAAGTCGGTGCAGGTGCCGACGCCGATCCTGGAGGAGACCAAGCGCACCTACGACGAGGCGGTGGACAGCGGATGGGGCCGCGAGGACTTCTCGGCGGTCACCCACGTCGTCGAGAAGCGCATCGGACGGCGGCTCTCCGGCCGGTAGCGCGACCGCCCGCCGGGTAGTAGGATGAGCGCCCGGCGCGATCGGGCGCCTGTTCCACGCGCCCGGGGCCACCAGGAGGCAGCCGATGCCGCTCGTCGAGGCGGGGCGCAAGGCTCCCGCGTTCTCCCTGCCGGATCGGGCCGGCAAGGTCCCCCGGACCACACGCCCGGCTGCACCCGCGAGGCGTGCGCGTTCCGCGACGCTCTGCCTCCGCGCCTCCGGGCGAGCGCTGAGCCCGCGGTGACCGCGGTCATCGTCGGAGCCTACGAGGACGCCGCCGCGGCCACTGCCGCGCTCGCCGGCGCGGGTGGCAAGCGTCGCGCCGCCGTCCTTCCGCGCGCCGCGGTGGACGACGAGGCCCGGGTCCGGCTGCGTCAGGCCCGCATCGAGTGTCTGAGCACGCTCGACGGCGGCGACTTGCGCGCGGCGCAGTGGCTGGCCGCGACCCTGGCCGAGGCCGAGGGCTGGGAGGCGGTCGGCGGCGCGGCCCGGTCCGAGGCTCGGAGCGAGCCGGGCGACGTGATCGGATGGTACGAGGTGCGCATCGGCACCGGGACCCTGACCACCGACCGGCCGGTCACCCGGCTGCACGGCGGGCGGCGCTACATCGCCTCGTTCAACCTGCTGGGGCAGGGACGGCTCAACCAGGCCTGCGGTGACCTCCTCCACCGCCGCCTGGTGGACGAGGGGGTCGCGCCCGGCGAGGTCTTCGACGTGATCGTCTGCTCGGAGTCGAAGGCGGTCGGCATGGTGCAGGTGCTGGTGGAGTGCTTCGGCCAGGACCGCTACGTGGTGCTGCGCAAGGGCCTCAAGAACTACATGCCGCGCCACCCGCGCGCCCCGCTGGTGGAGGACGCCACCAGCATCACCACCGCGGGGGCGCAGGCGCTGGTGCTGGACCCGCTCGACTGGCCGCTGCTGGAAGGACGCCGGGTGCTGCTGGTGGACGACGTGATCGCCACCGGCGGGACCGCGCGCGGGGCGTGCCGGCTGCTGGAGCGCGCGGGCGCTCAGGTCACCGCCGCCGCGACGGTGCTCCTGAAAGGCCCCGAGCCCGACCTGCCGCGCCTGGTGGTGCTGGCGCGGCCCCTGCTGTGATCGCCGTTCAACCCCCCGACAAGGAGCGTGACGATGGGCACCATGATCACCCTCACCGCTGAAGACGGACACCGCCTGTCGGCCTACCGCGCGGCCCCGAGCGGAGCGCCGAAGGGCGGCCTCGTGGTCGTGCAGGAGATCTTCGGCGTCAATCACCACATCCAGAGCATGTGCGACCGCTTCGCGGCCGACGGGTACGTGGCCCTGGCGCCCGCCATCTTCGATCGCGTGGAGCCCGGCATCAACCTGGGCTACACCGCCGACGACATCGAGCGGGGTCGCTCCATCCGGGGCAAGGTGGACATCGCGGATATGGTCCGGGACGTCCGGGCCGCGGTGGAGGCGCTCAAGGCCGAGGGGCACAGCGTCGGCGTGGTCGGCTATTGCCTGGGCGGGACCCTCGCGTGGCTGGCGTCCACGCGCATCGACGGCATCAAGGCGGCGGTGGGCTACTACGGCGGCGGGATCGCGGAGACCGCGAGCGAGACGCCACGCTGCCCGGTGCTCTTGCACTTCGGCGAGACCGACCAGGCCATCCCGCCGGAGCACTGGGCGCGGGTCCGCGCCGCCCATCCGGAGGTGCCGCTGCACATCTACCCGGCCGGCCACGGCTTCAGCTGCGACGAGCGCGGCAGCTTCCACGCGCCGAGCGCCGCGCTGGCCCGGGAGCGCACGCTCGGCTTCTTCCGGGCGCTTCTCTAGGCGGTCGGCCGGGGCGGGGGTGGGCTAGCTGCCCCCCTCGCCCTGTCGCCGCCCGGGGCGGAGGGCGTTGCCGAACGCCATCTCCACCTGCTCGCGGATCCACGACCACTCCCAGAGCACGTCGCCCTTGCAGACGGCGCAGTACGGTGCCGCCCCCGGCTGCAGGTTCGACAGCATGGGCAGCCCGCACTCGGGGCAGCGCTCGCCGGGGTAGCCTGCCGCCGCTTCCCTGGCCCTCGGCAGGACCGCGGCGAGCCTGGCCCGCCGGTCCACGGTGATGGCCTCGCCCCGCTCGGTATAGAGCCAGTCCGGGACCTTCAGCTCCGTCGGGTCCCAGACCACCGAGCCGTCGGCGGTGCTGAGGGGCTCGGCCGGGCGGGGGTCCAGATACTCCTGCAGGCGCAGGCTGACGTACTGCAGGAGCGGCTTGCCGGCGTACAGCACTTGGGCGTCCCGGTCGTTCTGGCCCTGAATCGCCCGATCCAGGCGCTGGGCGAACCGCTCGAGGAACGTGAAGCTGGCCGGGTTCTTCTTCTCCCGGACCGCCGCGGATACCGACTGGACCCCGTCGCGGACCGAGCGGATCAGCTCCTCGTCGGCGGACCTCAGCAGATGTTTGGCGTCCTTGACGAGGTCCTGCCCGACGCCCATCAGGGCGGACGCCTGGGCCGCGGTCAAATAGGGGGATGTCCCCGCATTTCCCCGGGGCCTCAGCTTGCACATCTCGGCGGCCACCAGGGCCCGCTGGGACGGCGTGAGGTGCCGCCGGTGGAAGTTCCGGCCCAGGACGAACTGGGCGGCCGCACGGGGGTTGCCCTCGAAGCGCAGCACGTGCGGCTCCCGCTGGAGCTCCTGGCAGGCGCGATAGCGGTGCAGCCCGTCGAGGATCTTGCCCTCGTACAGGATGATCGGCTCGTGCTGCCCGTGCTCCCGGATGTCCTCCTTGAGCGCGGTGAACTCGGACTCGGTCATGGGCGGGAACACCAGGGCCAGCTCGTGGGGCTCGTAGTGTGTCATGCCGGGCATTGCCTCCAGGACTCAAGCATAGAGGCCCGGAATTTTTCGGGAAATGGCCTGTCGCCCCGGCCGGCCGCTTGACCGCGGCGCGGATGCGGCTATCCTGCGACGGCGGGACAACCCGACACCGCCGACACCGGACAGGAGGCCGTGATCAAGCCGCACGAGGACGCGACTGCATCGGGGTTCACATGCGCGGTGCGCCCGGAGTGGATCGACAACAACGGGCACATGAACATGGGGTTCTACGTGGTGGTGTTCGACCTGGCCACCGACGAGTGGATGCGGGTCATCGGCCTGGACGCCGAGCATCGCCGGGCCCACGGGGTGACCACCTTCTGCCTCGAGGCCCACGTCACCTACCACCGCGAGGTACGCGAGGGGGACCCGCTGCGCTTCACCACGCGGCTCCTGGCCTTCGACGCCAAGCGCCTGCACTACATCCACGAGATGTATCACGCGCGGTCGGGCTACCTGGCTGCCACCAACGAGCTCATGTCGCTGCACGTGAACCAGGCCACCCGGCGGGGGGCCCCGATGGCGCCCGAGGTCCTCGAGCGCCTGGCCCGGCTCCAGGCCGTGCACGACCGGCTGCCGCGGCCGCCCCAGGTGGGTCGGGTGATCGGGCTCGGCGCCCCGCCGACGACACGGTGAGGCGAAGCGGGTCAGGTACGACCTGCCCCCGTCGGCGGTCAGTGCCCGTTGAGGGAGGGGGCCGGGGTGCGCGCGGCGGCCCAGGGCTTGGTGGTCACCAGCAGGGCGGGCACGCGATCGCTCGGCATGGGCTTGGCGAAGTAGTAGCCCTGACCGTGGTCGCAGCCGAGCGCGCGCAGCTGCTCGAGCTGCTCGGCGTCCTCGATCCCCTCCGCGGTCACCGAGAGCCCGAGGCTCTTGGCCACCGTGATGACCGCACGCACGATCGCGCTGTCCTCGACGTCCTTGCCGACGCCCTTCACGAACGACCGGTCGATCTTGAGCGTGTCCACCGGGAATCGCTTGAGGTAGCCCAGCGAGGAGTAGCCGGTCCCGAAGTCGTCGATGGCCAGCTGCACCCCGAGGGCCTTCAGCGCCTCCAGCTTGGCCAGGGTGGCCGGCGCGTCGTGCATGACCACCGTCTCGGTGATCTCGAGGCGGAGCGCGCCCGGCTCGAGGCGCGTCTCGCGCAGCACCGCGGCGATCTCCTCCACCAGGCCGGGCTGCTGCAGCTGCCGCGCGGAGAGGTTGACGCTGATCGCGAGGTTCAGCGCGGGGGCGGCGAGCTGCCAGTGGCGCGCCTGACGGCAGGCCTCGTGCAGCACCCAGCGGCCGAGGGGCACGATGAGCCCGGTCTCCTCGGAGAGGCCCACGAAGTCGCCGGGGTAGAGCAGGCCGCGCTGCGGGTGCTGCCAGCGAACCAGCGCCTCCACCTCGACGATGCGCCCGGTGGGCAGCTCCACCACCGGCTGGTAGTGCAGGATGAACTCGCCGCGCGTCACCGCGTTGCGGAGGTCGAGCTCGAGATCCATGCGCTCCTGGGCGGGGGCGTTCATGCTCTTGTCGAAGATCTCGTAGCGCGCCTTGCCCTTGCCCTTGGCGTGGTACATGGCGAGGTCGGCGTCGCGCAGGATGTCCTCCGGCGTCATCCGCCGCGCCGTGCTCATCGCGATGCCGATGCTCACCGTGATCACGACCTCGCGGCCCTCGACCATGAAGGGCTGCTGCAGCTCACCGGTCAGCCGGTCGGCGACCGAGGTGGGCGCCTTGTCGTCCTTGATGTCCTCGAGCAGGATCGCGAATTCGTCGCCGCCCAGCCGCGCGATCGTGTCCTCCGGCCGCAGGCAGGCGGCCAGCCGCTGGCTGACTCCGACCAGGAGCTGGTCGCCGACGCGGTGCCCGAGGCTGTCGTTGACGACCTTGAACCGATCGAGGTCCAGGAAGAGGATGGCGAGCTGCTCGCCGCGCCGCTCGGTGCGGGTGAGGGCGTGGGAGAGCCGGTCCATGAACAGGGCGCGGTTGGGCAGGCCGGTCAGCGGATCGCGGAAGGCCTGGCGGGCGAGCTGGTCGAGCCGGCGCGGGAACTGGTTGATCTCGTCGGTCTGCTGTTCGATCGTCGCCAGCATCTTGGCGAATGAGCTCATGAGCGTGCCGATCTCGTCCTTGCGCGCCGGCACCACGGGCAGGTCCGAAACCTTGGTGGCGGTGGCCAGGTGCGCCGCCCGCGAGATCGCGGAGGCCACGTCCCACACCACGAAGCCGCCGCCCGCCATGAGCAGCCCGGTGAAGACGAGCAGGGCCGGCATCGTGAAGGCCTCGGTGTAGGGGCCGATCGGTCCCAGCATCTGGCGCACCGGCGCCTGGAAGGCGTAGGTGAGGATCAGGAGGGGGATCACCGAGGCCAGGGTGAGCGCAAAGATGACCTTCTGCTTGACCCGCTGCCCTGCGAAGGCAATCTCTCGGTTCAGATCGTCGCTGCTCACGTGGCTCCCGCTGCGAGAATGGAGATCCAGGATGGCGGTTCCCAGGGAAGCAACCGAAGTGCCACAAATTGCGCGGCGAGAAACGCTGACAAATCGAAAGCTTGTCCCGCCGCCCGCCCACGTTCGTCGGGGCGGAGTGTCAAACTTTGCGTATGCGCGATGACAGAATGAGAGACGTGGACAGGGAACCGGGGGCGACGCCCGTCATCTGACGAGCGATCCAGCCGCCCTGGCGCAGGGGCCGGGCGGCCCCCATGTGTTATACTCCGCGGGGTTTGAAGCCAATCTGGAGGCGTCTGTGGCCGGGTACTTGCCGGTTGTCATCTTCTTGGGTCTGATCGTGGCGTTCGCGCTCGTGTCCCTGGGCGCCGCCGCCGTGCTCCGCCCGGCCCGGCCCTACGCGAGCAAGCTCGAGAGCTACGAGTGCGGCGCCGAGCCCATCGGCCAGGCGTGGGTGCAGTTCCCGGTCGGGTTCTACCTGGTCGCCCTCGTGTTCATCATCTTCGATGCGCTCGCGGTGTTCCTGTTCCCCTGGGCGCTCGTGCTGCGCAGCTTCGGGCTGTGGGCGGTCGGGGCGATGGCCCTGTTCATCGGTATCCTCTCGCTGGGCTGGGTGTATGCGTACAAGGAGGGGATCCTCGAATGGAAATAAAGGCGCCGACCCCCCAAGTTCCTCCGCCGGTCTGGACGGAGTTCAAGGACCTGCAGGAGTGGGAGAAGTACCACCAGGAGCGGCCGGAGGGCGACAAGCACTCCGCGCTCTTCGAGAGCGTGACCGAGGGGATCCATCACTTCCCCGGCGGCTTCCTCGTCACCACCGTGGCCGACTCCTTCCTGAACTGGGCGCGGAAGTCCTCGGTGTGGCCGGTCACCTTCGGGCTCGCGTGCTGCGCGATCGAGATGATGGCCACCTTCGCGTCGCGGTTCGACGTCGAGCGCCTGGGCATGGTGCCGTGGGCCTCGCCGCGGCACTCGGATCTCATGATCGTCTCGGGAACCGTCACCATCAAGATGGCGCCGATGCTCAAGCGCATCTTCGACCAGATGCCGGATCCGAAGTGGGCGGTCTCGATGGGCTCGTGCGCCAACTCGGGCGGGCCCTTCCGGCACGGGTACCACGTGGTCAAGGGGGTGGACCGGGTGATTCCGGTGGACGTCTACGTGCCGGGCTGCCCGCCGCCGCCGGAGTCGCTGCTGAACGGCCTGCTGCTGCTGCAGGACCAGATCACGCACTTCCGCACCACGGGCAAGCGCGCGGCGCCCGCCGCCAAGACCGACTGAGCGCGTGATCCACGATCAGGCACGAGCGAGGATACAGGAGCGCTTCGGGGTGAGCGCCGAGGGAGACGGCTCTCTGCTCACCGTGACGGTGCCGCCCGACCGCTGGGCGGAGCTGGGGCGGTTCGCCAAGGAGACGCTGGGCTGCCTTTACTTCAACTTCCTGACCGCGGTGGACTGGAAGGACCAGGGTCTCGAGGTGGTGGCGCGCGTCGAGAACCTCGACGTGGGCCTGGCCGTCACGATGAAGAGCCGGCTCGGGGCTGGCCAGAGCGCCTGTGCCTCGCTGGTGCCGCTGTACCCCGGGGCGGATTGGATGGAGCGCGAATGCTTCGACATGTTCGGCATCCGCTTCGAGGGGCACCCGGACCTGCGGCGCATCCTGCTCCCCCAGGACTGGGAGGGCCACCCCCTGCTCAAGTCGTACGCGGTCGACACGGCACATCCGCCGTACCGCTGACCGGAGCCCGATCATGATCTACGAGCTGCGAATCCTGAACCCCGCGCCGTTCTCGCCCATGCGTTAGCGCCTCGACCATGGATCCGGAAGCGCGAAAAGTCATCGAGCTGGGCTACGGGGGCAGCGAGCGCCTCACGATGAACATGGGGCCCCAGCACCCGTCCGCCCACGGCGTCTTCCGCGCGATCCTCAGCCTCGAGGGCGAGACGGTGGTGGGGGTGGACGCGGTCATCGGCTACCTCCACCGCTGCCACGAGAAGCTCGGGGAGTCGCTGACGTACACCCAGTACCCGTCGATCGCCTCGAAGACCGACTACGTGGCCGCGATGACCAGCGAGCTCGCCTACGTGCGCGCGGCGGAGATGGTGGGCAAGATCGAGGTGCCCAAGCGCGCCCAGTACCTGCGGGTGATCGTGGCCGAGCTGCAGCGCATCGCCTCGCACTGCCTCTGGCTCGGCACCTGGTGCCTCGACATGGGCGGCGCCCTCGGCGGCGGCGCCACCGTGTTCCTGTACTGCATCCGGGAGCGCGAGTGGGTGCTCGACCTCTTCGAGGCGCTGGTGGGGGCGCGGCTGCTCTACGGGTTTCACCAGGTGGGCGGCACCCGCTACGACGTCCCGGCCGGCTGGGCCCAGAAGGTCCGCGAGACGCTGGGGCTGATCGAGAAGCGCCTCGACGAGTACGAGGACATGCTCGAGGGTAACGCCTTCTTCCTCGCCCGTACCCAGGACGTGGGCGGGATCTCGCGCGAGCTGGCCCAGACCGTCGGCATCTCCGGCCCGCTCATCCGCGGGTCGGGGGTGAGCTACGATATCCGACGCCTCGAGCCCTACTCCTCCTACGAGGACTTCGACTTCAAGGTCCCGGTGGAGACTGCGGGCGACTGCTACGCCCGCTACCGGGTCCGGATGGTCGAGTTCCGCGAGTCGATCAGCATCGTGCGTCAGGCGCTCGACGGGCTGCCCGAGGGGCCGGTGTCCTCCCGCCCCGGCGTGAAGTCGGTGGGCCAGGTGCGCATCGCCAAGGGGGAGGGCTACGCCCGCGTGGAGGGACCGCGCGGGGAGGTGGGCTGCTATCTCATCTCCGACGGGAGCGCCAAGCCCTACCGCATGAAGTGGCGCGGGGCCTCGTTCTCCAACCTCGCGGTGCTGCCTCACATCCTGATCGGCTGCAAGGTGGCCGACGTGGTCGCGATCATGGGCTCGGTGGATCCCGTCTTCGGCGAGGTCGATCGTTGAGCACTCCCGCGCTCTGGGACGCGGTCAGCGCGTTCATCACCGGGTTCATCGTGCTGAACGTGATCGTCGGCATGGTGACCTATGTCACCCTGCTCGAGCGCAAGTTCGCCGCCCGCATGCAGTCGCGGATCGGGCCCTACCGGGTGGGCCCCCACGGGCTGCTCCAACCCATCGCAGACGCGCTCAAGCTCATGATGAAGGAAGACGTGGTGCCGCGCGACGCCGACCGGCGCGTGTACAACCTGGCCCCGATCGTCTTCCTGGTGCCGTGCATGCTGATCTTCGCCACCCTGCCCTTCGCGCCGGGGCTGGGGATCGCGGACCTCAACATCGGTATCCTGTTCTTCCTGGCGATCTCCGCCATGGAGATCGTGGGCCTCTTCATGGCCGGCTGGGGGTCGAACAACAAGTACGCGCTGCTCTCGGCGATGCGGGCGGTCAACCAGATCATCTCGTACGATCTGCCCTTCATCTTCGTGGCCCTGGTGCCGGTCCTGTTCACCGGCTCGCTCCGGCTCTCCGACATCGCGTCGGCCCAGGCCGGCCTCTGGTACGTGGCGTGGTTCCCCCTGGGCACGATCGCGTTCGTCTTCTACATCGTGGCGATCCTGGCCGCCGAGAACCGCGTGCCCTTCGACATCCTGGAAGCCGAGTCCGAGCTGATCGCGGGCTTCCGCGTCGAGTACTCGGGCATGAAGTTCGCGCTGATCCAGCTCGGCGAGTACGCCCACATGATCGGCACCTCGTACCTCGGCGCGCTCCTGTTCCTGGGCGGGTGGGCGGGGCCGTGGGCGGAGCTCTCCCCGTGGTGGGGCGCCCTCTGGTTCACCCTCAAGGCGATGTTCGTCTTCCTGGTCGTGACCTGGATCCGCTGGAGCTTCGTGCGCATCCGGGTGGACCAGATCCTGGCGATCTCCTGGAAGCTCCTGATGCCCGCGAGCCTGGTCCTTCTCCTGGCCACCGCGGTGGCCATCGCGCGGCAGGGGGGCGTCGGTGGCTAGGCGGCTCGGCGAGAGCTTCTGGGGCGACTTCTTCACCCTCGGCGGGGCGGTCGCGCGCGCCATGAAGGTCACCCTGATCAACCTGATCCGGCGGCCGGTGACGGTGCACTATCCGGACAAGACCCGGAGCTACCCGGACCGCTACCGCGGGCTGCTCGCGCTCACCTACGACAAGGAGACCGGCGAGGAGAACTGCATCGGCTGCCGGCTCTGCGAGTACATCTGCCCGCCGCAGGTGATCAAGGTGGAGATGCTCAAGGCCGAGAAGCGGAACTTCGCCAAGACCTTCACGCTCGAGCTGTACGCGTGCGAGTTCTGCGAGCTCTGCGTGCAGGTGTGCCCGACCGACGCCATCATCATGATGAAGTCGTTCGACCTGTCGACGGCGGACCGGCGCGAGCTGCTGCTCGACAAGGACCGGCTGCACCACATCGGGCTGCAGTTCGAGCCGTCGTGGGCCACCGGCAACCTGCTGCGTGACATGCAGACGCCTCCCAAGGCCCCGCGGGCCGAGGCGGAGGCCGGGAAGGTCGCGGAGGCGGGCAAGGCGCCCACGGCGAAGCCGGGAGGCGGCGCCGAGTGATCCTCGAGTCGATCGCCTTCTGGGGGCTCGCGGTGGTGCTGCTGGCCTCGGCCCTCGCGGTGGTCCTGACCCGCAACCTCTTCCACTCGGTGCTCTACCTGGCGCTGATGCTGACCGCCACCTCCGGGCTCTTCCTCTCGCTCGACGCGGAATTCCTGGCCGCGGTCCAGCT
>DATIFV010000219.1:0-5167 GCA_035455085.1 Candidatus Methylomirabilota bacterium | reverse complement strand
GGGAGGGTCACTACGGGCGCTCGGGCCGCCGGAGAGTCTCGACGGCAAGCACCGCCGCCCAGTGGCGGAAGACCGGCCAGCGCCCGATCCGTCGCTCCACCCGGAAGCGGGGGGCCGCCTCCGGGATCAGGCGCCGCGAGTACGGGATCCAGTACCCGGACAGGCGCGGCGGCGCGAAGCCGCCGATCCGGCACAGGGCGCGGATCTCGCCCCGCGTGAGGAAATCGTGCGTCGCCCAGTTGCGCTCGGCCGACCACCAGGAGCGCTTGCGGTACTCGGCGAGGTACTTCCGGAGCAGACGCGCGACCCGGCGCAGGTTGTGGTGCGGCTCGACCATCAGGAGCCGGCCCCCCGGCCGCACCACCCGTCCGAGGGCCTCGAACACCTGCTCACGGTCGTGCAGGTGATGCAGGCTCTGGATGATGAACGCGGTGTCCACCGACGCGGCCGGGACCGCCGACGGCAGCTCGGCCACCGGCACCCCGAGCACTTCCACATGGTCCACCCCTTCGCTCCGGCAGCGCGCCTTCAGCACCGCCTGCATGTCGGCGACCGGCTCGAGCGCGATCACGCTCCGGGCGTGCCGGGCGATCAGGGTTGTGAAGTACCCGCTGCCCGCCCCCACCTCGAGGGCCCGACCGTACCCGCCTTGCGGCCAGATCTCCGTCACGAGAGGGCGTGCGGGATACTCGTGCTGATCGTCCTCCGCGTATCCGTGGATCTGGTCGTAGCCGCTCGCCCCCGCCCCGGAGTAGAGGGTCTCGTTGAAGGCGCGGTTGATGCGGTCGAGTCTGACCCGCGAGGCAGGCGTGAGCATGCGCGACTTCAGCCGATGCGGCAGCAGCAGGTACAGCAGGTAGTTCCGGCGGCCGATCTCGATGCGGATCACAGCTTCCGGAACAGGAGGTTGAGATAGGGCAGCGCGAGTGAGGGCGGCCGCCCGGCCGCGCGCAGGAGCGCCACCGCGCCCGCGAAGGCGGGCAGCAGGACGCGGCGCGTCCGGGAGCGGGCGGTGTCGCGGAAGAAGCGCCAGCCGTAGCCGGCCTCCTCGGTGACGTCCACCAGCCCGGTGCCGCCCGCCGCGGGCAGGCACTCCGCGAGCGTGGCGTTGCGCCAGCCGGTACCGTCGGCCACGAAGCTCTCGTAGCGCACCGCGCGGAACTTCCGCGGCCGGGCCACGCGCGCGTAGGCGTAGGCGAGCCGCGCGGGCAGCCACTGCACGAGGGGCAGCCCGACCGAGTGGGTCTCGAGCGGGAACAGCCGGTTGGGGGTGTCGAGGATCGCGATGTGCCCGCCCGGCGCCAGCACCCGGTAGTACTCGTCCACCTGCGCGCGCCGGTTGCGCGCGGGCAGATGCTCCACCACCCCGACGACCAGGACGAGATCGAAGCGGGCGTCGGGCCATGGCAGCCGGCGCGTCTCGTCGTTGCCGAGGCGCAGCACCTCCCTCACCTTCGCGAGCCCCAGCTCCTCGACCTTGGCCCGCACGATGTCCACGAACGCGGGATCGGTGTCGAAGCAGCTGATCTCGCCGATCTCCGGCTGCTCGGCCAGGTACTCGGTCATGTGCCCGAAGGAGCACCCGATTTCGAGGACCGACAGAGCTCGGGCGCCGTGGCCGCGCAGGTACCGGAGGAGCGGATCCAGGAACAGGCGGGCGCGGGAGTCCTTGTAGGTGAAGTAGGGCGGGGCTCGCCGCGCCCCCTTGCGCTCCACCAGCAACTGGACGACGCGGGCGCTGTACCGGGTCTCGTACCGCCGGCCGCCCACCGTGAGCACGCGCCGATCCCCGAGATCCGCCAGATGGAAGGGCGGCTCGCTCATCGCGGACAGTATAGCAACGGGTCTGACCTGGCCGGCGGGGCGGGCGCAGTCTGCCCCGGGTCGATACTTGACGGCTCAGCCCGCCTCGGCCACCCGGCACACCAGTGCGATCTCGCGCTTCACGAGCGCGCGGAGATCGTAGCGGGCGACGACCTCGGCACGGGCGGTGTCGGCCAGCCGCCGGGCCAGCCCCGGGTCGTCGAGCACCCGCGCGATGCGGTCGGCGAGGGCGCGCGGGGCGCGCGGGTCGAAGAGCAGCCCGGTGCGCCCGTCCGTGACCAGCGAGCGATTGCCGGCGCAGTCGGAGGCCACGCACGGCACCCCGCTCGCCATCGCCTCGAGCAGCACCTTGGGATGGCCCTCGGTGAAGGACGCCAGCACGAAGGCATCGGCGGAGGCGTAGACCGCGGGCAGGCGGCTCTGGTCCACCACCCCGGGCAGCTCGACCGAGACGCCCGCGGCCTGCGCCTGCTCGCGGAGCTCGTCTCCCAGCGGGCCGGCCCCCACCAGCCCCACGCTGACCCGGTCTCCGAGGAGCCCGGCGGCCGCGATCAGCGTGCCGAGGTTCTTCTCCGCGGACAGCCGCCCTACGTAGAGGATGCGCTTGCGCCCGTCGGGCCGCGGGGCCGTCGCGGGCCGGAACCGGCTCGTGTCGACGCCGTTCGGGATCAGCTCCACCCGGCGCGCCCACCGCGACGCCCGCGCGGCCAGCTCCGGGGTGGTGGCGATGACCGCCGCCGCGTGCCGCAGCCCGAGCCGCTCGACGACGCCCTTGAGCGCCCGCTTGGGCCCCGGCTCCGAGAGCTGCGCGTACCAGAAGCCGTAGGTGGTGACGTAGGGCACCCCGAACCGCCGCCGCGCGATGAGCGCCGGGATCACCCCGGTGATCTGGAAGACGCGCAGGGCCGCGCACTCCCGCATCTGGGCAGCGTGGACGAAGGGGATCTGCACCGCGCGCCGGCCCCGCGCCACCGGCGCCGCCGGCGCCAGGAGCTGCACCCGCCGGTGCAGCAGGGGGTCGTCCGTGAACTCGGTGAGCGACTCCGGCAGGTAGCTGAAGTAGCAGAGGCCGTCGAAGGCCTCCAGGTAGGGGCGGAAGTAGCCGTCGATGAGCCGGGACTGCTGCCCGGTCCGGGCGAGCGCCCGGATGCCGCCGCCGAGCGCGGGCAGCAGTCCCACCCGCATCAGGGGCGCTTCCTGGCCACCACGCGGAAGCCGGTGCTCTCCTCGGGGCGGCGGAGCGCCGCGTCCCGCTTCCACCGGCTCAGGCGGTCGTACAGGGACAGGGAGAGGCCACCCACCGCGTCGATGACGCCGGCCCAGGGCGTGTCCAGCACCACCGGCATCACCGGACCCTCGGCCTCGAAGCCGGATGCGTGGAGCTCGGCCAGGAACTCCTCGCGCGTGTACTCGATCTTGTGATCGGGATCGGAATAGGCGAAGAGGCCGGCGGCCCGCAGGGTGCGCCGCCACGAGCTCTCGCGGTTCGGGCCCGAGACCAGCAGGCGGCCGTCGTCCGCGAGCACCCGGTGGATCTCGCGCAGCACCTCGATCCGCGGGACGAGGTGCTCGATGACGTCGAGGAACAGGGCCTTGTCGAACGTGCGGTCGGGAAACGGGAACGGCCGCGTGATGTCCCAGGCCAGCACCCGGGCGTGCGCGAGCCCCCGCTCTCTGATCGTGCGCCCGGCGATCGTCAGCTGGGGCAGGTCGTAGTCGAAGCCGACGATCGAGCGGCACGCGGTGGCCGCGCGTACCAGGTGGGCGCCGTTGCTGCAGCCGACGTCGAGCACGAAGTCGCCGCGATCGAGATAGGGCAGGTACCAATCGTGCCACGGCTGGTCCACCAGGTGCTTGGGATGGATCGCGTACGGCCGCTTGCCGGTCAGCCGCACCAGGCGGACGCCCACCGACTTGCCGCGACGGTTGATCAGATCGAGGCCGCGCACGAGCAGGCGTTCAAGGCCGGTCATCGCCCGCGCCCGCGGGGACCACGGCGCCAGGCCTCGAGCGCGCGCTCGTACGCACGGAGCGTGCCCTCCACGCAGCGCTCCCAGCGGAACAGGCGCTCGACCCGCTCCCGGTTGGCCCGCCCGAGCTTGCGCCCGAGGGCCTCGTCGCCCAGCACCAGCCCGAGCTTCTCCACGAACGGCTCCGGCCCGGACGGCTCGCACACGAAGCCGCCCTCGCCGTCGACCACCAGCTCGGGGATGGAGCCGCGGTCGGAGGCGACCACGGGGAGGCCGGAGGACATGGCCTCGGCCACCGTGAGCCCGAAGCCCTCCATCGCGGAGGGGAAGAAGAACACGTCGCCCAGGTTGAAGTGCTCGGCCTTCTCGGCCTCCGCCACGTACCCGGTGAAGGCCACGCGCCCCTCGAGCCCGAGGCGGCTCGCCCGCGCCTTCAGATCGGCGAGGAACGGGCCGCCCCCCGCCACGAGCAGGACGGCGTCGGGATGCCGGGGCGCGAGCGCGGCCCACGTCTCGAGCAGCAGTCCGAGGTTCTTCCGGGGCTTGAGCCCGCCGAAGAACAGCACCACCCGGCGGCTCCCGAGACGGTAGCGGGCGCGCAGGGCGTCGCTCGCGGGCCGCGGGGCGAAGCGCCCGTCCACGCCGTAGGGCACCACCTCGACGTGGTCCGTGCGCGCGCCCAGCTCGTCGCGGAGCTGACGCCGCGCGAACTCGCTGCCCACCACCACCCGGTCGGAGGCGTCCACCACGCGCTTCTCGATCAGACGGTTGAGCGGGCTCGGATCGAGGTGGTGGTGATGGGAGACCACCGGGACGTCCAGGCGGTAGCGCCGCCGCGCGTAGAGGGCAGAGGGGCCGATGTAGCGCAGCGAGTGCACGCGCAGGAGATCGAAGCCCACCGCCCGGTGCACGCGGCGGATGGCCGCGGGCACCACCAGCGGCGCCACGTACCAGCGCAGGCCGCGACCCATCGCAAAGCGGTGGACGGTCCAGTTCGGCACCCCGGGCGGGTGCGGCTTGCCCCGGGCCAGGATGATCTCGACGTGCACGCCGGCCCGGCCGAGCCGCTCGAGCAGCTCGCGCTCGTAGGTCTCGCCGCCCGAGGTGGTCTCGGGGGCGACACCGCAGTGGGGCGTGCAGATCCTCACGCGCGCCTCACGAAGCGGGCGGCCGCTCGGCCACGATGAGGTAGCCTCCGACGTAGGCGGCGAACTCCGACCGCCGCACCCGCGGGGCGGCGTCCAGGCGCGCCAGCAGGTCGAGCAGGGGGAAGAAGCCGTAGCCCGCCCAGCGCAGCGGCCGCGGCGCGCGCCGCACCAGGAAGCGGAGCATCCCGGCGAGATGGGTGAAGTAGCCGCCCTGCTCCGCGATGG
>DATIFV010000218.1:0-19225 GCA_035455085.1 Candidatus Methylomirabilota bacterium | reverse complement strand
ACGCAGCGCCGGAGGAGGGCGAGCAGCCAGTCGGCGGGGTGCTCCTTGAGGTTGCCGTAGGTGGGCACGCGGGTGAGGCCGGCCCGCTCGAGCCGCTCGTCCGGCTCGGCCCGCACCAGCTTGACCACCATCTGCAGCCCGAAGCGCCCGTGCACGCGCGCCACGCCGGACAGGGCCTTCCGGACGATCAGCGAGACACGCTCCGGCTCCTGCTCCTCGGGAGCCGCCTCCAGCTGGCGGCACACGTCACAGCGCCCGCAGCCGGCCAGGGTCTCGGCCTCGTCACCGAAGTAGCGAAGAATGGCATCGTGACGGCAGCTTCCCCCTTCGACCCAGCGAATCAGCTCGAGGAACATGCCCCACTTGTGCTCGACCACCGCCGGGTCGGTGGGGCCCCCTTCGCCGCCCCGCTCGAGCAGGGCGCGCCTGAGGGCGAGGTCGCCCGCGCCCACCAGGAGCAGCCCGAGGGCCGGCGCGCCGTCCCGGCCGGCGCGGCCCACCTCCTGGTAGTAGGCCTCGATCGATCCGGGCGGCCCGAGGTGGACGACCGCGCGGACGTCCGGGCGGTCGATGCCCATCCCGAAGGCGTTGGTGGCGACCACGACCTCCAGCCGTCCCTCGGCGAAGTCCCGCTGGGCCTTCTCCCGGGTCCGCCCGTCCAGACCTGCGTGGTACGCGGTCGCCCTCCAGCCCCGGGCCGCGAGGCGGCCCGCCTCCTCCTCGGCCCTCTTCCGGGTCGGCGCATAGACGATGGCAGTGCCGCCCTCCCGCCCCGGGGCGCCGAGGGCCTCGGCCAGCGCCCCGTCCACCAGGCGCTCGCGCTCGCGGCGGCCGTCCACCTCCTTGGCGCTCAGCGAGAGGTTCGGGCGGGCGAAGCCTCGGACGAGCTGGGGGGTGTCGGGAGGCAGGCCGAGGCGCGCCAGGATCTCGTCGCGCACGATCGGGGTGGCGGTCGCGGTGCACGCGAGCACCCGCGCGTCGGGAAAGTCGGCGAGCACCGAGCCGATCTCCAGGTACTCCGGACGGAAGTCGTGACCCCACTCGCTGATGCAGTGGGCCTCGTCCACCGCGATCAGGGGCACCTCCAGCTCGCGGAGCAGCCCCCGGAAGCCGGGGAACGCCAGGCGCTCCGGAGCGACGTAGACCAGCCGGTAGGCGCCGGCGGCCAGGCGGGCCAGGCGGCGGCGCATCTCGGCCGCGTCGAGGGTCGCGGCGAGATAGGTCGCGGGCACGCCACGGGCCTCGAGGGCCTGCACCTGGTCCGCCATCAGGGCGACCAGCGGGGAGATGACCAGGGTGGTGCCCGGCAGGAGCGTGGCGGGCAGCTGGTAGCACAGGCTCTTGCCGCCCCCGGTCGGCGCCACCAGCAGGAGCCGCCCGTGGGCGAGCAGGGTCTCCACCGCCTCGCGCTGGCCCGGCCGGAAGGCCGCATAGCCGAGCCGCGCGAGGGCGGCGTCGAGGTCTCTCGCTAGCGCGTGAGGCACGGCATTCTCGTATCAGCTCGGCTCCCCTGCGGCTGCGCCTCGCCCAGGTCGAGCGCTACCTGGCGTACCGCTTCTGCCACTCGGCCAGGATGCGGTCGCGGTTCTTCGCGGACCAGTCGAAGTCGTTCGGGTACACGACCTTGCTGATGTCCTTGGGCAGCCCCTCCGGAACCGGGAAGCCGGGCACGCTCACCGCCGCGAAGAACTGCGACACGAGCTTGAGCGACTCGTCGCTGATCGCCCAGTCCAGGAACTGCTTGGCCCCCGGGTTCCTGGCCCCCTTCTTGGTCAGCGCGTTCGCCTCGATCTCGTAGCCAGAGCCTTCCTTGGGCAGGATCATCTGCACCGGGGCGCCCTTCTTCTTCATCTCGAGCGCGACGTACTCGAACGACACGCCGATGGCCCGCTCGCCCGCCGCCGCGTCCTTGCACGGCTTGGAGCCGGACTTGGTGTACTCGGCCATGTTCGGGTGGATGGCGTCCAGGTACTTCCAGCCCTCGGTCTCCCCGAGGCGCTGCAGGACGGAGGCCACCGACAGGTAACCGGTGCCGGAGGACGCCGGGTTGGGCATCACCAGGTGCCCCTTGTAGACGGGCTTGGCCAGATCGGCCCAGGAGGTGGGGGCGGGCAGGTTGTGCTTCTTGGCCACCTCGGTGTTGAAGCAGAACGCCGACATGTAGATGTCGATCCCCACCCAGGACGGCGGGTTGGCCTTGTCCCGGAAGAGCGGCTGGATGCGCTCCAGCCCCTTCGGGGCGTAGGGCTCGAGCAGCCCGGCGTTCTTGAACTGGAGCACGTTGGTGGCCCCGATCCCCCAGATCACGTCCGCCTGCATGTTGTCCTTCTCGGCCATGAAGCGGGCCGAGATGTCGCCGGTGGACAGGCGCAGCATCTTGACGTCGAGGTTCGGCAGCGACTTCTCGTAGGCCTTCTTGTACTCGGCGATCTGCTCGTTCTCGATCGCGGTGTAGATGACCACCGTCTGCTTCTGGGCCGCCGCGGGGCTGCTCGCGCCGAGGGCCAGCACGGCGGCGGTGGCGATCAGGGCGAGAGCGCGGCGTGCGCGGGTCAGCATGGTGTGAGCCTCCTCGAGGTGGCCGGACGAATGGAACGTCTCATTGTGGAGTGCATCCTTACTGCGCCATGAAGCCGCCGTCGATGATCATCTCCGCCCCGGTCATGAACGACGACTCGTCGGAGGCGAGGAACAGCGCGGCGTAGGCGATGTCGCGTGGCTGGCCGATCCGGCCCAGGGGGATGCCGGTCCTGAACTCGGCCCGGAGCGCGTCGGTGAGGTACGGGGCCTGCAGCGGGGTCTCCACGATCCCGGGGTGGATCACGTTCGAGCGGATGTTGTCCTTGGCGAACTGGACGGCCAGCGACTTGTTCAGCGAGATCAGGGCGCCCTTGGCCGCGGTGTAGGCGTCCTGGGCCCGGCTGAACCCGGCCAGCGCCGACACCGAGCCCACCAGGATGATGGAGCCCCCGCCCGCCGCCCGGAGGTGAGGGATACCGTGCTTGGTGACCCAGAAGACCGACTTCAGGTTGATGGCCATCACCCGGTCCCACCACTCGCCGTCCGTCTCGAGCACCGACCGGTCGCGGTCCTTCCAGAGCACCCCCGCATTGTTGTAGAGGACGTGCAGCGCGCCGAACCGGCGCACGCCCTCCTCGACCATCCGCCGGACCTCGGCCTCGACGGCCACGTCGCCCACCACCGCCAGCGCGTCCCCGCCCGCCTTCCGCACCAGCTCGACGGTCTCGGCGGCGGCGGGGCCGTTGAGATCGCACACCACGATGCGGGCGCCCTCCCCGGCGAACAGCACCGCGGCCTCCCGCCCCATGCCCATCCCCGCCCCGGTGATCAGGGCGACCTTGTTCTTCAGCCTATTGGCCATTCGGCCGTTCTCCCTCTGCCCGTTCAGTGCCTCTGGCTTGTGCGGCGGCCCGCCCGCGCTCTTCGGCTCGGCCACGCCCTTTACTTTTCTGTACGGTCGTCGCAAGCGACGACCTCTGTATGGTCGCTTCGCGTCTTCTAGATCTGTTCGAAGTGGCGGATCAGCTCCCAGTCGGTGACGGCCTGATCGTAGGCACGCTGCTCGAGCCGCCCGTGCTGCAGGTAGTGCTCGACGACCTTCGCCCCGAACGCCTCGCGCGCGGCCGCCGAGCCCTCGAGCTGGGCCAGGGCGTCGCGAAGGCTCTTCGGCACCTGGGGCAGCGCGGCGTCCTCGTACGCGTTGCCCTCGTACATCGCCGGCGGCGTGAGCTTCCGGTCGATCCCGTACAGGCCCGCGGCGATGGTGGCCGCGAAGGCCAGGTAGGGGTTGGCGTCCGCACCCGGGATGCGGTTCTCCACCCGGAATCCGCCGCCCTCGCCGCAGATGCGGAAGCCGCAGGTGCGGTTGTCCCAGCCCCACGCGATGCGGGTGGGCGCGAAGGAGCCGGCCTGGTAGCGCTTGTAGGCATTGATGGTGGGCGCATAGAAGTACGCCAGCTCCCGGGCCATCGCCATCTGCCCGGCCAGCCAGTGCTGGAACAGCGGCGTGCCGCGGCGGCTGCCGTCCCGGGCCGCGAAGAGGTTGCGCCGGCCCGCCCCGTCCCACACCGACGAGTGCAGGTGGAAGGACGAGCCGGCCGCGCCCATGTCGTACTTGGCCATGAAGGTCACCGAGCAGCCCTGCTGCCAGGCGATCTCCTTCACCCCGTGCTTGTAGAGCACGTGGCGGTCGGCCATCTCCAGGGCATCGGTGTAGCGCAGGTTGATCTCCTCCTGACCGCGCCCCCACTCACCCTTGGAGAACTCCACCGGCACCCGGGCCGCCTCCATCCCGTTGCGGATCGCGCGAACCAACGGCTCTTCCCGGGAGGTCTGCAGGATGTGGTAGTCCTCGAGGTAGCCCGACACCGGGGTCAGGCCGTGATAGCGCTTCGCCCGCGCCTCGTCGAAGGACTCCTTGAAGAGGTAGAGCTCGAGCTCGGACGCGGTCCTGACCCGGTAGCCGGCCTGGGTCGCCCGCTCGAGCTGCCGCCGCAGCACCCAGCGCGGCGCCTCCTCGATGGGCTCGCCCTCCTCGGTGTAGACGTCGCAGAACACCAGCGCGGTCTTCGGCAGCCAGGGCAGCAGGCGCCAGGTGCCGAGATCCGGCTGGAGCTTCATGTCCCCGTAGCCCCGCTCCCACGAGGTGAGCTTGAAGCCGGGCAGCGGCTCCATCTCCATGTCCACCGTGAAGAGATAGATGCAGGCGTGAACTCCGTCGCGGAGGACGTGATCGAGGAAGTAGCGGCCGACGACGCGCTTGCCCATCAGCCGCCCGAGGCCGTCGGCGAACACCGTGAGCACGGTGTCCACCTCTCCCTTCCTGATCAGCGCCTCGAGGCCCTTCGGGTCTGCTCGCTCCTCAGGCACAGAGGTGTCTCTCAACGGTGACTGGTGGTCGACGTGGCGAGAAGGCGGCGGCACAAGGCGCCGCAATCTTACCCGCAGCAGGTCGCCTCTGGCAACACGACCCGACGGGGTCAGGTCTCACATTCCGACATTTTCATCGCGTGACACGAACCCGCCCGGCACGAAATGTCGGAACGTGAGACCTGACCCCCGGGGCTAGCGGATGGGGACGGGGGGGATCAGGGCGATCAGCAGGAGCAGGCAGAGGAGGCCGAGCGCGTAGCGGTGCCGGGAGATGGGGGTCAGGTCGTCGAGCGGCGGGGCATGACGGAAGCCCATGAGGACGAGGACGAGGACGCCGAACACCACCCAGTTGGGCGACTGGAACACCGCGCTGAGCGCGACGAGCGCCACGAAGGTGGCGATGGACACCTGACGATGCCGGGCGCCGACGAGCGCGTAGGCGATGCGGCCGCCGTCGAGCTGGCCCACCGGGAACAGGTTGAGCGCGGTGACGAAGAGCCCGACCCAGCCGGCGAGCGCGACCGGATGCACGAAGACGTCCATCCCCGGCGGGATCGGCCCGAAGACCATCCAGGTCAGCAGCCGCATCAGCAGCGAGTCCCCGAAGGTGAGGCCCGCGTGCTCGGGCAGCACCATGCCCACCCGCGACCAGCTGAGGCCCAGCAGGAGGGCGGGCACCGCCACCACGAGTCCGGCGAGCGGCCCGGCCACCGCGATGTCGAAGAGCGAGTTCCGGTCCCGCGCCGGCGACCGCATCCGGATCACCGCGCCCATGGTCCCGAACAGGAAGAGCGGCGGCGGCGCCGGGATGAAGAACGGCAGGCTCACCGAGGCCCCGTAGTAGCGGGCGGTGAAGTAGTGGCCGAACTCGTGGGTGCCCAGGATCGCGAGCAGCGTGAACGAGAACGGCACGCCGTCGAGCAGGCGGAGCGGCTCCCGGAGCGGGCTGAAGGTCACGAACGGGAACGAGCCGGCCACCAGGCACCCCGCGGCCAAGGTGGAGAGCACGGTGAGGGCGAACAGCAGCAGGTTGACGCCCGGCCGGCTCGTCTCCCCGACGTCGGCGAGCGGTACCGCGCGGATCCACACCAGGTCGCCCTGACGGCCGAGGAACGGCGTGTAGCCGAACCGCTTCAGCCGCGGCTCGAGGAGCGCGAGCGCCCGGGCCGGCTCCACCAGCAGCTGGCCGGCCCAGCCGAAGGTCGGGCCCCGCACCTCCTGCCGCTCCACGCGGAAGATGTCCTCGATGTTGCGCCGCAGGACGTCCTCGATGACCGCGTAGCCCTCCGCGGGCAGGGGGTCGCCCTCGTGCGTGGACGCGGGCGAGAAGGGCCACCGGCGCATGAACGCAGGTTACCACACGGCCAGGCGCGTCACCGCCCGGCGGCAGGCGTCGAGGCCGTCTTCCCGATAGATCACCCCGAGCACCGCTTCCAGCGCGGTGGCGAGCACCGAGACCTTGGCGCGCCCGCCCATCTGCTCCTCCCCACGCCCGAGCAGCAGGTGCGCGCCGAGGTCCACCCCGGCCGCCCAGCGCGCGAGGTTCTCCCCCGAGACGAGCGCGGCGCGGCGCGGGGTCAGCACGCCCACCGGCTCCGCCGGCGCGGCCGCGAGCAGGCGCTCGGCCACCACGAGGGCGAGCACCGCGTCGCCGAGGAGGGCCAGGCGCTCGTTGTCGGGCGTCCCGGGGTTCTCGTTGGCGAACGAGCGGTGGGTGAGCGCCTCGCGCAGCAGGGCGGGATCGCGGAAGGCATGGCCGAGGCGCTCCCCGAGCGCCTCCCGCGGGTCCGCCGCGGCCGTCAACTACGGGCGATACTTCCGGAAGACGAGCGTGGCGTTCGTGCCCCCGAAGCCGAACGCGTTGCTGAGCGCGACCTCCACGTCCTGCTTGCGGGCCTGGTTGGGCACGTAGTCGAGGTCGCAGTCCGGATCGGGCGTCTCGTAGTTGATCGTCGGCGGCAGCACGCCGTGGTGGATCGCGAACGCGGTGGCGATGGCCTCGATGCCGCCCGCGGCCCCCAGCAGGTGGCCGGTCATCGACTTGGTGGAGGAGACCGCCAGCTTGCGCGCGTGCTCGCCGAAGACGCGCTTGATCGCCATCGTCTCCGACTTGTCGTTGTAGGGCGTGGAAGTGCCGTGGGCGTTGATGTAGCCCACCGCGGTCGGCGGCAGCCCCGCGTCGCGCAGGGCCAGCGCCATGGCCCGGGTGGCGCCGTCCGCTTCCGGATCCGGGGCGGTCATGTGGTAGGCGTCGCCGGTCATCCCGTAGCCCACCACCTCCGCGTAGATGCGGGCGTCCCGGGCCAGCGCGTGCTCGAGCGACTCCAGGATCACCAGCCCCCCGCCCTCGCCGCACACGAAGCCGTCGCGGGTGGCGTCGAACGGTCGGCTCGCCCGGGTCGGCTCGTCGTTCCGAGTGGACATCGCCTTCATCTGGCAGAAGCCCGCGAAGGTCAGCGGGATGATGATCGCCTCCGCCCCGCCCGCGATCATGACGTCGGCGTCCCCGCGCTGGATGATGCGGGTGGCGTCGCCGATCGCGTGGTTGCCGGTGGCGCACGCGGTGACCACCGCGGAGTTCGGCCCCTTGGCGCCGAAGCGCATCGACAGGATCCCGGAGGCCATGTTCACGATCAGCATCGGGATGAAGAAGGGCGAGACCCGGTCCGGCCCCTTGTCGAGGAGGGTCTTGTGGTTCTCGAGCAGCGTGCTGATGCCGCCGATGCCGGAGCCCACCAGCACCCCGAAGCGGGTCTTGTCCACCCGCTCCACGCTCAGCCCCGCGTCCTCCACCGCCATGACCCCGCAGGCCACCGCGTACTTGAGGAACGGGTCGAACTTGCGGTCGTCCTTCTTGTCGATGTAGCGGAGCGAGTCGAAGCCCTTCACCTCGCCCGCGATCCGGGTGGGCAGCGCACTCGGATCGAACCGGGTGATGGGCCCGATGCCCGACTTGCCCTGGGTCAGCGCGGCCCAGAACTCCTCGGCGGTGTTCCCGACCGGGGTGACCGCCCCCGCTCCGGTGACGACAACTCGACGCGGGTCCACGCGCCCCTCCGCCCGCCCCGCCCTACGAGTTCTCCTTGATGTAGCTGATGGCGTCGCCGACCGTCGAGATCTTCTCGGCGTCCTCGTCCGGGATCTCGAGGTCGAACTCCTCCTCGAAGGCCATCACCAGCTCGACGGTGTCGAGGGAGTCCGCTCCCAGATCCTCGATGAACTTCGCGGCCGGCTGCACCTCGTCCTCCTCCACCCCGAGCTGCTCGACGATGATCTCCTTCACCCGCTCCTCGACCGGCTTCGCCATACCCTCCCTCCCGGTTGCGTTGGACTAGACGTACAGTCCGCCGTTGACGTGAATCGTCTGGCCGGTGATGTAGCTCGCGCCGTCCCCGGCCAGGAACCGCACCACCTCCGCGACCTCGCGCACCTGCCCGCTGCGCTTGAGCGGCACCTGCTGGATCAAGCTCTCCCGCGCCTCGGCCGAGATCGTCGCCGTCATGTCGGTCTCGATGAGCCCGGGGGCCACCGCGTTCACCAGGATGTTCCAGTGCGCCAGCTCGCGCGCGGCCGCCTTGGTGAGCCCGATCACGCCCGCCTTGGCCGCCGAGTAGTTCACCTGCCCCGGATTGCCCATGGCGCCCGCGGTGGAGGAGATGTTGATGATGCGCCCGCTCTTCTGCCTCATCATCACCTTGGCCGCCGCGCGCGTCATCAGGAACACGCCGCGCAGGTTCGTGTCGAGCACCTGGTCCCAGTCGTCGTCCTTCATCCGGACCAGGAGCTGATCGCGGGTCATCCCCGCGTTGTTCACCACCACGTCGATGCGCCCGAAGCGCTCCCGGGCCGCCTCGATCAGCCGCTCCACGTCCTCGCGCTTGGCCGCATCCGCGGCCACCCCCAGCGCGGGAGCGCCGAGCGCCTCTAGCTCCTTGACCGCCGCGTCGAGACGCGCCGCGTCGCGGCCCGAGACTACCACGGAGGCGCCGTCCTCTGCCAGCAAGCGGGCGATGGCGAGGCCGATCCCCCGGCTGCCCCCGGTCACGATCGCGACCTTCCCCGCCAGCGCCTTGGCCTCGCTCACGCCGGCCCGCCCCCTACCGCGGCGACCGCCTTCTCGAGCGAGGCGGGATCCTCCACCGCGTGGCCGCGCGCGCCGTCGAGGGTGCGCTTGAGCAGCCCGGTCAGCACGCGGCCCGGCCCGACCTCCAGGAAGGCGGCGGCGCCCTCGCGCTGCAGGCGCTCCACGCAGTCGGTCCAGCGCACCGGGCTCGCCACCTGCTGCACCAGGAAGGGCTTCACCTCGTCGGCGGCGCGGGTCACCCCGCCGTCGACGTTGCGGACCACCGGGATGCGGGGGGCCGCGACCGTCACCCGCTCGAGCTCGGCGGCGAGCCGGTCCGCGGCCGGCTTCATGAGGGCGCAGTGGAAGGGCGCGCTCACCGGGAGCAGCACGCTCTTCCGGCCGCCCCGCTCCGCCGCCGCGGCCACCGCGCGCTCCACCGCGCCCCGGTGCCCGGCGATCACGATCTGGCCCGGCGAGTTGATGTTGGCCACCCCCACCACCTCGCCCTGCGCGGCCTCCCCGCACACCTGCTCGGCGGTGGCCAGGTCCACGCCGAGCATGGCGGCCATCGCCCCGGTGCCCACCGGCACCGCCTCCTGCATGAACTCGCCGCGCCGGCGCACGAGCCGCACCGCCTCGTCGAAGCGGAGGGCTCCCGCGACCACGAGCGCGGAGTACTCGCCGAGGCTGTGGCCCGCCACGAGCCCGGGGGTCACCCCGCGGTCGGCCAGCGCGGCCGCCGCGGCCACGCTCGCGGTCAGCACCGCGGGCTGGGTGTTGGCGGTCAAGGCCAAGTCCGAGGCCGGCCCCTCGAAGCTGAGCCGGGAGATCGGGAAGCCGAGCGCGGCGTCCGCCTGGGCCCACACCGCCGCCGCCGAGGGCGAGCTCTCGGCGAGAGCACGCCCCATCCCGACCTCCTGCGAGCCCTGGCCGGGAAAGAGGAATGCGATGGGGCCGGCTACCATCGCACCAGCGCGGCGCCCCAGGTGAAGCCGCCGCCGAAGGCGGCCAGCAGGATCAGGTCACCCGCCTTCACCCGCCCACCCGCCCAGGCCTCCTCGAGGGCCACGTACACGGACGCCGCGCCGGTGTTGCCGTAGCGGTCCACGTTGACCATCACCTTCTCCATGGGAACCTTCAGGCGCTTGACCGCGGCCTCGATGATGCGCAGGTTCGCCTGGTGCGGCACGAAGAGATCGAGGTCGGCGGCGGTGAAGCCGTTGTTCTTGAGGATGCGCTCGGCGCAGTCGCCGAACATGCGCACCGCCACCTTGAACACCTCGTTGCCCTTCATCTTGGCGAAGTGCAGGCGCTGGTCGACAGTCTCGTGGCTGGCCGGCCGGCGCGAGCCGCCCGCCGGCTGCATCAGCAGCTCGCCATAGCGTCCGTCGGAGTAGAGATCGGTATCGATGATGCCCGACTCGTCGGTGGATGGCCGGAGCACCGCCGCCCCCGCCGCGTCGGCGAGCAGGATGCACGTCCCCCGGTCGGTGAAGTCGGTGATGCGGGACAGGCACTCGGCGCCGATCGTGAGCACGGTGCGGTACTTGCCGGTCTGCACGTACTGGGCCCCGATCGAGAGGCTGTAGACCGACCCGGAGCAGGCCGCATAGACGTCCACCGAGCCCGCGTTGCGGCAGCCCAGGTGGTGCTGGACCAGGTTGGCGGTGGTCGGGAACATCATGTCGCCCGCGGTGGTCCCCACCACGATGAAGTCGATCTCCTCGGGAGTGACCTGGGCCCGCTCCATCGCCTGCCGCGCCGCCCGGAGGGCCAGGTCCGAGGTGGCCTCGTCCTCGTCGACGATGTGGCGCTCGCGGATGCCGGTCCGCTGCACGATCCACTCGTCGGAGGTGTCCACCATCTTCTCGAGCTCTTTGTTGGTCAGGATCCGCCTGGGCGCGTAGGCTCCGATTCCGACGATGCGGGCGCGGGTCATTCCCGACCTCCCTCCCGTCCCTCGGCGAGGACGGCCTCGGCCTCGAGCGCGGTCTTGATGTGGTGGTTCACGTCGTTGCGGACCCAGTCCGCGGCCACCCGCACCGCGTTCTTGATCGCCTTCACCGGCGAGGCGCCGTGGCAGATGATGGCGGCGCCGTTCATGCCGAGGAGGGGGGCGCCCCCCATCTCGGTGTAGTCCACGCGCCGCTTGAGCCGGGCGAAGGCGCGCTTGGAGAGCGCCGCGCCCGCCACCGACAGGATGTCGCGGGTCAGCTCCTCGCGGATCATCGCGGTGAGCATCTCGGCGAGGCTCTCCGAGACCTTGAGGCAGACGTTGCCGGTGAAGCCGTCGGTCACCACCACGTCGCAGCGGCCGTTGTAGATGTCGCGGCCCTCGATGTTGCCGATGAAGTTCAGCGACGAGCCGCGCAGCTCCTCGAAGGCCTCCTTGGTCAGCTCGTTGCCCTTGCCCTCCTCCTCCCCCACCGAGAGCAGCCCGACCCGCGGGTTGTCCTTGCCGATGATGTGGCGGGAGTAGACGTGCCCCATGACCGCGAACTGGAAGAGGTGGTGCGGCTTGGGGTCCACGTTGGCGCCGGCGTCGATGAGCACGGTATAGCCCGACAGGCTCGGCAGCGGGGCCGCGATCGCGGGCCGGTCCACCCCGGGCAGCACGCCCATGACGTACATGCTGATCGCCATCGCCGCTCCGGTGTTGCCGGCGGACACGATCGCGCCGCACTCGCCGTCCTTGACCAGCTCGGCGGCCACCCGCAGGGACGAGTCCCGCTTGCGCCGCAGGGCCTGGGAGGGCGCCTCGGCCATGCCCACCACCTGGGAGGCGTGGCGCACCGTGACCGGCAGGTCCTGCGCCCCGAGCCGGGCGATCTCGCGCTCGATGGCCGCCCTGTCCCCGACCAGCACCGAGGCCAGCCCGAACTCCCGGCACGCGGCCACCGCGCCCTCGACCACGACGGCGGGGCCGAAGTCACCCCCCATGGCGTCCACCGCGATCTTCATGGCGCCGATCTTATGGCACGGCGGGGCTCAGCCGGAAAGAACTATTCTCCTTCGACCGAGATGACTTCCCGCCCCTTGTAGAAGCCGCAGTGGGGGCAGATGCGGTGGGGCGGCTTGACCTCGCGGCACTGCGGGCAGAGCGACCGCGTGGGGGCGACCATCTTGTAGTGCGTGCGCCGCTTGCGGCCGCGCGTCTTGGAGTGTCGTCGCTTGGGCAGAGGCATCGGATCGCTCCTGTGTGGGCCCTCGGGCCCCGGGCTATCTGGTCCGGCCGGCCCAGTCCTTGAGGGCCGCCCAGCGCGGGTCGGGGGCGTGCGGCTCGCACGCGCAGGCCGTGACATTGCGGTTGCCGCCGCAGACGGGGCAGAGCCCCCGGCAGGTCTCCCGGCACAGCGGCTTCATTGGCAGGGCCAGGGTGGTCTCGGTCTCGAGCAGGGCCGTGAGGTCCAGGACCCCGTTCTGGTACACGTCGGTCTCGAGGTCGTCGGTGCCCAGCTCGCGCTCCTCGCCGCGCGTGGCCGGGCTCGGCACGAAGCGGGCGTCGACGGCAGGATGCACGGTCACCGTGTACGGCTCGACGCACCGCCCGCACGTGAGCGGCACCCGGGCGGTGAGCTCGCCGCGGACGAAGACGGTGTCGCCTTCCTTCTCGACGGTCAGGGCGACAGCCTCGAGACGCCAGGCGTCATCCTGGAAGGGCCGAGGGAACTCCTCGGTCCCCTCGATGCGCAGCCCCTCCGGCGGAATGTCCGCGACCTGGATCAGCACGGGTAGACCTTATCTTGGGGTTCTGGGCCTAACGCTCTGTCAGTTAAGGGATTTTTCTACGAGACGGGCCAGTATAGGCGCAGGGGTACCCCTTGTCAACCGAAAAGGCCGCGAAGTACCTGTAAACTCGCCCCTTGCTTGACGGTCCGGGGGGCGGCTGCTAGCATTCGAGCCGGGAGGAGGACGAGCGCATGACGAACCTCATCAAGACCGGTGTCCTGCTCGCGGCGCTGACCGTGCTGCTCGTGCTCATCGGCGGCGCGCTCGGCGGGCAGAACGGCATGGTCATGGCCTTCGTGCTGGCCATGGTGATGAACTTGGGCAGCTACTGGTTCTCGGACAAGATCGTGCTGGCCATGTACCGCGCCCAGCCGGTGGACGAGGCCACCGCCCCCGGTCTCTACCGCATCGTCCGGACCCTGGCGACCCGCGCCGGCATGCCGATGCCGCGTATCTACATCATTCCCGGCGAGACCCCGAACGCCTTCGCGACCGGCCGCAACCCCCAGCACGCGGCGGTCGCGGTGACCGAGGGCATCCTGCGCATCATGAGCGACGAGGAGATTGAGGGCGTACTGGCCCACGAGCTCTCCCACGTGCGCAACCGCGACACCCTGATCATGGCGATCGCGGCCACCCTGGCCGGCGCGATCACCTACATGGCCCAGATGGCCCAGTGGGCCATGATCTTCGGCGGCGGCCGGCGCGACAGCGACGAGCAGGAGTCGGGCGGCGGCGGTCTCGTGGGCGGCCTGCTCATGATCGTGCTGGCTCCGATCGCCGCGACCCTGATCCAGCTCGCGGTATCACGCTCCCGGGAGTTCCAGGCGGACGCCTCCGGGGCCCAGATGGCCGGCCAGCCGTGGGGGCTCGCCAAGGCTCTCGAGAAGCTCGAGATGGCCACCAAGGTGGCGCCGATGGAAGCCACCCCGGCGACCGCGCACCTGTTCATCGTCAATCCGCTGACCAGCGGGGGCTGGGCCACCCTGTTCGCGACCCATCCGCCGATCGCGGAGCGGGTGGCACGCCTGCGCGCGATGGCTCGATCGCAGGCCCGGTAGCGCGATCGTCGGGGCCGGCGGGGTCCTCGGAGCAGACGGGGGGAGGCGGATCACCGTCTCCCCTTTTTCGCGGGCATGATCACGGCCCGGGACCTTCGGAAGGTGTACGGGTCGAGCCGCGTGCTCGACGGCGTGTCCCTCGAGCTGGGGAGCGGCCAGTGCCTGGCCCTGCTCGGGCCCAACGGGGCCGGGAAGACCACGCTCTTGCGAATACTCGCCACCCTGCTCCGTCCTACCGCCGGCTCGCTCCGGATCGGTGACGCGGATGCCCTCCGCGAGCCCGAGCGGGCGCGGGCGGAGATCGGCATGGTGGCCCACGGCTCCTACGTCTACGAGGACCTCACCGCGCGGGAGAACCTGCGCTTCTGGGAGACCATGCGCGGGGGCGACGCCTCGGCCGGGCGCCTCGCCGCCGCACTCGCCCAGGTCGAGCTGGACCACGTCGCGGATGAGCGCGCGCGCACCTTCTCGGCGGGCATGAAGCGGCGGCTGGGGCTGGCCCGCGTCCTGCTCGGCCGGGCGCGCCTGCTGCTGCTCGACGAGCCCTTCACCGGGCTCGACCGGCGCGGCCGCAAGTGGGTGAGCGAGTTCCTGGCCGGCTTCAAGGCGGGCGGCGGCGCCGCGGTGGTCGCCACCCACAGCTTCGGCGACGGCCTCGGGGTGGCCGACCGGGTGGCCATCCTGGGCGGCGGCCGGCTCCTGATGGACCGCCCCGCCGCGGAGCTGTCGGCCGAGGCGCTGCACCGTCTCTACGAGAGCCTCACCGACGCCGTCGAGGCCGGCCCGTGACCTACGCCCGGCGCGCGTGGATCGTCCTCTGGAAGGACCTGCTGATCGAGCGGCGGGCCAAGGAGCACGCCAACGCGCTCCTCTTCTTCTGCGTGCTGCTGCTCTTCCTCTTCCAGTTCGCGCTCGGCCCGGACCGCGACCGGCTCGCCGCCGCGGTGCCCGGCCTGCTCTGGCTCGGCTTCATCCTGGCCGGCCTGCTCGGGCTCGGGCGCAGCTTCCTCGGCGAGCGCGACAACGACTGCTGGGAGGGGCTCCGGCTCACCCCCGGCGACAAGTCGGCCATCTACCTCGGCAAGCTCGTGGGCAACTGCGTGCTGATGGCCGCGGTCGAGATCCTTCTGGCCGTCCTCTTCGGCGTGTTCTACGACGTCGATCTCTGGACGCCCGCCGCGCCGCTCGGGCTCGTGCTGGCCCTCGGCACCATCGGGCTCGCCTCGGTCGGCACCCTGTTCGCGGCCATGACCACCCAGGTGCGCGCCCGCGAGCTGCTCTTCCCGGTGCTGCTGCTGCCGGTGCAGGTCCCGGTGCTGCTCGCCACCGTGAGCGCCACCCAGGCCCTGCTCCTCGGCCAGCCGCTCGCCGACGTGGCCCACTGGCTGAAGCTGCTCGCGGGGGCCGACCTGGTCTACGTCACCATCGGCCTGCTCACGTTCGAGTTCGTGCTGGAAGGCTGACGATGACCCGCGCGCTCGGCTGGGTGGCGGCGCTGGGCCTGGCGGCCGGCCTCACCGCCGGCTTCGGCTACGCCCCCCGGGAGGCGGTGCAGGGCAACGTGCAGCGCATCATGTACCTGCACGTGCCCGCGGTCCTCACCGCCTACCTGGCCTTCGGCCTGGTGCTGCTCGGCGGCATCGGCTACCTGGCCACGCGCCGGATGGGCTGGGACCGGCTGGCCGCGGCGGCGGGCGAGCTCGGCGTGCTCTTCACCGGCCTCACCATCGTCTCCGGCTCGATCTGGGGTAAGCCGACCTGGGGCACGTGGTGGACGTGGGACGCGCGGCTCACCTCGACCGCGGTGCTCTTCTGCGTCTACGTGGGCTACCTGCTCCTGCGCCGGCTGATCGAGGACCCGGACGCGCGCGCGCGCTACGCGGCGGTGGTGGGCATCGTGGGCGCGGTGAACATCCCGATCGTGCACTTCTCGGTGAAGTGGTGGCGCGCGCTGCATCAGCCCTCCACCATCCTGGGCCCCGAGCGCGCCCCGATCGATCCGGCCATCGGGCTGGCGCTCTTCGTCAACTGGCTGGCCTTCACCCTGCTGTTCGCCTACTTCCTGTCGCGGCGGATGGAGATCGCCCGGCTCGAGGAGCAGATCTGATGCCGTCCAACTGGGGTTACGTGCTCGCCGCGTACGGCATCGCCGCCGTCGCGTTCCTCGCCTACTGGCGCCACCTGGCGCGCCGGGCCCGCGCGCTCGCCGCGCGGCGCGCCGCGAAGGCCCGGGCCGCATGAGCCGCCGGACGAAGTTCCTGGCCGGCGGCCTCGTCATCGTGGCCGCGCTCGCCTACCTCGTCTACGCGGGGGTGTCACAGTCGGTGGTGTACTTCGTGACCCCGAGCGAGCTGGGCGCCGCGCCGGTCGCCGGCAAGGCCTACCGGCTCGGCGGCATGGTCCAGCCCGGCTCGCTCCGGTGGGATCCCCGGAGCCTCGACCTGCGCTTCACCCTCTCCGACGGCCAGGCCACCGTCCCGGTCCGCCACCGCGGTACCCCGCCCGACCTCTTCGCGGAGAGCCGCGGCGCCGTCGTCGAGGGCACCTGGAGCCGCGACGGCTACTTCCAGGCCACCACGATCCTGGCCAAGCACTCGGAGGAGTACAAGGCCCCGCACGACGCGAGCCAGGCCGGCTACAAGGAGCTGCTCAAGACCCTGCGAGGGTCGGAGGGCAAGCCATGACCCCGGAACTCGGCTACGCGGCCACGGTAGCGGCACTGGTCCTGGCGGTCTACGGGGCGGGCGCCGCCGCGTGGAGCGCGGTGAAGGGGCGGGCCGACCTGCAGGCCTCGTCGGAGCGGGCCGCGGTCGGGGTCTGGCTGCTCATCACCGCGTGCATGCTCCTGCTCGTCTACGCCTTCCTCACCTTCGACTTCTCGGTCAGCTACGTCGCCAGCAACACCAACCGGGGCACCCCGTTCTACTACCGCATCACCGCGCTCTGGGGCGCCCTCGAGGGCTCGATCATCCTCTGGGCGTGGATGCTCGCGCTCTACACCCTGATCGTGGTGGCCCGCTACCGCCGGACCCAGCCGCAGCTCTATCCGTGGGTCCTCGCGGTGATGCTCGGCGTCTCCTCGTTCTTCCTGCTGGTGATGACGATCCCCGCCCCGCCCTTCGAGCGCCTCTCCCCGATCCCCCCCGACGGCCGCGGCCTCAACCCGCTGCTCGAGGACTCGGGCATGATCACGCACCCGGTGGCGCTCTACCTGGGCTTCACCGGCTTCTCGGTGCCCTTCGCCTTCGCGATGGCCGCGCTCATCATCGGCCGCACCGGCGACGAGTGGATCACCATCACCCGGCGCTGGACCATCGTCGCGTGGTACTTCCTCTCGCTCGGCCTGCTCATCGGCGGCTGGTGGAGCTACCACGTGCTGGGCTGGGGCGGTTACTGGGCGTGGGACCCGGTGGAGAACGCGGCCTTCATGCCCTGGCTCACCGCCACCGCGTTCCTGCACTCGGTGATGATCCAGGAGCGGCGCCGCATGCTCAAGCTCTGGAACCTCACCCTGATCATCCTGACCTTCAGCCTCACCCTGTTCGGGACCTTCCTGACGCGCTCGGGGATCATCGGCTCCGTGCACGCCTTCAGCCAGGGCTCGGTGGGCCAGTTCTTCCTCGCCTTCCTGGCCCTGGTCGTGCTCGGCGCCTTCTCGCTGCTGGCGTGGCGGCTGGACCGGCTGCGGGGCCAGGGGGAGCTGGACTCGATCGTCTCCCGGGAGTCCGCGTTCCTCCTGAACAACCTCTTCCTGGTGGCCGCGACGTTCACGGTGTTCTTCGGCACCGTCTTCCCGCTGCTCTCGGAGGCCGTGAAGGGCACCAAGGTGAGCGTCGGGGCTCCGTTCTTCAACCTGGTCAACATCCCGATCTTCCTGGCCCTGCTCTTCCTGATGGGCGTCGGGCCCCTGATCGCCTGGCGCCGCGCCTCGGCCGAGAACCTACGGCGCAACTTCCTGAAGCCGGTGGCCGCGGGGTTGGTGGCCGCCGCCGTCTTCCGGCTCCTCGGGGTGGGCAACGCCCTCGTGCTCCTCTGCCTGGCCCTGGTCGTCTTCGTGGCCGGCACCATCGCGCTCGACTTCTACCGTGCCTGCCGGGCGCGTCGGCGGACCGGCGAGGGCTGGGCCGAGGCCAGCTGGGGCCTGCTCCTGCGGCAGAACCGGCGCTACGGCGGCTTCGTGGTCCACCTCGGCGTCCTGGTCATCGCCCTCGGCGTGGCCGGCTCCCAGGCCTGGTCCACCCAGACGGAGGCGACGCTGAACCGGGGGGACGCGGTGGAGCTGGCCGGCTACACCATCCGCTTCGTCGGGCTTGAGCCGTCGGAGGAATCCAATCACTTCAAAGTGACCGGCACCTTCGCGGTGACCGACCACCGCGGCCCGGTCACCGTGCTGACCCCCGCCAAGAAGTTCTACCCGCAGGAGCAGACGCCCATCGCGGCGGTGGACTACCGGCTGGGGTTCTGGGAGGACCTCTATCTCGTCCTGGGCGACTTCGCCCGCGACGGCTCCCACGCCACCATCAAGATCCAGGTCAACCGGATGGTCTCCTGGCTCTGGATCGGCGGGCTCGTGCTCACCCTGGGCGCCGCCCTCGCCATCGCGCCGGAGGGCCGCCCGGCGCGCCGGCCGCAGCGCCACGAGGTCCCCGCATGAGCCCTCGGGCTCGGGCGCTGCGGTGGGCGATCCCGCTCGCGGTGGTGCCGGTGCTGGTCCTGCTCGCCTACGGCTTCCGGACCGATCCGCGCGAGATCCCGTCGCCGCTGCTGGGCAAGCCCGCCGCCCCCTTCACCCTGACCACCTTCGAGGGCAAGCCGATCTCGCTCGAATCGCTCCGCGGCCGCGTGGTGGTCGTGAACTTCTGGGCCTCGTGGTGCATACCCGCCTGCTACGACGAGGCGCCGAGCCTGGAGCGGGCCTGGCAGGCCTACCGGGACCGCGGCGTGATGCTGGTGGGCGTCAACATCCAGGACAAGGAGGAGCCCGCGAAGCAGTTCCTGGCCCGCTTCGGCCACACCTTCCCGAACGCGCCGGATCCGGTGGGCCGCGTCTCGGTGGACTACGGCGTCTACGGGGTGCCTGAGACCTTCTTCATCGACCGCAGGGGGCGGGTGCGCTTCAAGCAGGTCGGCGCGGTCACCGACGAGATCATGCGGGTGCAGATCGACAAGCTGCTGGGAGAGCCGGCATGAGCCGGGGCCTCGCCGCGACCGTCCTGGCGATCGCGATCCTCGCCGCCGGCGCCGGGCTCGCCGCGGCCGCGGTGAGCGAGGAGACCGTGCACGAGATCGCGGCCCAGCTCCGCTGCGTGGTGTGCCAGAGCCTCTCGGTGGCCGACTCCCCGTCGGAGACCGCGAACCAGATGCGCGGGATCATCCGCGAGCGGCTGGCCGCGGGCGAGACGCCCGAGCAGGTCAAGGCCTACTTCGTGGAGAAGTACGGCCTCTGGATCCTGCTCTCCCCGCCCCGCCAGGGCTT
>DATIFV010000217.1:0-5113 GCA_035455085.1 Candidatus Methylomirabilota bacterium | reverse complement strand
TCAGGTGTCCAGGCGGTAGACCCGCCGGGCGGTGCCGCTGAACATGGCCTGCTTCCCCGCGGCGGAGGCCCCGCCCGCGATGCGCTTGAGCGCGTTCCAGAGCCCGGCCCAGCCGATGCCCATCTTGTCGACCGGGAAGTTACTCTCGAACATGCAGCGGTCGGCGCCGAACCGCTCGATGCAGGTCTCCATGTAGGGGCGCCAGAGCGCGGCCAGCTCGGCGGAGGCGGGCGGCCTCGGCGCGGTGCGGTAGTCGAAGGCGGCCAGGCGCATCATCATGCCGCCCAGCTTCACCACCACGTTGGGGCAGGCCGCCAGCTCCTCGATCCGCGGCTTCCAGGCCGCGAACACCTCCTTCTGCCTGCCCGCGTAGGCGCCGTAGCCGAGCACGCCCCCGATCGCCGCGTCGGCGAGGAAGTCGGGCAGGAAGTAGCGATGCCCGCCGCGGTCCCACAGGTGATGGTGGGTGTCGATGATCGGCAGGTCGGGCTCGAGGATGGGCTCGGGCGGTTGCCGGGCGAGCCACGCCTCGTCGGGCGGGTGGATCCGGCCGAACTGGGTCGGACGCTCGGATGGGCTCACGCGGAGTCTCCCGAAGGGGCTCTTGCGCGCGGCCGGCAGGCGGGTCCGCGTCGCCATGGGCGCCAGTATACGCAGGCCGGGGCCGAGCGCCATTACCTCGGAGGTAATTGAACTGGCTCCCCGTTTCGGCGAGGATGACCGCCGGAGGTCACCATGGACATCGATCTCAAGCTCTTCAACGAGCGGATGGCCGGAACGCTGAGCACCCTGCTCGGCCTGCGTATCGTCGAGGCAAGCCCGGACCGCGTGGTCGCCGAGCTGACGATCCGCGACGATCTGCGCACGGTTGGCGGCGCCCTGCACGGCGGGACCCTGATGGCGCTGGCGGACACGGTGGGCGCGGCGGCCACCGCGGTGAACCTCCCGGCGGGCGCGGGCACGACCACGCTCGAGTCGAAGACCAACTTCTTCGCGGCCGGGCGCTCCGGGGTGGTGCGGGCGGAGGCGACCCCGCTGCACAAGGGCAAGCGCACGCAGGTGTGGCAGACCCGCGTCACCGACGAGTCGGGGCGGCTGCTCTCGCTGACCACCCAGACCCAGATGGTCCTGATGTGAGCCGGACGACCGGTATCGACTTCGGGCTGGCCGGATTTCGGCTGACCTTCAAGCTCGAGCTGCTGCAGCACGCCGGCTCCTTGATCGCCCAGGCCCACGTCGCCCGGACCGTGCTGGTGAGCGACCCGGCCATGCGCCGCGTGCAGGAAGCGCTCTGAGAGGTGCTGCGGCTCGTGGTGGAGCCGGGGGGCGCCGCCGCCTACCGGCCGGCACCGGAGGAGCGGGTGGCGGTGGTGCTGAGCGGCGGCAACACCACTGCGGTAAACTTCCGCGCATGAGCACGCCGGCCCCGTCCCGCCTGCAGTCCCTCGCGAAGGCCCTGGATTTCCTCGCGGCCGGGCAGTGGCAGCGCGCCCACGAGATCGTGCAGGAGGACAAGTCCGAGCTGGCGGCGTGGCTGCACGGCATCGTCCACACGCTGGAAGGCGACCTCGACAACGCCCGCTACTGGTATCGCCGCACCGCCCGCGAGTTTCCCGGGCCCGAGGCGGTGCAGCGGGAGATCGCGGCCGCCCGCC
The DNA here is from genome assembly GCA_035455085.1 of Candidatus Methylomirabilota bacterium. GTDB lineage: Bacteria > Methylomirabilota > Methylomirabilia > Rokubacteriales > CSP1-6 > CAMLFJ01. The sequence goes on along the minus strand of DATIFV010000217.1, from coordinate 3,458 downwards.
TAGCGCTCGCCGAGGAACAGCGCGCGTAGCCGCGCCTTCTGCACCTTGTCGCCGTGGGGCCCCGGGGTACGGGGCACGTCGGCCACCACCCGCACGTGACGGGGCACCTTGAACGAGGCGATGCGTCCCCGGCAGTGCGCGATCACCTCTTCCTCGGTCACGGTGGCGCCCGGGCGCGGGATCACGTAGGCCACCGCCGCCTCGTTGGTGCGCGGATCGGGCACGCCGACCACGAAGGCCTGGAGCACCTTCGGGTGCGTCTGCAGGTACGCTTCGATCTCGCCCGGGGACACCATGAAGTGGTTGATGCGGAGCACCTCGCGGAGCCGGGCGAGGAAGACGATCCGGCCCGCCGCGTCGCGCACCGCGAGGTCGCCGGTCTTGAACCAGCCGTCGGCCGTGAAGGCCTTCGCGGTCTCCTCGGGTTTGCCGTAGTAGCCTGCGGTCACCGGGCGGCCGCGCAGCCAGAGCTCGCCCTCGCGGTCGACCGGCTGATCCCGCCCGGTGTCCGGGTCCACCACGCGCGCCTCGAGGCCGTCGGCGGGCCAGACCCCGGCCAGCGCGCGGCTCTCGAACGGCTCGTCGAGGTCGTGGACCAGGGCCATGGCGTTGACCTCGGTCATGCCGTAGGGCTGGAAGGCCTGGCGCACCCCGAGGCGCTCCACCAGCGCCTCGAACAGGCCCCGCTCGCCGCCGCCGGTGGCCGCGAAGCCGCCGGTGCGGAGCCGGGAGCGGTCCCGGATGGCCAGGTCGGGATGCTCGAGCATGGGGATCGCCATCGAGTCCACCCCGTTCCACACCGTGATGCGCTCGGTCTCGATGAGGCGCAGCGCCACCGCGGGCTCGAAGATCTCCATCAGGACCACGGTCGCGCCGTGGCTGAAGGCGGCCAGCGGGATGCAGAGCCCGCCCCACGTGCCCGACAGCGGCAGAGCGTGGAGCACCCGATCGGCCTCGGTGAGTCGCAGGACCTCGCCGCACCACCACCCGTGCGGCAGGCAGTTCCGGTGGGTGATGACCGCGCCCTTCGGGAACGACGTGGTGCCGGAGGTGTACAGGATCGTGAAGGGATCCTCGGGTCCGACCGCCTCCGCCGCCGCGGCCAGGGCGGCGGCCCAGTCCGGCGCCTCCCCATCGTCCACCACGTCGCGCAGGCGCAGGCAGCCCGGATACGGATCTGCTGCGTCCACGACGACGCGGCGGAGGAGGGGGAAGTCGTCTACGGCGAGCTCACCCGGCACGGACCCGGCCAGGGTCGGCAGCACCTCGGCGAGCGTCTCCAGGTAGTCCACCGGCCCGGAGTGGTCCGCGCAGAGCAGGGTGGTCGCATCCGACTGCCGCAGGATGTAGCGCAGCTCGTGCCCCCGGTAGCGGGTGTTGAGCGCGACCACGACCGCGCCGATCAGTGCGCAGCCGTACTGGGCGAAGAGCCACTCCGGGCGGTTCGGCAGCCAGAGCGCGACCTTGTCGCCCTTCTTGACGCCCTGGGCGAGCAGCCCGCGGGCGAACTGCTCCGCCTCGCGGTGGAACTGCGCGTAGGTGATCCGGCGGTCGGTGGCCACGATGGCTTCGCGCGCGCCCGCGCGCGCCGCGACGGTGGCGAGCATGCCGCCGACGGTCGCGCGCAGGAAAGGGTTGTCCGCTCCGCTCGGCAGCATGGGGCCATGCTATCACCCGCGAGCACATGCTTTACACGGGGCGTCGGATGTGGAAGATGGAGGCGGATGAAGTGCCAGGACGTGCGCGGGACCCTGTCCCTCGTCGCCGGGGGGGACGTGCCGTTGACCGAGTGGGCCATTATTCAGACCCACCTGCTCGGGTGCGCCGAGTGCCGGCAGGCGTTCGAGCGGGCGCGCGACCAGGCGGTCGCCCGCGCGCGCGCTCGGCGTCGCCGGCTGGCCGCCGGGATCGCGGCCGCCGCCGCGACCGGCCTTCTCGTGGTGGCGGCCGGCGGGCTCTACGTGTATCGCGAGAGCCTCCCGTCGCTGCCGGGCCCGGACTCGATCCGCCTGCCGACCTGGGGGACGATCCCACCCCCGGCCGCCGCCCCGCCCCTGGCTCCGCCGACCGCCGCTCCCGTCGTCCCCGCGACGGCCGCGCCCGCGCCCTCCCCGCCACCGCCTAGTCCACCCCGCCCCGCCGTCCAGCCGGCCCCGCGCGTCGTGGCTCCACCTGTCGCCCCCGCGGTCGAGCCCGTCCCGCGCGCTCCGCGGCGCGCCGCGGGTGAGGTGCGCTCGGGGGAGGCCATGCCGACCCAGGCGGGCGCGTCCGCGCGCAGCGCTCCGTCCGGGGCGGAGCCGATGCCGACCCAGGCGCCCTCGCGCCCGGCGGCGCCCCAGCGTCAGTGAGCTGAGGCGGGGCGCCCGGCACCCGCCGGCTACGTGCGCTCGGGATGGTCCTTCAGGTACCTGCCCACCGCCTCGAGCAGGAGGCCGAGCGCTTCCTTCTCGGTGCGGCCGGTCACGCTGACGTCGGGGTAGGGGACCGCGGTGGCGCGGTAGACGCCGCCCTCCTCCTGGACCAGGTCGACCTCGATCCTCATGCCACGCCTCCCCGTGAGGTGCGCGCGCGCTCGCCCAGGAAGAGATAGCGCGAGAGGCTGAAGAAGTACTCGCCTCGCGCGGCCTGGGCGCGCACGTCCTCCGCCCACCGGACGGCCTCGTCCTCGCCGATCCCGCCCCGGCTGCCCACGAAGCGCGCGACCACGTCGATCATGCCCGAGCTGTAGGTGTGCTCGCCGAGCTCGATGTTGACCACCGGGATCATCGTCACGCTCCGGACCACGAACCCGGTCCGTCGCAGCAGCTCGGGCATCCGCGCGGGCAGGTGGGGGTGCGCGAAGCGCTGCTCCCAGGCGCGGAGCACGCGCGCGGTGCGGTCGCGGTCGGCCGCGTGCCAGACGCAGGACTCCCAGTCGGTGTCGAGCACCGCGAGCCGGCCGTGCGGCCTCAGCACGCGATGGGCCTCCGCGAGCCCGCGCTCGACGTCCGGCACGTACTCGTAGACCTGCATGGCGGTGACGAAGTCGAAGGTGCCAGAGGAGGCGGGGATCGCATCGGGATCGGCCTGGTGGAACTCGGTGCGGCCGGTCACCGCGTCGTGGCGCGCCCGCTCCTCGCAGGCGATGATCATGTCGGGCACCGCATCCACGCCCATGATCCGGCCGGTGGGGCCGACGTCGCGCGCGAGCTCGCAGGCGAGCATGCCGAAGCCGCAGCCGATGTCGAGGCCGCGCTCGCCGGTGCGCGGCGCGACGAGGGCGCGCGTGCGGGCGCGCTGCTCGGCCACGTCGGGAGTGGAGCGCGAAGGATCCGTGAAGGCGGGGCTCGGGATCGTCACGCCGGCACGCTACCAGCGCCCGGCCTTCCCGTCAAGGACGGGGTCAGGTCTCACATTCCAACATTTCTCCGCTCCGGGCGAGGTCGTTCGCGGGCCCCGGAAATGTCGGAATGTGACCT
>DATIFV010000216.1:0-16488 GCA_035455085.1 Candidatus Methylomirabilota bacterium | reverse complement strand
CAAGACCGCCAACGTGGTCCTCGGCAACGCCTTCGGCATCCCCGCCCTCGCGGTGGACACCCACGTGCTCCGGGTCTCCCAGCGCCTCGGGCTCGCCCGGGGCGACGACGCCGAGAAGGTCCACGACCAGCTCTGCGAGATCCTCCCGCGCCCGCGCTGGACCGAGGCCAGCCACATGCTGATCCTGCACGGCCGGCGGGTCTGCTTCGCCCGCAACCCAGCGTGCCCCACGTGCCCGATCCTGGCGCTCTGCCCCTGGACGGGGAAGACCAAGGCGGGCCCGGCTGGGAAGAGCACGCGGATGAAGCGGAGCCACGCCAAAATCGCGACTTGAAGGAGGTGCCTATGCTCGAGGGGAAAACACGCATCCCGCCCGTCGCTGTCGAGACGCTGCCGGATGACCTGCGCGAAACGCTCGAGGAGCAGGAGAAGCTCCGGGGCGCGCCGCTCTATCCCTACCTGTTCTACGCGCGCAACCCGGCGTACTTCCGCGCCGCGAAGGCGATGTGGGCCGCGCTCCAACAAGAGACAAAGCGTGTGCCCGCGACGCTCCGCGCGTTGCTCAATCGGCGCGTCGCCTCGTGGAACGGCTGCGAGTTCTGACAGGACGTCAATGCTGCCGTCGGCAGCAGGAACGGTGTCTCGACGGAGAAGCTCGAGACACTCCTCGGCGACTATGTGAGCAGTCCTCTCTTCAGCGATGCGGAGAAGGTGGCCCTCGAATACGCCGATGCGATCACGGACACGCGGCGCGACGTCGATGACGAGCTGTTCGCGCGCCTGCAACGGCACTACGACGACGAAACCATCGCGGAGATGACAATGATTATTGCGTGGGAGAACTCGTCGTCGCGCTTCAACCGGGCCTTCCGCATCCCATCGCAGGGCTTCTGGAGGCCCTGACCGGTCAGACCATGTCCACGGCCGGCCAATCTGCCAACCACGGGGACACCGCCACTGGAGCTATGGCCGGTTGTCGTCCGGAGGGGTTCGATACCGGCGGACGTTGGTGCGTCGTCAGCCACCGCATAGGAGCGCGGCGCTCAATGCGGCCGTTCGCCGCACGATACCGATGAGGGGAGGCGCCCATGCAGTACTTGATGCTCACCAAGGCGGACCGGGATGGCCTCTTGTCGGAGCTCGAGGCGATGCCTGGTCTCCTGGAAGGTTCCTTCAAGACGCTCGGGCCGCTGGAAGCGGCGGCGCCAGGGCCGAACGGCGCTTTCTCCCCGGTCGAGCATTGCTGGCACCTGGCCGACCTAGAGCGCGATGGGTACGCCCTGCGGATCCGTCGGCTTCTGGAAGAAACCGATCCCTGGCTGGCCGATTTCGACGGTGCGAGAATCGCGCGGGAGCGGAACTACCAATCGCTCTCGCTGGCTGAGGGTACTGCTGCGTTCCGAGATGCGCGGCTGAGGAACGTTGCGACTCTGCGGACGCTCGACGCTGGAGATTGGATTCGGCGCGGCAGGCAGGAAGGCGTCGGTCCTATCGCGCTTTGCGACATTCCGGCAATGATGGCCGAGCACGACGCAGCTCACCGCCTGGAGATCGAGCAGTGGAAGCGAGCGGGGCCCGAGACGCAATAGGACCACGGCCTCGAACATCGCAGTGCACCTGACCGGGGCTCGCGTTGCGCGATCTGGCCGGTCACTACGAACGTTAGGCTGCTGAGGGTGATCAGGACGTGACTCGCGCCCGCGCGTCTTCGTTAGCGACTGGAGGACGGGAGAGGCGCTCCGTGGCGTGAACGGGCCAATTACTGGAGGACGTGGGGCATATGGAGAATCGACGTCGGCGCCTCTTCTGGCATGGGATGCTGCTCTTCCTCCTCGGCCTCGTCACCGGGCTATTCGTCCAGCAGCTCACGAATCCGCGGATGGGTCTCGCGGCGCATCTGGAAGGCCTGATGAACGGCACGTTCCTGCTTGCCCTCGGAGCGGCTTGGCAGGACGCCCGCCTGTCCCGTCGCGCCGCCAGCGTGGCGTTCGGCACCGCCCTGTTCGGGGCCTATGCCAACTGGGCCTGCACCACGCTCGCGGCTGTGCTCGGCACGGCCACTGGCCTCGGGCATTCACAAAGGTGAAGCCGGGGCAGGAACTGATCGTCACCGTCGAAGGCTGCGCCGGCGAGTGAGCCCCGTTGACGGGCCCGGCGGTCGCGCCGCCGGGTAGGCGTCAGGGCAAGAGGTCGGCGACCGCGATCGCCCGGCCCGGGGCCGCGAGGGGGGTGACCATCGCCGGCGGCTGGAGCGTGCCCACCGAGCGGTAGCGCCAGCCGGTAGGGGCCTCCGGCGCCGGCTCGGGCTCGCGGTGGACCTCGAGCGCCCCGCGGGCGAGGTCGACGATCCAGTACTCCGGGATCCCGGCGCGGGCGTAGAGGCCCGCCTTGGCCTCGCGGTCGAGCCGGTACGAGGCGTCGGCGACCTCGACGACGAGCCGGCGCGGGAGGGGTGGGCGTCGGCGTAGGCCCCGGGGTCACGCGGCACGACCGCGACGTCCGGTTCGGGTTCGGAGTCCGGGTCGAGCGCCAGCGGGAGCCGCGAGTCGATCTGCCAGGCCTCGCCGAGGGCGGGGCCTAGGGCGGCCAGCACCCGCCGGATCGCGGCCGCATGGCGGCTGCCCTGGGGCTCCCGGACCACCAGCTGGCCGTCGAGCAGCTCGAGGCGCTGGCCGGGTTGGAACACGCCCAGCTCGACGAGCCGATCATACTCGGCCCGGGCCCAGCGGCGGGTGGGTGGCCATCGACACCGGGGAGGGTACCGAGGGGCCCCCGGCCGGTCAACGTCCCCCGATCGGTACCCCCTTGGGGATGGGTAGGGGACCCCGGAGGCCCCGGCACGGGGCAGGCGGTTGACCCGATAGGACCTTTCCTTTATGATTACCCGTTGCTATCTGCCGGGGCCCGCTACGGTCCCATCCGGACGGAGATCATGACGACGGTAATGCCGAAGGAAGAGGAAGTAGAGCGCAAGTGGTTCCTGGTCGACGCCGAGGACCGCGTGCTGGGCCGGCTGGCGACCCAGGTGGCGACGGTCCTGCGCGGCAAGCACAAGCCCCAGTTCTCGCCGCACCTCGACGTGGGCGACCACGTGGTGGTCATCAACGCCGAGAAGGTGCACCTCACCGGGCGCAAGCTGACCGACAAGATCTACCGCTGGCACAGCGGCTACATCGGGGGACTGCGTGAGGTCAGCGCGGAGCGGATGCTCAAGACGCATCCCGAGCGCGTGATCGAGTGGGCGGTGCAGGGCATGCTCCCCAAGGGCCGGCTCGGCCGCGCGATGGCCAAGAAGCTGAAAGTCTACAAGGGGGCGGAGCACCCGCACGCCGCCCAGAAACCCGAGCCGCTCGCCGCGCGCGAGCGCGCCCGCTGAGGAGCCTCATGGCCGTCGCTACCCGCTTCTACGGAACCGGCCGCCGCAAGACGTCGGTGGCCCGGGTCTGGCTGCAGGCCGGCCAGGGCCGCATCCTGATCAACCGCCGCCCCTTCGAGGACTACTTCCCGCGCGAGACGCTGCGCATGGTCATCGCCCAGCCGCTCCAGCTCACGAACACGCTCGGCCAGTTCGACGCGGTCGTGAACGTGGGCGGCGGCGGCCCCACCGGGCAGGCCGGCGCGGTGCGCCACGGCATCGCGCGGGCGCTCCTGCAGTTCGACGACAAGCTGCGCCAGACGCTCAAGCGTGCCGGCCTCCTCACCCGCGATCCGCGGATGAAGGAGCGCAAGAAGTACGGCCAGCCCGGGGCCCGCTCCAAGTTCCAGTACTCCAAGCGGTAGCCGCGGGCGGGCCGCCATGCTGAGAGTCGCGGTCACCGGGGCCAGCGGGTACATGGGGGCGGAGCTGCTCCGCCTCCTGTCCGTCCACCCCAAGGTCCGGATCACCGCGGTGACCTCCGAGCGGCTGGCCGGCGAGCGCCTCGACCGCGTCTACCCGCACCTGCGCGGGCTCAGCGACCTGGTGTTCCAGGAGATCCAGGGCGACCGCCTGGCCGAGCAGGCCGACCTGGTCTTCCTCGCCCTGCCGCACATGGAGTCGCAGCGGCTGATGCCGACCTTGCGGCGCCACGGCCGCAAGGCGATCGACCTGTCGGCGGATTACCGCCTGAAAGACGCCGCGCTGTACACCACGTGGTACAAGGCGTCCCACGAGGACGCGAGCGGCCTGGCGGAGGCGGTCTACGGCCTGCCGGAGCTGCACCGCAAGCAGATCGCGGCGGCCTCCCTGGTGGCCTCGCCCGGGTGCTACCCGATGGGTGCGGTGCTCGCAACCGCGCCGCTCCTGAAGAGCGGGCGGGGCAGCGTCGAGGGCATCGTGATCGACGGCAAGTCGGGAGTGACCGGGGCGGGGGCGCAGGGTCGCAAGGCCGACCCGATGTATCTCTTCACCGAGGCGAACGAGAACGTGCAGGCCTACGGCATGGCCACCCACCGGCACACGCCCGAGATCGAGCAGGAGCTGTCCGCGCTGGCGGGCCGGCCGGTGATCGTGAGCTTCACCCCGCACCTGGTGCCGCTCAACCGGGGCCTGTTCACCACCGCGTCGGTCCCGCTCACGAAGGCCGCCACCACCGCCGAGCTGGTGGCCCTGTACCAGGAGTTCTACGCGGGCGAGCCGTTCGTGCGCGTTCTCGACGAGGGGCAGCGCCCCACCACCCGATCGGTCGTGGGCTCGAACTTCTGCGACGTCACCGTGGTGGCCGACCCGCGCACGAAGCGCGCGGTCTGCGTCTCCGCGCTCGACAACCTCGGCAAGGGCGGCTCGGCCAACGGGATCCAGAGCCTCAACATCATGATGGGGTGGGACGAGCGGACCGGCCTGGACGCGCCTCCGGTGTATCCGTAGCCCGCATGCCGGACTTCCAGTGGCTGGAGGGAGGCATCACCGCCGTGCCCGGCATCCTCGCCGCCGGGGTCGCGGCGGGCATCAAGCCCAGCGGCAAGAAGGACCTGGCCCTCGTCTACTCCTCCTCGCCGGCCCGCGCCGCCGCGGTGTTCACCACCAACCAGATCAAGGGCGCGCCGGTGCTGGTCTCCCAAGAGCACCTGCGTGACGGCCGCGCCCAGGCCATCCTGGCCTCGGCGGGGTGCTCCAACGTGTGCACCGGCGAGCAAGGGATCAAGGACGCCCGCGAGATGACCCGCATCACCGGGGAGCTGCTCCGGATCTCTCCCCGCCAGGTGCTGATCGCATCCACCGGGGTCATCGGGCAGCCCCTGCCCATGGACAAGATCCGGGCCGGGCTGCCGAAGCTGGTGAAGGGGCTGTCTCCGCAGGGCGGCCGCCTCGCCGCCGAGGCGATCATGACCACCGACACCCGGCCGAAGGAAGCGGCGCTGCGGGTCGACGTCACCGGGCGGCCGGTGACCATCGGGGGCATCGCCAAGGGCGTGGGCATGATCGAGCCGCACATGGCCACGATGTTCTGCTTCCTCGCCACCGACGCGATGGTCGGGCGGGACTCGCTGCCCCGCGTGCTGCGGCGGGCGGTGGACGGCTCGTTCAACCGCATCACGGTGGACGGCGATCAGTCCACCAGCGACACGGTGGCGATCCTCGCCAACGGCCTGGCCGAGAACGCGCCGCTCGAGCGCGGGGGCAAGGGCCTGCGCCAGCTCGCGCGCGCGCTCGAGGCCATCACCGGGCGGCTCGCCCGCATGCTGGTGGAGGACGGCGAGGGCGCGACCAAGCTGGTGGAGGTGGCGGTGCGGGGGGCGCGGACCCGGCGCGAGGCGGTGCTCGCGGCCCGCTCGGTGGCCAACTCCCCGCTGGTGAAGACGGCCATCAACGGCGCCGATCCCAACTGGGGGCGGATCATGATGGCCCTCGGCAAGGGCGCGGCCCGGGTCGCCGCGGACCGGGTCGCAATCGCGATCGGCGGGGAGCCGCTGGTGGAGAAGGGGATGCTGCGGCCGGGCGCCCGGCTGGACCGCATCCACGAGATCATGGGAGGGCCGAGCTACACCATCGCGATCGACCTGGGGCTCGGGCGCGGCGAGGACTCGGTGTGGACATCGGACCTCAGCGAGGAGTACGTTCGAATCAACGCGAAGTACACGACCTAACACGCACGACCCCGAGCTTCGGTCCCCGTCGGCCGCGCCGGCCCACGGGGGAGCGCCGCGCCCCTCTCCGGGGGCCGGCCGCTCGAGGTCGGAGGCCAACCGAACCACGACGGAAAGGACGAACGCTCGATGGCAACGCTGACCATGAAGGAGCTGCTGGAGGCCGGGGTGCACTTCGGCCACCAGACCAAGCGCTGGAACCCGAAGATGCAGAAGTACATCTTCGGTGAGCGCAACGGCATCTACATCATCGACCTGCAGAAGACGCTCAAGAAGTTCCGCGAGGCCTACGCCTTCGTGCGCGACCTGGCCGCCGAGGGCGGCACCGTGCTCTTCGTGGGCACCAAGAAGCAGGCCCAGGAGACGGTGCTGGAGGAGACCACCCGCTGCGGCCAGTTCTACGTCAACCAGCGCTGGCTGGGCGGCACCCTCACCAACTTCGCGACGATCAGGAAATCCATCGCGCGCCTCAAGAAGCTCGACGAGATGAGCGAGACCGGCGAGTACGAGCGGCTGCCCAAGAAGGAAGTGATCGGACTCGAGCGCGAGCGGGCCAAGCTCCAGACCGCGCTGGTCGGCATCAAGAGCATGGACCGGCTGCCTTCGGCGATCTTCATCATCGATCCCAAGAAGGAGGCGATCGCGGTGGAGGAGGCGCGCCGGCTCGCGATCCCCATCGTGGCGATCGTGGACACCAACTGCGACCCCTCCGGGATCGACTATCCGGTGCCGGGCAACGACGACGCGATCCGCTCGGTGCGCCTGATCACCTCCCGGATCGCCGACGCGATCATCGAGGGCAGCGGGAGCGCCGCCAAGCAGGCGGTCGAGGAGGAGATCCCCGCCTCGCCCGACCTGCCGGTGGTGACCGAGGCCGAGATGACCTCGGCCGCGGAACCGAGCGCCTGAGGCGGGAGCGCACGCGCATGGCTTCGTCCGCCGAGAGGGTGAAGGAGCTCCGGGAGCGCACCGGAGCGGGGGTGATGGACTGCAAGGCCGCGCTCGAGGCCTCGCAGGGCGATCTGACGGGCGCGATCGAGTACCTGCGAAAGAAGGGGCTCGCCGACGCGGCCAAGAAGTCACACCGCGAGGCGCGCGACGGGGTGGTGGCCTCCTACATCCACCCGGGCAGCAAGATCGGGGTGCTGGTCGAGGTCAACTGCGAGACCGACTTCGTGGCCCGCACCGACGACTTCCAGCAGCTCGTCAAGGACGTCGCGATGCAGGTGGCGGCGGCCAACCCCTCCTATGTGTCCCGGGACGAGGTGCCGGGAGCGGTGGTCGAGAAGGAGCGGGAGATCTACCGGCAGCAGATGGCCGACCAGAAGAAGCCGCCCCAGGTGATCGACAAGATCATCGAGGGCAAGCTCGAGAAGTTCTACGCGGAGTCCTGCCTGATGGAGCAGCCGTTCATCCGGGACGCCTCCGGCAAGACCAGCCTCAAGGACATGGTCGACCAGGCGACCGCCAAGATGGGCGAGCGGATCGTGATCAAGCGCTTCGCCCGCTTCCAGGTGGGCGAGAGCTAGGCCTCCCATGGCCGCCCCCGGCGCGGCGCCCGTGTACCGGCGCGTGCTGCTCAAGGTCTCGGGCGAGGCGCTGGCGGGCGGCCAGGGCTACGGTATCGACCCCGACGTCATCGGCCGCATCGCCGAGGAGGTCGCGGAGGTGGTGCGGTTGGGCGTGCAGCTGGCGGTGGTCATCGGGGGCGGCAACATCTTCCGGGGGATCGCGGCCAGCGCCGGGGGCATGGACCGCGCCACCGGCGACTACATGGGCATGCTGGCCACCGTCATCAATGCCCTCGCGCTGCAGGACTCCATCGAGAAGGCGGGCGTACCCACCCGCGTGCTCTCCGCGATCGAGATGCGGGCGGTGGCCGAGCCCTACATCCGGCGTCGAGCCATCCGGCACCTGGAGAAGGGCCGGGTGGTGGTCTTCGCGGCGGGCACCGGTAACCCGTTCTTCACCACCGACACCGCGGGAGCGCTGCGCGCAGTGGAGATCGGCGCGGAGGTGATCCTGAAGGCCACCAAGGTGGACGGCATCTACACCGCCGATCCGGCCCGGGACAGGTCGGCGGTGCGGCTGCCGCGCGTCGGCTACATCGAGGTGCTCAACCGCGGCCTGCAGGTGATGGACACCACCGCCATCTCGCTGTGCATGGACAACAAGCTCCCGATCGTGGTCTTCGACCTCACGCGCAGGGGAAACATCCTTCGGATAGTCACGGGCGAGCCGGTCGGCTCGGTGGTCTCCGCCGACGCGAGCGCCCCCAAGGGGTAAGGCCATGAGCCAACCAGCGCTGTTGAAGGATTTCGAGGCGCGCATGCAGGCGGCGATCGACGCCCTCACCCGCGAGTTCGCGGGCCTGCGCACCGGCCGCGCCAACGCGGGGCTCCTCGATGTGGTCCGCGTCGAGGCCTACGGCAAGCCGACGCCGATCAGCCAGGTGGGAACGGTGTCGGTGCCCGACTCCCGCACCATCGTGATCCAGCCCTGGGACGCCTCCCTGATGAAGGAGATCGAGAAGGGCATCGCGAAGTCGGACCTGGGGCTGACCCCGAGCAACGACGGCAAGGTGATCCGCCTCACCGTGCCCAGCCTCACCGAGGAGCGGCGCAGGCAGCTCGCCAAGTCGGTGGGCAAGTTCGCGGAGGACGCCCGGGTGGCGATCCGCAACGCGCGGCGCGAGGCCAACGACAAGCTCAAGGCGCTCGCCAAGGACAAGAAGGTGTCCGAGGACGAGGAGCGGCGCGGCCACGAGCAGATCCAGAAGGCCACCGACCGTTTCACCGCCAAGGTCGACGAGCTCGCGAAGAAGAAGGAGCAAGAGGTGATGACGGTCTGACGGCTGCGGGTAACCGATCCGCAGACTCTGCGGGGGCCCAGAAATGGCCCCCGCACTCCCCCACCTTGCGGGCAACCGTGGGCGTAATCACGTGAAATCCTGGTATTTCGCGGGGGCCTCACGTAACATCCTCTGATATGGCGGCGAAGGCCGGGATCTCCGCGGCGGTCACCGAGCTGGCCGGTCTCCCCGAAGACGCTCTCAAGCGGCGCATCCTGGCCCGGCCCCTCCCGCGCCACGTGGCGGTCATCATGGACGGCAACGGCCGCTGGGCCACCAGCCGCGGGCTGCCCCGCGTGGCCGGGCACGGCGAGGGGGTCAAGGCGGTGCGGAGCGTGGTGCGCACCGCCGGCGAGCTCGGCATCGAGTTCCTCACCCTCTACGCGTTCTCCTCCGAGAACTGGAAGCGGCCCCACCAGGAGGTCTCCACGCTGATGACCCTGCTGGAGCGCTCCATCGAGCGCGAGCTGCCCGAGCTCATGGAGCGCAACGTGCGCTTCCGGGTGATCGGGCGTCCCGACGGGGTCCCCGCGCGCGTGGGCGAGCGCATCCGCCGGCTGATCGAGACGACGGCCCGGAACACCGGGCTCACCCTCATCATGGCCTTCAACTACGGCGGGCGCGACGAGCTGGTGGACGCGGTGCGCGCGCTCGCCCGCGAGGTGCAGCGGGGCGCCCTCCGCCCCGACGACATCGACGAGGTCCGCGTCTCGCGCGCGCTCTACACCGACGGCATCCCCGACCCGGACCTGCTGATCCGCACGAGCGGGGAGCTGCGCCTGTCCAACTTCCTCCTGTGGCAGGTGGCCTACACCGAGCTGTGGATGACGCCCACGCTCTGGCCGGACTTCGGGGCCCGCGAGTTCTGCCTCGCGGTCGCCGACTTCCAGCAGCGGGACCGCCGCTTCGGGAGAGTCTGATGTCCCGGGCACAGGACGTCCCACTTCCCCGTCCCGCGGAGCCGGCCGTGCCGTCACGCGGGGCCGCGCTCGTGCGTCGGCTGCTCAGCACCCTCATCCTGCTGCCCCTCTTCGTGTGGATGGTGGTGGACGGGCCGGTCTGGCTGTTCGGCGCGGTGATGGTGCTGGCGGGCGCGGCGGGCCAGTGGGAGTTCAGCGGGATGTTCGAGCGCGCCGGGGTCGGCAGCTTCCGGGTCCTCGGGCTCGTGGGCGGCTCGCTGGTCACCGCGAGCTTCGCGCTGCCGGTCTCGGAGCGGGTCGCGTTCACCGGGGTGCTGCTCGTGGTCCTCGCGGTCGGGCTGCTGCGGGGGCCCGGCGGGCGCCGCGCGTGGGAGCCGGTGGCGGTGACCCTGCTCGGCATCTGCTACGTGAACTGGCTCCTCGGCTACACCTTCTGGCTGCGGGATCTGGAGGCGGGCCGGGAGTGGATCTTGCTCCTGGTCTCGGTCACGTGGCTCGGGGAGACCGCCGCGTACCTGGTGGGCTCGACCCTCGGCCGGCACCCGCTCGCGCCCGTCATCAGCCCGCGCAAGACGGTTGAGGGCGGCCTCGCGCAGATGGTGGTCTCGGTGCTGGCTGCCCTCGGCGCGCGCGCGGTGTTCTTCCCGGCGCTCCCCCCGGCGAACGCGATCGTGGTCGGGCTCCTGCTCGGCGTGGTGGGCCAGGTCGGCGACCTGCTCGAGTCGGCCATCAAGCGCAGCGTCGGCACCAAGGACACCGGGCGGCTCATCCCCGGGCACGGCGGTATGCTCGACCGGGTGGACAGCCTGCTCGTCAACACCCCGGTGCTCTTCTACTACGCGACCTACGGGAGGTTCCTGGGGGCATGAAGCGACTGATCGTGCTGGGGATCACCGGCTCCGTCGGTCGCCGCACGCTCGAACTGGCTGCGCACTTCCCGGACGACTTCCGGGTGGAGGGCATGGCGGCCCGCGGATCGAACCCGGAGCTGGTGGCCGAGCTGTGCCGGCGGCACCGGCCGCGCGCGCTCGCCCTCGCGGACGCCTCCGCGGTGGACGCGGTGGCGCGCGCGCTGGCGCCCCCGCGCCCCGAGCTCCTGGCCGGCCCCGAGGGGATCGTGACCCTCGCGCAGCAGGTGGAGGCCGAGGTGGTGCTCTCGGCCATCGTGGGCGGGGCGGGCCTGCTTCCCACCATGGCCGCGATCAAGAGCGGCAAGAGCATCGCGCTCGCCAACAAGGAGACGCTGGTGATGGCGGGCAGCCTGATGACCGCGGCGGCCCGGGAGCGCGGCGTGCCGCTGCTGCCGGTGGACTCCGAGCACAGCGCGGTCTTCCAGTGCCTGGAGGGCCACAACCGCTCCGAGGTGGCCCGGGTGCTCCTCACCGCCTCGGGCGGACCGTTCCGGTCGCTCCCCGCGGAGGACCTCGCCCGGGTCACGGTGGACGAGGCCCTGAACCACCCCACCTGGCGGATGGGCGCCAAGATCACGGTGGACTCCGCGACGCTCATGAACAAGGGTCTCGAGGTCATCGAGGCCCGCTGGCTCTTCGACCTCCGGCCGGAGCAGGTGCAGGTGGTGGTGCACCCGCAGTCCATCGTTCACTCCATGGTGGAGTACGTGGACGGCTCCGTCATCGCCCAGCTCGGCGTGGCCGACATGGGCATTCCGATCCTCTACGCGCTGACCTATCCGCGGCGCCTACCCTGTCCGGCGGAGCGCCTGGACCTGACCCGGGTCGGGCCGCTCAGCTTCGAGGAGCCGGACGTGCGGCGCTTCCCGTGCCTCGATCTCGCGCGCAGGGCCATGCTGGAGGGCGGGGTTGCGCCGGTGATCCTCAACGCGGCCAACGAGGTCGCGGTCGCCGCATTCCTCGCGGGCGGTGTCCGCTTCACCCAGATTCCCGAGCTGATCGCGGAGGCCCTGGTCCGGGTGCCCGCGCGCAAGCTCGACTGTATCGAGACCTGTGTGGACGTCGACATCCAGACGCGGGCGGCGGTGCGGGACTGGCTGCCCGGCGGGGTCGCGGCCGCGACGAGATAGGATCGCCCCATGGCAACCGTACAGATGCTCGTGTCCTTCGTGGTGGTGCTCGGCATCCTCATCATCGTGCACGAGCTCGGCCACTTCTTCATGGCCCGGCTCTGCGGGGTGGGCGTCGAGCGGTTCTCGGTCGGCTTCGGCCCGGTGCTCTGGCGCCACCGCGGCAAGCAGACCGAGTACTGCCTGTCCCTGATCCCGATGGGCGGCTACGTCAAGATGATGGGCGACGACGAGAACCCGCTGGAGGGCGGCAAGGCCGCCATGGTCGATCCGACCAAGGCCTTCAACAGCAAGCCGCTCCTCGCCCGCTTCCTCATCGTCTTCGCGGGACCCGCGATGAACTTCGTCCTGGCGGTGCTCATCGCCGCCGCGATGTTCACGCTCGTCGGCCGTCCGGTGGCGCCGGCCGAGGTGGGCCGCGTCGCCGAGGGCGGGCCCGCGGCCCAGGCCGGGCTACGGACCGGCGACCGCATCACCGCGGTGGAGGGCAAGGCGGTGCGGTACTGGGAGGATGTGGCCCGCGTGGTCCAGGCCGCGGAGGGCCGCGCGCTCCCGATGACGGTCCAGGGCCGCGACGGCGGCGAGCGCACGGTGAGCCTGACCCCGGCCCAGGCCAAGCGCAAGGACCTCTTCGGCGACGAGCAGACCGTGTGGGAGATCGGCGCCTCGCCGTACCTGCCCGCCGCGATCGGCGACACCATCCCGGGCGATCCCGCCGAGCGGGCCGGGCTCAAGGCCGGTGACGTGGTGGTGGCCATGGAGGGCCGGCCGGTCCTGTCCTGGGACGAGCTGGCCGAGAACATCCACCGGCGGGCGGGGCAGGCGACGCGGTTCGACGTCAAGCGGGGGGAGCAGACCCTCACCATCACGGTGACGCCCAAGGAGGGCAAGATCCCGGGCCCCGACGGCAAGGAGATCGAGGCGGGCCTGGTGGGGATCCGGCCGGGCGGGGCCACCACCATGGTCCGCTCCAATCCGCTCGCCGCCCTGTGGGAGGGACTCGTGTGGTCGGCGGACGTCACCGCCAAGACCGGCATCGGGCTCTACAAGATCGTGGTCGGCCAGCTCGACCGGAGCAACATCGGCGGCCCCATCCAGATCGCCAAGACCGCGGGGGAGCAGGCCCGCCAGGGGATCGTCAGCCTGGCGCTCTTCACCGCGGTGATCAGCATCAACCTCTTCCTGCTGAACCTGCTGCCGGTGCCCATGCTCGACGGCGGCCACCTGCTCTTCTTCGCCTTCGAGGCGGTGCTGGGGCGCCCGCTCTCGGTGCGCAAGCGCGAGGTCGCCCAGCAGGTCGGCTTCGCGCTGCTCATGCTGCTCATGGTGTTCGCCTTCTACAACGACTTCAAGCGGATCGGGCTCTTCTGATGGGACAGTACCGGCGGCACGTCTTCGTGTGCACGGCGGGCGACAGCTGCCCGACCCAGGGCGACGTCGAGCAGTTCGTCAAGTCGCTGCGCGCGGGCGTGGCCGCCGCGGGCCGGCAGGCCGAGGTCCGGATCAACAAGTCGGGCTGCTTCTCGCAGTGCGGCCACGGGCCCATGATCGTCGTCTACCCCGAGAACGTCTGGTACGGGGGCGTCCGGGCGCACGACCTGCACGAGATCCTCGAGTCGCACATCCTGAACGGGGTGCCGGTCGAGCGCCTGGTCTACGATCCCGGCGTCAAGGGCCCCAACAAGGTCAAGTAGTGCGCTGGACCCGGTCCCTCATCCCCACGCTGCGGGACGATCCCGCCGACGCCGAGGCAATCAGCCACAAGCTCATGGTGCGGGCTGGGCTCGTCCGGCAGCTCGCGGCGGGCATCTACGTCTATCTCCCGCTCGGCCTGCGGGTGCTCGACCGGGTCAACGCGATCATCCGCGAGGAGATGAACCGCATCGGCGGCCAGGAGATCACGATGCCGGTGCTGCACCCGGCTGAGATCTGGCAGCAGTCGGGGCGCTGGGACGCCATCGGCGGGGAGATGTTCCGGCTCCAGGACCGCAACGGGCGCGACATGTGCCTCGGCATGACCCACGAGGAGGTCATCGCCTGGCTGGCCGCGCGCGAGATCCGCTCCTACCGCGACCTGCCCCAGATCTGGTACCAGATCCAGACCAAGGAGCGGGACGAGGCCCGCCCCCGCTCGGGGGTGCTGCGCACGCGCGAGTTCCTCATGAAGGACTCCTATACCCTCGATCCCGACGAGGCGGCGCTGGAGATCTCCTACAACGCGCACAAGGACGCCTACTGTCGCATCTTCGATCGCTGCGGGATCCGATACGTCGTGGTGCAGTCCGACCCCGGGATGATGGGCGGCTCGGGCTCCCACGAGTTCATGGCTCCGAGCGCGGCCGGCGAGGACGAGGTGGCGCTCTGCGACGGCTGCGGCTACGCGGCCAACGTCGAGCTGGCTCGCGGGGTGCCCACCGCGCCTCTGTCCGCCGCCGCCGGGAAGGCCGAGGTGGCCACCCCGGGGGCACGGACGATCGCGGAGGTGTCGGCCCAGCTCAAGATCGATCCGGCCGGCACCATCAAGTCGCTCGTGTTCATGGGGCCGGAGGGGCCGGTGCTCGCGCTGGTGCGCGGGGACCACGCCCTCCACGAGCGAAAGCTCGCGCGGGCGCTCAGAGCGGAGGCGCGCCCGGCCCACCCGGACGAGGTCAAGCAGCACCTCGGGGTGGCGCCGGGCTCGGTCGGGCCCGTCGGGGCCCGGGGCGTCCGGATCGTGGCGGACGAGTCGCTGCGGGAGGGCCGCTACGTGGTGGGGGCCAATCGCGAGGGCTACCATCTCACCGGGGTGACCCCGGGCGAGGACTTTGGCTGCGAGTGGGCCGACCTGCAGGTGGCCCTGCCCGGAGAGGGCTGTCCCACCTGCGGCAAGCCGCTGCGCGTCGAGCGAGTGATCGAGATCGGCAACATCTTCCGGCTCGGGACCAAGTACTCGGTCGACCTCGGCGCCACCTACCTGGACGAGAACGGCCAGCAGCGGCCGATCGTCATGGGCTCCTACGGGATCGGGCCCGCCCGGATCGCGGCGTCGGCGGTGGAGCAGCGCCACGACCAGGACGGGATCGTCTGGCCCTGGGCCATCGCCCCGTTTCACGTTCACCTGGTGCCGGTGGCGGTCAAGGACGCGGCCCAGATGAAGGCCGCAGAGGAGATCTATCGGGCGCTGCAGGCGGCCGGCTTCGAGGTGCTCATGGACGACCGCGAGGAGCGCGCGGGGGTGAAGTTCAAGGACGCGGACCTGCTGGGGATCCCGGTCCGGGTAACCGTCGGCAACGCCCTGGTCAAGGAGGGGGTCGTCGAGGTGCGCCAGCGCAGCACCCGGGCCGACCGGAGGGTGCCCAGGGACGCGGTGGTGGCCGCGGTGCGGGAGATGGCGCAAACGATTTCATAGCCTGCGGCTGCCGTCGGGCAGGCCGCCCCCGCTTGCGGGGGTCGGGTGCCTGTGCTAAAGTCCTGAAAAAAGTGGGCGGTCGCCCACTTTTTTTTCTGGAGGGGCGGCATGGCGGACGATGCACAGTGGCTCGACCAGGTCGAGGCGGTCGTGGCCCCGGTGCTCGCCTCGCACGGGATGAGCCTGGTGGACAGCGAATGGCTGCGCGAGGGCCGGCGCTGGGTGCTGCGTCTCTTCGTGGACAAGCCGGGCGGAGTGAACGTCGGTGACTGCCAGGCGTTCAGCCGGGAGGCCGGCGACGTGCTGGACGTGTCCGGCCTCATCGAGCCCTCCTATGACCTCGAGGTGTCCTCGCCGGGGCTCGACCGGGTGCTGAAGAAGGACCGCGAGCTGGCATGGGCGGTCGGTCGCGACGTGCACTGCTGGGTGGCCGAACCGGTCGAGGGGCGCACGGAGTTCTCGGGCAGGCTCCTGGCGGTGTCGCCAGCGACCTTGACGGTGGAGGAGTCGGTGGGGATCCGGCACGAGCTGCCCCGCCGGCTGGTGACGAAGGCGCGGCTGGAGGTCGTGGCGTTCGGACGGGTGAAGCGATGATGAACAGAGATCTCATCTACGTGATCGAGCAGATCGGGCGAGAGAAGGGGATCGGCAAGGAGGTCCTCTTCGAGGCGCTGGAGTCTGCCCTGCTGTCGGCGTCCAAGAAGACCATGGGCGCCGCCGACAACGTGCGGATGGAGATCGATCGCCGCACCGGGGCCCTCCGGGTGTTCGCCCGCAAGAAGGTGGTGACCGAGGTCACCGACCCGAAGCTCGAGATCACGCTCGAGGAGGGGCGCCGGCTCAACCGCGACGCCCAGCTCGAGGACGAGCTCGAGATCGAGCTGGCCCCGCAGGAGTTCGGGCGCATCGCGGCCCAGACCGCCAAGCAGGTGATCCTGCAGCGGGTGCGCGACGCCGAGCGCGACGCGGTCTACTCGGAGTTCATCGACCGCGAGGGCAAGATCGTCCGCGGGACCGTGCACCGCATCGAGAAGCGCACGGTGGTGGTGGAGCTGGGGAAGGCGGAGGCGGTCATCACCGAGCGCGAGCAGCTGCCCGGCGAGCGCTACAATCCCGGCGACCGGCTGCGGGCCTACATGCTGGAGGTCAAGAAGACCGCCAAGGGCCCCCAGATTCTCCTCTCTCGCACGCATCCCGGCTTCCTGGTCCGCCTCTTCGAGAC
>DATIFV010000215.1:0-2552 GCA_035455085.1 Candidatus Methylomirabilota bacterium | reverse complement strand
TGGCCGCGCTGGCGGAGCGCTTCGGCTGCGAGGGGTACGGGGTGGACCTCTCGGTGGCCGCGATCGAGGCCGCGGCCCGGCGCCGCGCGGGCCTTCACCTGGTCGTGGCGAACGCCGACCGCTTCCTGCCCTACGCCGATGCGTCCTTCCGGGCGGTGACCTCGATCACCGCGCGACGGAACCCCGGGGAGTTCCGCCGGGTCCTCCGCGACGACGGCCGGCTCCTGCTGGTGATTCCCGGGCCCGACGATCTCGTGGAGCTCCGGGAGGCGGTGCTCGGCCGCGGTCTCCGCCGGGACCGGGTGGACCCGGCGGTGGCGGCGTTCGCGCCACGCTTCACCCTCGTGCGCCACGAGCGGCTCCGCCACGTGGCTCATCTCGACGCCGAGGCCATCCACGACGTGATGGCCGGCTCCTACCGGTCGGGCCGGGCGAGCCGGCGCGACCGTCTGGCCGCGCTCGGCCCGCTCGACGTCACCCTGAGCCGGGACGCGCTGCTCTTCCGCCCGGTCAGGCCTTGAGCTGGTCGCGGATCGGCCGGCGCCGGATGCGCCGGCCGGTGGCCGCGAAGATCGCGTTGCAGAGGGCCGGGGCGATCGGCGGCACCCCGGGCTCCCCCACCCCGCCCATGGGCTGGCCGTAGTCGCCCGGGATGATGTGCACGTGCGTCTCTCGCGGCGCCCCCGACCACCGCGTGATCTCGTAGGCGTGGAAGTTGTCCTGCTGGGCCCGCCCCGCCTTGAAGGTCATCTCGCCGAGGGTGGCGATGCCGACGCCCATCACGGTGGCGCCCTGCATCTGCGCGCGCACTCGGTCCGGGTTGACGGTGGCCCCGCAGTCCACCGCGATGTCCACCCGCGGGATGCCGAGAAGCCCCGCGCCGTCCACCGCCACCTCCACCACCGCGGCCACGTAGCTCACGAAGCTGTAGTGGGCTGCGATGCCGAGCCCGCGGCCCTTCGGCAGCGGCCGGCCCCACCCCGCCTCCCGCGCGGCGGTCTCCACCACCCGCCGCAGGCGGCCGGTGTCGACGGGGTACCTCTCCGGCGACTCGCCGTGCTTCCAGGTGTCGGAGAGGGCTTCGGGGCTGATCCGGCGGGGCGGACCGATGACCTCCAGCAGGTAGTCCTTGGGGTCCCGCCCGAGCGCGGCCGCCATCTCCGCGATGAACGACTGCACCGCGAAGGCGTGCGGGATGTTGGAGACCGCCCGGAACCAGCCGATGCGGGTGTGGGCGGTGGCCTCCGGGTTCTCGATGCGGACGTTCGGGATCGCGAAGGGCACGTTGATGACGCCCATCCCCAGCTCGAGCGCGTGCTCGTTCTTGGCGCCGTCGACGAAGGTCGAGAAGAGGGTCGGCGCCACGCTGCGGTGCAGCCACGCCACCGGCCTGCCCTGCCCGTCCACCCCCGCCTCCAGGCGCTCGACCGACACCGTGTGGAAGTAGGTGTGCATCAGGTCGTCCTCGCGCGTCCAGGTCACCTTGACCGGCTTGCCGTCCATGGCGGCGGACACCACCGCGGCCTCGACCGCGAAGTCGGGCTTCGACTTCCGCCCGAACCCGCCGCCGAGCAAGGTGACGTGCACGGTCACGTCTGCCGGCTGCAGCCCCAGGCGCTTCGCCACGAGGTTCTTCGTGGCCTGGGGCGACTGGAAGGACCCCCAGACCTCGGCCTTGCCCTGGCTGATGCGGACCGTCGCCGCCGGCGGTTCCATGGGCGCGTGGGCGAGGTGGGGGATGTAGTACTCGGCCTCGATGTTCCTCGCCGCCCCCGCCATTGCGGCGTCGACGTTGCCGTTGTCGCGCACCACCTTGCCGGGCTTGCGGGCGGACTCCTCTAGGGCGGCCTTGAAGGCCACCGAGTCGTAGGTGGCGTTGGGTCCGTCGTTCCACACGATCTTCAGCGCCTTGCGGCCCTGGATGGCGGCCCAGGTGTTGCGCGCCACCACCGCGAGGCCTCCCAGAGGGTTGAACTGGGCAGGCGCCGGGCTCGGCGCGATCTCCACCACCCTCACGACTCCTGGGACCTTGAGGGCCTCGGTCGCGTCGTAGCTGGCCACCGTGCCCCGGTACACCGGCGGATGCGCCACCACCGCGTACAGCATCCCGGCGTTCGCGCAAACCCGACGTCACCGCGCCGGATAGCACGCGGGTCGGGCCATGTCAACGCCCGGGCGCTCCCGTCGCTCAGCCGAGAACCACGAGCTCCTGGCTGGACCGGGTGAGCCGGCGCACACCGCCCGCGGTGACCTCGACCGCGTCCTCGACCTGGACACCGCCCCAGCCGTGCTCGTAGTAGGGCGTCTCCACGCAGAAGACCATTCCGGGCTCGAGCGGGCTGTGGGTGGCCGCGTTGATGGTGGGGGGATCGTAGGGCTCGAGCCCGATGCCGTGCCCGACGTGATGTCGCTCGTAGTGCGGCATGCCGCGCTCGCGCGTCACCCGCATCGCCGTCTCGAAGATCTCGCTGACCGGGACTCCGGGCTTCATGGCCGTGATGGCCGCGATCTCTCCATCCCGCGCCGCGTCGTAGTAGCGCCGCTGCTTGTCG
>DATIFV010000214.1:0-12624 GCA_035455085.1 Candidatus Methylomirabilota bacterium | reverse complement strand
CTCCGCGAACACGGGCGCCACGGCCTCCGGCGGCGCGGGAACCGCGGGGCCGCCCGCGGGCGGCGGCGACACCGCGCCGCCCTCGAGCTGCCAGACGCGATAGAGCAGCCCGCGCACCTGCTCCTCGAGGACGGCCACGCGCCCGTCCGGCTCGCCGGGGCGGCGCGCGCGGGCCACGCCGAAGGAGAGGAGAGCGAGCACGACGGCGAGCACGGAGAGGAGCAGCGCGACGACGATTCCCGCGGCGAGCATGACTCTGCCGCGAGCCTACACCACCGCCTCCCGGACGCCGGTCGGATTTGTCGAGGCGAAACCCGGCGGACGCATCGGCGGATGAGCGATACTAGGGGCCGTGTTTTCCCCAGCCCGCGTCCGGCGCCACGTGGCGGCCGCGCTCGCGCTCGTCGCGCTCTTCCTCCTCGCCCACACCGCCGCCGCGCAGCCGCTTCGCTTCCGCATCCAGCCCGAGGCCAGCGAGATCACCTTCCGCGCGACCTCGCGGCTGATGAACGCGGACGGGCGGTTCGCCCGGTTCAGCGGCGACGTGCTGGTGAACCCCGCCGCCATCACCGGCGCGCGCATCACGCTGACCATCGAGGCGGCCTCGATCGAGACCGGCATCGAGATGCGCGACAACCACCTGCGCAGCTCCGACTTCCTCAACGTGGAGCGCTTCCCCACCGTCACCTTCCAGAGCGTGCGGGTGGAGTCGGCGGGACGCCGGGCCACCGTGGTGGGGCACCTCACGCTCCACGGGGTGACCCGCGAGATCGCGGTGCCCATCGACGTGCAGGTCAGCAGCACCGCCCTGGTCGCGAGCGGCGAGTTCATCGTCAACCGCGGCGACTACGGCATGAACTACAACTCGTTTCTGAACCCGATCGGCAACGAGGTGCGCGCGGCCTTCACCTTCCGCGCCCGGGTTCCCTGAGGAGACCGCACATGGATTCCCGGACCGCCGGCCGCCGCCTGACCGAGCTGCTGGACCTGGCCAGCGCCCCGGTGGCGGTGACCTTCACCGCCACCGCCCCCGCGGGCGTCCCCCGCGTGGCCCGGACCGGCCCCGCCGGGTGCGCCTACTGGCGGCAGGCCGCCGAGGGCGCGGCGTTCTACACCGAGGCTGCCGACCACTACAACTGCCCGGTGGGCTCCTTCACCCACGGCGTGACGCTCCCCCCCGGGCGGGCCAAGGAGCTCGAGGACGTGGTGGGCACCATGGTCGGCCTGCAGTACATCCGCATGGAGGAGGTGGGCGCGCTCCCGCGCCGGGCCGAGCCCTTCCGGGTGGCGGTCTACGCGCCCCTGGCCGAGGCCCCCGTGCCTCCCGACGTGGTCCTGGTGCGCGGGCGGGCGCGCCAGATCATGCTGGTGGCGGAGGCGGCGCGGGCGGCGGGGATCGCGGGGGACGCCGCCGCGATGGGCCGGCCCGCCTGCGCGATGATTCCCGCGGTCCTGGGCGGGGCCCACGGCGTCACCAGCCTGGGCTGCATCGGCAACCGCGTGTACACCGGCCTGGGCGACGACGAGCTCTACTTCACGATCCCGGGCCCGCGCATCGGCGACGTGGTGGAGCGGCTCGAGGCGGTGACCCGCGCCAACCACGAGCTCGAGAAGTACCATCAGGGGCGCCGGGCTATAATCGGGTCCCCATGAACGCGCCGCTCGCGGGCCTGCTCGTCGCCGACCTCACCCAGAACGTGGCGGGCCCCTACTGCACGCAGATCCTGGGCGATCTCGGCGCGGACGTCGTGAAGGTGGAGCGGCTCGGCCGCGGCGACGACGCCCGGGCCTGGGCCCCGCCCTTCTGGGGGCAGGAGAGCGCGACCTTCATGAGCGTCAACCGCAACAAGCGCAGCCTCGCGGTCGACCTCAAGGCCGACGCCGGGCGCGCGGTGCTCGAGCGGCTCCTCGCCCGCGCCGACGTCTTCGTGCAGTCGCTGCGCGCGGGGGCCGCCGAGGAGCTGGGGCTCGGCCACGCCCGCGTGGCCGCGCTGAACCCGCGGCTGGTCTACTGCTCGGTCACCGCCTTCGGCACCGAGGGCCCGCTCAAGGACCGGCCCGGCTACGACCCGCTCATGCAGGCCTACGGGGGCATCATGTCCATCAACGGGCATCCGGGCCAGCCGCCGGCGCGCGTGCCGGTCTCGGTGGTGGACATGGGCACCGGCATGTGGGCGGTGATGGGCATCCTGGCCGGTCTCCGCGAGCGGGACCGCACCGGCCGGGGCGTGGAGATCACCACCGCGCTCTTCGACACCGCGCTCGCGTGGTCGGTGTTCCAGATGAGCCACTACTTCGCCACCGGCGAGGTCCCGCGCCCCCAGGGCTCGGGCACCGCGATGATCGTGCCCTACGAGGCCTTCCCGGTCCGCGACGGCTGGGTCATGATCGCGGCCGGCTCCGACGCCCTCTTCGTGAAGGCGACCGCCGCCCTCGGGGTCCCCGAGCTGGCGCGCGATCCGCGCTTCGCGGACAACCCGCGCCGGGTCGAGCACCGGGTGGCGCTGCAGGACGCCCTGGCCCGGGTCACGCGGGGGCTCACCGCGGAGGAGCTGCTCGACCGCCTGCAGCATGCGGGAGTGCCGTCGGCGCGGGTGTCCACCATGGACCAGGTCGCGGCCGAGCCGCAGACGGAGGCGAGCGGCATGCTGCCGGCGGTGAAGCATCCGCGGCTGCCCGACTACCGCGCGGTGGCGCTGCCGATCAGGTGGGAGGGCGAGCGGCCGGCCCCCGCCCGGGTCCCGCCGCTGCTCGGCGAGCACTCGGCCGAGGTGCTGGCCGAGCTGGGGTACGACCACGCCGCCATCCGGGAGCTCGCGGAGCGCCATGTCATCCAGCTATAGGACCCTGAACGTCACCGCCTCGCCCGACGGCCACGTGGTCACGGTGGAGCTCAGCCGGCCCGAGGCGCTGAACGCCATGAACACCGCGATGGGCGAGGACCTGCTGCGCTGCTTCGACGAGCTGCACCGCGACCCCGCGGTGCGCGCGGTGGTCTTCACCGGGGCGGGCAGCAAGGCCTTCTGCGTGGGCGGCGATCTCAAGGAGCGCGAGGGCATGACCGACGAGGCCTGGCGCGCCCAGCACGTGATCTTCGAGGCGGCGGCCGCGCGGGTGCTGCACTGCCCGGTGCCGGTGATCGCGGCGGTCGAGGGCTTCGCGATGGGCGGCGGCTGCGAGCTGGCGGTCCTCTCCGACTTCGTGGTCTGCGGGGAGACCGCGGTGTTCGCGGTGCCCGAGGTCACCCGGGGCATCTTCCCGGGCGTCGGCGGCACCCAGCTCCTGCCCCGCATCCTGGGGGCCCCGATGGCCAAGGAGATGATCTTCACCGGCCGGCGGGTGGACGCGCGCGAGGCCAGGGCCATCGGGCTGGTCAACCACGTGGTGCCGGCCGGCCAGGCGCGGGCCAAGGCATTGGAGATCGCCGCGACGATCGCGGACAATGGCCCCATCGCGGTCCGGCAGGCCAAGAAGGCGATCAACTGGGGCGGCGAGACCGATCTGGAGACGGGGATGATCCTGGCCATCGAGGCCTACAACAACACCGTCACCACCGAGGACCGGCTCGAGGGCGTCCGCGCGTTCAACGAGAAGCGCAAGCCCCGCTTTCAGGGGAAATGATCACGCAGAGACATGCCGCAGCGGCGCGGGTAGCCGCGACCATCTCGCCCACGGTCAACATGGCTCAGCCATGTTGAGGATGAAGGGGTGTCACCGATGAAAGCAGAAGACGCGTTCGCACTAACCGCCGAACAGCGCGCCCTGAAGGCCGCGGTCTACGAGCTCTGCAAGCAGTATTCGGCCGAGTACTGGCGCGACCTCGACACCCGGCGCGAGTATCCGGAGGCCTTCGTCAACGAGCTGACCAAGGCCGGCTACCTCGCGGTGCTCATCCCCGAGGAGTACGGCGGGGGCGGGCTCGGCATCATGGAGGCCGCGCTCATCCTCGAGGAGATCAACCGCTCGGGCGGCAACGCCGCGGCCTGCCACGCCCAGATGTACATCATGGGCACCGTGCTGCGGCACGGCTCGGAGGCGCAGAAGCGCGAGTACCTGCCCAAGCTCGCCACCGGCGAGCTGCGGCTACAGGCCTTCGGAGTCACCGAGCCCAACGCGGGCTCGGACACCACCAAGCTGCAGACCACCGCGGCGCGCAAGGGCGATCGCTACGTGGTCAACGGCCAGAAGATGTTCATCTCGCGGGTGCTGCAGTCCGACCTCATGCTGCTGCTCGCCCGCACCACCCCGGTGGACCAGGTGAAGAAGAAGACGGACGGCCTGAGCGTGTTCCTCATCGACATCCGGCAGCTGAAGGGCAAGGGCCTCGACGTGCGCCCGCTCAAGATGATGATGAACCACTCGACCAACGCGCTCTTCTTCGACAACATGGAGATCCCCGCCTCGAGCCTCATCGGCCAGGAGGGCCGGGGCTTCTCCTACATCCTGGACGGCATGAACGCCGAGCGCATCCTGGTTGCCTCCGACTCGCTCGGCGACGCCCGCTGGTTCACCGAGAAAGCGGTCGCCTACGCGAGCCAGCGCGTGATCTTCGGCAAGCCGATCGGGGCCAACCAGGGCGTGCAGTTCCCGATCGCCAAGGCCCACGTCAACATCGAGGCCGCCGACCTCATGCGCACCAAGGCGGCCCGGATGTTCGACGCGGGCATCCCGTGCGGGCCGGAGGCCAACATGGCCAAGTACCTCGCCTCGGAGGCGGCCATCGAGGCGGCCAACGCCTGCATGGACTGCCATGGCGGCTACGGCTTCGCAGAGGAGTACGACATCGAGCGAAAGTTCCGCGAGTCGCGCCTGTACCGGGCCGCCCCGATCAACAACAACCTGGTGATCGCCTACGTCGGGGAGCACGTCCTCGGCCTGCCCCGGTCCTACTAGGTGAGGGGTGGTGCTGGAAGGAGCCATGCTAGGTCCGATCCTCGAAGGCGAGCGTGTCCGGCTCGAGCCGCCGCGGCCGGAGTACTTCCCGGCCTACCACCGCTGGTTCGCCGACATGGAGGTGACGCGCTACCTGCTCTACCGCTTCCCGTTCACCACCAGGACCGAGGAGGAGTGGCTCGAGCAGCTCGGCAAGGACCCGCATCAGGTGCTCTGGGCCATCGTGGTCAAGCACAACGGCCGTCTCATCGGCAACGCGGCCCTCGAGCACATCGACTGGCGCAACCGCCGCGCCGAGAGCGGTATCGTGATCGGCGAGAAGGACGAGTGGGGCAAGGGCTACGCGGGCGAGGCGATGCGCCTGCGGACCCGCTACGCCTTCCGCGAGCTGGGGCTCGAGACCGTCACCACCCGGGTCGTCCTCGCCAACGAGGCGAGCCGCCGGGGGCTCGAGCGGGCCGGCTATCGCCGGGCCGGGGTGCTGCGCCACCACTACTTCGTGGACGGCCGCTGGCACGACGCCTGGGTGGGTGAGATCTTGAGGGAGGAATGGGAAGCGACACAGGAGAGCCGCCGATGAAGCTGCCGTCGCGCGTGACCGTCTGCGAGGTGGGGACCCGGGACGGGTTCCAGATCGAGCCCGAGTTCATCTCGACCGCCGACAAGATCGACGTGGTGAACCGGCTGACCGCGGCCGGCCTGCCCCGCATCGAGGTGACCTCGTTCGTGTCGCCAAAGGCGGTGCCCCAGCTCCGCGACGCCGCGGAGGTGATGGCCGCGATCACCCGGCGGCCCGGCACCGTCTACTCGGCGCTGGTGCCCAACGACAAGGGCGCGGTGCGGGCGGTGGACGCGCGGGTGGACGAGATCCACACCGTGGTCTCGGCGAGCGAGAGCCACAACCTCGCCAACGTCAACATGACCGTCGCGGAGTCCCTCGGCAAGCTGGCCGCGGTCGCGGAGGTGGCCCGGCGCGCGGGGGTTCCCGTCGTCTCCGGCATCTCGTGCTCCTTCGGCTGCCCCTTCGAGGGCGAGGTACCGGTCGCGCGCCTCGAGTCGGTGGTGGCGCGGCTGGTGGACCTGGGGGCCCGCGGGATCGGCCTGGCCGACACCACCGGCATGGCCAACCCGGTCCAGGTCGGGCGCGTGCTCGAGCGGCTAGTGCCGCGTTTCCCCGGCGTCGAGTGGACCCTGCACACCCACGACACGCGGGCCATGGCGATCCCGAACATCCTGGCCGCGATGGAGCACGGGGTGACCCACCTCGATGCCTCCATCGGCGGGCTCGGCGGCTGTCCCTTCGCGCCGGGTGCGTCCGGCAACGTGTGCACCGAGGACCTGGTCCACTGCCTGCACGCGATGGGCATCGAGACCGGCGTCGACCTCGACGCGCTCATCGAGACGTCGAAGCGCGTGCAGGACATCGTGGGGCGCGCCCTGCCCGGGCAGCTCGTCAAGGCGGGCAAGTGGGACCGCCGCTATCCCCTGCCCGACGGCGTGCGTGAGCGGATCCCGGCGCGCCCATGACCAAGACCGCAACCCGCATGCTGCGATTGATGGACCGCAACCGCACTCCGGCGCGCCCATGACCAAGACCGCAACCCGCATGCTGCGATTGATGGACCGCGCCGTCACCCTCTGGCACATCCCGGTGATCGGCCGGGAGAAGGGCCGCGTGCTCCGCCGGCTCCTGCTCAGGCACGAGCCCCGGCGCGGCATCGAGGTGGGCTCGCTCTTCGGCTACTCCGCGATCCTGGTAGCCGGCCACATGCCCCGCGGGGGGCGGCTCACCTGTGT
Source organism: Candidatus Methylomirabilota bacterium (assembly GCA_035455085.1). Taxonomy (GTDB): domain Bacteria; phylum Methylomirabilota; class Methylomirabilia; order Rokubacteriales; family CSP1-6; genus CAMLFJ01. The sequence continues at coordinate 5,934 of DATIFV010000214.1, read as the reverse complement.
GGAGCAGAATCCCTACCTGGCCAAGTTCGTGGAGAGCAACGTGGAGACCGCCGGCCTGGGCAAGCGCGTGAAGGTGGTGGTGGGTGACGCCCTGCGGGTCCTGCCGCTGCTGCGGGGCCCGGTGGACTTCCTGCTGCTCGACGCGCGGAAGGAGGATTACCTCGACTACCTGCGCGCGGTGGAGCCGCGCCTGGTCAAGGGCGCCCTGATCGTGGCCGACAACACCGGCATCTACCGGCGCGACGTGAAGCCCTACCTCGACCACGTCCGCGCGGGCGGCCGCTACGGCAGCCGCGAGCACGACTTCGGCTCCGACTGCATGGAAGTCTCCCTCTTCCACGGGTAGCCCCGTGTTCGGCGAGCCGCAGGATCCCGAGTTCCTCCGCCACCTCTTCGAGGCCACCGAGATCCTGCGCAAGCCGGTCACCGGCATCATCGCCGGCTACCACGTGCTGCCCTACATCCTGGTGGGGCCGCAGGAAGCGCGGCCGAGCTCGTCGGTGGAGATCCGGGGCAAGATCAAGGTCTCCCCGCGCCTGGTGCTGGCGCCCGGGCGGGCCGGACAGACCTACGGCGATCTGTTCAAGGAGAGCGAGGTGATGGACCAGGCCCTCGTGGCCCGGGTGTTCTCCTTCGCCTATTCGAACCGCCACCAGGTGACGCTCGAGAGCGAGGACCTCAGGATCCAGAAGTGGGACCGCGATCCGCAGGCCCAGGTGGAGCGGACGCTCGACGAGCTGGCGCAGCGGGAGCTGATCAACACCGGGGTGATCCTGGCGCCCAACGTCCGGTTCTATCCGGTCTCTCTCGACCGCTTCATCACCGAGATCCTCGACCAGGAGTTCAAGCCGTGAAGGAGATCACCATGACCGCTGAAAAGTACGATTGGGACGCCATCGTCAACGGCCTGAACCAGTACCTGCGCCTGCGCTCGATCCCGGTCGGTATGAAGCTCTTCGAGACCGTCGAGGCGATGGAGGCCATCCCCAAGATCCGTCGGCCCCGGAGCAAGCACACCACCGACCAGATCGTGGCCCAGGCGCGCCAGCTCGGGTGGACCGTCGGCATCACGGTGGCGGACCTGGTGGGCGCCCAGTGCGGCGCGGTGATCGGCCTTCACCCCCACGACGCGGAGTGGCTCTCCGGCAAGCGGATGGCCGGGGTGTGGTTCAAGACGCAGGAGGACGCGAGCCTGCACCAGCACGCGATGGACTGCGTGCCGTACGGGCGCTACCGGGCGATGGCGGTGTCCCCCCTGACCTCGGGGCGCCTCGATCCGCCCGACATCTGCCTCATCTACGGCACCCCGGGGCAGATGATCCTGTTCATCAACGGGCTGCAGTGGATCGGCTACAAGAAGATGTCGTTCACGTCGGTGGGCGAGTCGGCGTGCGCGGACTCCTGGGGCAAGGCCCTCAAGACCGGCGAGCCCGCGCTGACCATCCCCTGCTACGCGGAGCGCCGCTACGGCGGGGTGGCCGACGACGAGCTGCTGATGGCCATCCCGCCGCGCTTCTTGCCCAAGGTGATCGACGGCCTCGCCGCCCTCAGCCGCAACGGGCTGCGCTACCCGATCCCGCCCTACGGCATCCAGAGCGACGCGGGTGCGGGCCTCGCGGTGAGCTACCCGGCCGCGCCGGCCGGATCGGCCGGCCGCTGACCGCGCGCGGTCAGGGCCGGCGCAGGTAGATCACCAGCGACACGAGGCTCATCACCGCCTCGCCGCGCTGGTCGCGGATCCGGCTCTCGATCTTCACGAGGCCCCGGTCGGGCCGGCTCCGGTGCTCGACCTTCTCGCGGACGACCGACTCGACCGAGAGGACGTCTCCGGGGCGCACCGGCCTGATCCACTTCAGCTCGTCGAACCCCATCGCCCCCGCGGTGGCGTGCTGCGGGGTCATGTGCTCGGCCACCATGCGGATGAACATGGCTCCGGTGTGCCAGCCGCTCGCGATGAGCCCGCCGAAGATGCTCCGCCGCGCCGCCTCCTCGTCCAGGTGAAAGGGCTGGGGATCGAACTGGCGGGCGTACTCGATGATCTCCTCCCGGGTGACCTCGTAGCGCCCGAACCGCATGACGTCACCGACCTGCACGTCCTCGAAGTACTTCACGCCGCGGCCGCCGGGCGCCGCTGGTACATCGAGATCCCCACCACCCGCACCACCACCTCGCCGTGCTGGTTCACCAGCTCGCTCCGCCGGCGCACGAAGCCGATCGGCCGGCTTCGCGACGGCCAGGTCTCCAGGACCTCGGTGCGCCCGGTGAGCACGTCGCCCGGCCGCACCGGCTTGAGCCAGCGACAGGAGTCGAGGCCGGGGGAGCCGGTGGCCGCGGCCTCCTCGCGCCGCGCCGCCTCGACCGAGAGGCGCATCATCAGGGCGCAGGTGTGCCAGCCGCTCGCGATGATCCCGCCGTAGATGCTCCGCCGCGCCGCTTCGGGGTCGGTGTGGAACGGCTGCGGATCGTACCTGCGGGCGAAGGCCAGGATCTCGGCCTCGGTGATCGAGCACGAGCCGAGATCGGCGGCCTCGCCGACCTCGAAGTCCTCCCAGTATCTCACGCGCCGGTCCTCGCTCAGCGCGGCCGGGGCCGCGGGCCCGGCGGGGTCGCCTCGTCCCACGGGGCGGGCCCGCGGGCGCGCTCGTAGCCGACCTGCTCGAGCCGGCGCATCCACGCCTCGTCGACCGGAGCGGCCGCGCCCGGCTCGCCGTCCGCCTCGGCCGGGACCGCGGTGTGGCGGACCTGCATGCGAAGCCCCGGGACCTCCGCGCCCACCGCGCGGGCCACGTCGAGCAGGCGCTCCGGGATCCGCGGCTGCTGCGCGCGGAAGAGGAGCTGGGCGCCGCGCCGGGCGAGCTCGCTCCGGCCGGCCGGATCGACCGCGACCGGGGGCGGCGACAGCCGCAGATTCATCACCACCCAGACCCGCACCGTGACCGGAGCGGTCACGCCCAGCCCGCGCAGCCGGGCCGCGAGCCGCCGGGCCCCGTCGAGATCGAGCACCGGGAGGACGTTCGAGACGATCCCGCCGTCGGCGTGCACGTGCCCGTCGAGCACCACCGACGGGGACGTGCCGGGAACCGCGGTGGCGGCGAGCAGCACCGACTGGACGCGGTCCGTCTTGCCGCGGCCGGCGATCAGCTCCTGGCCGAGGTCCCAGACGTGCCCGGCGCCCACGTCGAGGTCGGTGGTCGCGATGGCGAGCTGGCGGCCGGCGTTGAGCTCGACCCACAGCTCGTCACGCATGCGCTCGCTCAGGATCCGCTCCACGATCACCCGCCGGTACCGCCCGGTGTCGACGCCGCCGCCAGTGCGGCGCACCCAGAAGAGCCAGTCCGTCGTCGGGGCGGCCCCGAGGGCGGCGTCGCGACCGAGTGCCGCCGCCGCGTCCAGCGCGGCCTCGGTGCCGAGCAGCGCGAACGGCGCCTGGAGGGCGCCGGTGCCGACGCCGGTGACCAGGTCGAAGCGCGGCATCGGCCCGTCGCTCCGGGTGCGCCAGCCCCGCAGGAAGCCGCTGCCGTAGGCCCCGGACGGGCCGCCCCCCGAGAGCAGGAGCAGATCGAGGGTGCGGTCCCCGCGCGCGACCGCGCGCCGGGCCAGCCCTTCGAGCAGCCGCTCCGTCGTGGCCGCCCCGGCGGCGGCCGCCGCGGCGGCGTCGGGGCGGACCGACTCCGCGGTCGCGGGCGGACGTGACATCCCCGCGCAGGCGCCGACCGCCAGCGGGAGCAGCAGTGCCAGGAGCACGACCGGGTGGCGAGCGCGTCCTCTCATGATCCCCTCCGTGCTTAGTGCGGCTCGAACTCGGGCAGGCTCTCGCTCGCGCGCCGCAGACCGAGCGTCCAGACCGCCTGGCCGCCCGCCGCATGAGAACCGCCCCACCGCCCGTCACCGGGCCCCGGCCACTATAGCAACCCCCGCCGGGCCCGGAGAGGGATCGGGTACACTCCCGGCGTGCGCGCCTACCTGCTGTCGAGGCTCGGACAGACCGTGCTGGTCGTGTTCCTGTCGCTCACCGCGGTCTTCTTCCTGACGCGCCTCGGCGGCGATCCGGTCCTCCTGTTCCTGCCCATGGACATCCAGGCCAAGGACCTGACCGAGTTCCGCGAGCGCCTGGGCTTCAACGACCCGCTCCCCGTGCAGTACGCCCGCTTCGTCGGGCGGGCGGCGCTCGGGGACTTCGGCGAGTCCCTGCGCTACAAGCAGGACGCCCTCGGCCTCGTCCTGGAGCGGCTGCCCGCCACCCTCCGGCTCGGGCTCACCGCGCTCGCGCTCACCTTCCTGGTGGCGGTGCCGGTCGGGGTGCTGTCGGCGGTGCGCCGCGGCTCGGCCATCGACTTCCTCGGCATGGGGGCCGCGGTGCTGGGGCAGGCCGTCCCCGGCTTCTGGCTCGGCCTCATGCTGATCTACCTCTTCTCGGTGCGCCTGGGCTGGCTGCCCACCGGGGGCACCGGCGGCGCGCTCCACTTCGTGATGCCGTGCGTGGTGCTCGCGTCCTTCTATGCCGCGCGCATGGCTCGCCTCACGCGCTCGTCGGTGCTCGACACCCTCAACGAGGAGTTCGTCCTCACCGCGCGGGCCAAGGGCCTCGCGGAGCGGATCGTCATCGCCAAGCACGCGCTCAAGAACTCGGCGATCCCGATCGTGACCCTCGCCGGCCTCGACACCGGCCAGCTCCTGGGCGGCGCGGTCATCACCGAGACCATCTTCGCCTGGCCCGGGCTCGGGCGCCTCACCGTGCAGGCCCTGCTCAACCGCGACTTCCCGGTGGTGCTCGCCGCGGTCTTCGTGTTCTCGGTCACCTACACCCTGATCAATCTCGCGGTGGACCTGCTCTACGGCTGGCTCGACCCGCGCACGCGACGGGCCCGCGCATGAGCACGTTCCTCCGGCGACACGGCCGCGGCGTGCTCGGCCTGGCCATCGCCGCCCTCGTGGTGGTGGCCGCGGTGGCCGCGCCGCTGCTGGTGGCCCACGACCCGCTGGAGAGCGACTTCGCGCTGGGCCTCAAGCCGCCCGGCACCCCCGGGCACCCGCTCGGCACCGACCAGCTCGGCCGCGACCTGCTCGCGCGCGTGCTCTACGGCACCCGGGTCGCCCTCTTCATCGGGATCTGCTGCGTGCTGCTCACCGCGGTGGTGGGCGGGCTGCTCGGCCTGCTCGCCGGCTACTTCGAGGGCTGGCTCGGGGCGGTGCTCATGCGAGTGGCCGACGTGCAGCTCTCCTTCCCGTTCATCCTGCTCGCCCTCACCATCAACGCGATCGTGGGCCTCGGGCTGCGCAACATCATCGTGAGCCTGTCCGTGGCGGGCTGGGTCGTGTATGCTCGCGTGGTCCGGGGGGAGGTGCTGTCGGTGAAGGAGCGCGAGTTCGTGCACGCGGCCCAGGCCCTGGGCCTCGGGCGGGCGCGGCTCCTCTTCCGGCACATCCTGCCCAACGTGGCGCCGTCCATCGTCATCGTGGCCAGCCTGCAGTTCGCCCAGTTCATCGTGGCCGAGGCCGCGATCTCCTTCCTCGGCTTCGGGGTGCAGCCCCCGACGCCGGCGTGGGGTAGCATGCTCTCGGAGAGCCGCGACTATCTCTACGTGGCCTGGTGGCTGGCCGCCTTCCCGGGCGCGGCGCTGGCGCTCACCGCGCTCGGCATCAACCTGGTGGGGGACTGGCTGCGCGACGTGCTGGATCCCCGGTTCCGCGTGTAACCGTGCCGTCAACGAGGAGGTTTCCATGACGCGCTTCACGACGCTTCTGCTCACGATCGCGGTGGCCCTCGGCCTCGCCGCGCCCGGTCTCGCCCAGGACCGGGCCCGCGCCAAGGAGGTCGTGGTGGCCTTCGCGGCCGAGCCGCGCACGCTCCTGCCCAACACGATCGTGGACTGGACCACCAACAACATGGTCGAGCACATGTACGACCGGCTGGTGGACCGCGATCCCAAGACC